>CANHNO010000176.1 GCA_947462065.1 Burkholderiales bacterium | reverse complement strand
TGAACACAACCGTGGATGCCTGCGGAGGATGCCGGGTGACCGGCGCAGCGAAGTAAAGGAGGAGGGCCGGATCGGCTTGACCCGAAGCGCTTGGGCAGTGAACCGGCCCGGGGGACATGAGTGGAGCCGGTCACTCGGTAGCCTCCGCTCGCGCAGACCGATGCCTGCAGGAGCATGTCCGCGAATGACCGCAAAGGGCCGAAAGCAGAGCTTCGCCAACAGTCGGCTGTGTCATGCGTCGCGGGTCGCGCGAAGCACGGTGGAGAACTGACATGGCACGCAGCAAGGAGCGCGCACCGGTGGTGTTCGAGTTGCGCAGTGCGTCGATGACGCTGGTCGTCGTCGCGCTGAAGACTACCGACATGGTGGCAATCGAGCGCGAACTGACGGCACGATTTGCCGACACGCCAGAGATGTTCAACCACGACCCGGTCGTGATCGACATCGCGCAAGCCGAAGGCGATCCGCTCGCGCTGGATTACGCCAGGCTCGCTTCCCTGTTTCGGCAATTCAAGATGGTTGCCGCTGCGGTGCGTGGCGGCTCGCCCGAGCAGATGGCGGCCGCCGCCGAGGCCGGGCTGGGCGAGGCCCCCGAGGCACTGCCTCCTGCCGCGCGCACGCCAGCCCCTGCGGTCGCCGAACCGCCGCCAGTGGAGGCGGTGCCGCCACCAGCGCCTGCGCCCGAGCCGGTGGCTGCCGTGGCGGAGCAGATTCAACCCGCCGCCATCACCACGCTGATCGTTGACAAACCACTGCGCTCCGGGCAGCAGGTGTACGCCCGCGGCGGTGACCTGGTTGTCCTGGCGGCGGTGAATTTCGGTGCCGAGGTGATCGCCGACGGCAGCATCCACGTCTATGCGCCGCTGCGTGGCAAGGCGATTGCGGGTGCCCGGGGAAACAACGAGGCGCGCATCTTCAGCACCTGCATGGAGCCCGAGTTGATTTCGATCGCCGGCACTTACCGCACCACCGACAACCCGTTGCCCGACACAGTGATCGGCAAACCAGCGCAGATTCGCCTGGACGGCGAGCGCCTGGTGTTCGAGCCGCTGGACTGATCGATTCTTTCTTCCACCTCCCCCTTCATCTTCTTTCGCCCCTGGCGACATCACATCCACAAGGACTGCCATCCATGGCCAGAATCATCGTCGTGACCTCCGGCAAGGGCGGCGTCGGCAAGACCACCACCAGCGCCAGTTTCGCTTCCGGGCTCGCACTGCGCGGACACAAGACCGCTGTCATCGACTTTGACGTCGGCCTGCGCAACCTCGACCTGATCATGGGCTGCGAACGCCGCGTGGTGTACGACCTGATCAATGTGATCCACGGCGAGGCCAAGCTGAACCAGGCCCTGATCAAGGACAAGCAGTGCGACAACCTGTACGTGCTTGCGGCCTCCCAGACGCGTGACAAGGACGCGCTGACGCAGGACGGCGTCGAGCGTGTGCTGGAAGAGCTGGCCGGCATGGACTTCGAATACATCGTCTGCGACTCGCCGGCCGGTATCGAGACCGGCGCGCTGATGGCGATGCATTTCGCCGATGAGGCGCTGGTAGTGACCAACCCCGAGGTGTCCTCGGTGCGCGATTCCGACCGCATCCTCGGCATGCTGCACAGCAAGACGCGCCGCGCGATCGAGAAGAAGGAGCCGATCAAGGAGCACCTGCTGATCACCCGCTACAACCCGAACCGGGTGATCGGTGGTCAGATGCTCAGCCTGAAGGACATCCACGACATCCTGCGGGTGCGGATGATCGGCGTGATCCCGGAGTCCGAATCGGTGCTCGACGCCTCGAACCAGGGCGTGCCTGCGATCCATCTGAAGGGTTCCGACGTGTCAGAGGCCTACAAGGATGTGATCACGCGCTTCCTGGGCGAGGAAACGCCGCTGCGCTTTGTCGATCCCGTGAAGCCGAGCTTCCTCAAGCGCCTGTTCGGGGGGAAGTGAGTGATGGGTTTCCTGTCCTTCTTTCTCGGTGAAAAGACCAAGACCGCCAGCGTCGCCAAGGAGCGGCTGCAGATCATCCTGGCGCACGAACGCAACGGCCGCACCCGTGACCCCGCCTATCTGCCTGACCTGCAGCGCGAACTGCTGGCGGTGATCTCGAAGTACGTGTCGGTGGGTGCAGGCGACATCAAGGTCGAGGTCGAGCGCCAGGGCGACCTGGAGGTTTTGCAAGTCAAGATCGAGTTGCCTGACGCCACGCGCTGACGGGTCAGATCAATGGACACGCCGCGCCCACCGAAGATTCCCGAGTCGGTGCTGGTCGTGATCCACACCGCCGACCTCGAGGTGCTGCTGATCGAGCGCGCGGATCGGCCGGGCTTTTGGCAGAGCGTGACCGGCTCGAAGGATGCGGTGGATGAGCCGTTCGAGTTGACGGCACGGCGCGAGGTGGCCGAAGAGACCGGCATCGTTGTGGGCTCGGCGGATGTGCCGCGCTCCCATCTGCGAGACTGGGGCATGCGCAATGTCTACGAGATCTACCCCGTCTGGCGGCACCGTTATGCGCCTGGGGTGACGCACAACACCGAGCATGTGTTCGGCCTGCGGGTGCCGCGCGACATCGCCATCACGCTCGCCCCGCGTGAGCACACCCGCAGCGAGTGGCTGCCCTGGCGAGAGGCGGCTGACCGCTGCTTCTCGCCATCGAACGCCGAAGCCGTGCTGCAGTTGCCCAGGTTCGTGTCGGCGTGAAAGGCGGTCATCACTTGAACGCCGGCGTCTCCAAGCACCCAGGAGACGTGCTGCGTGTGGCCACCTACAACATTCACAAGGGAGTGCGCGGTGTGGGCCCGCGGCGGCGGCTGGAGATTCACAACCTGGCGCTCGGCATCGAAGCGCTGGACGCCGACCTGGTGTTCCTGCAGGAAGTGCGCAGCTCGAACCGCGCCGAGGCGCTGCAGTTCCCCGACACACAGATCGGTTGGCCTCGGATGCCGCAGGCCGATTACGTGGCGCCCGAAGGCTACGAGGTGGCCTACCGCAGCAATGCAATCACCCGCCACGGCGAGCATGGCAATGCCTTGCTCTCGCGCTGGCCGATCGGGGACATCAAGCACCACGATGTGTCCGACCACCGATTCGAGCAGCGCGGCCTGCTGCATGTGCCGGTGCAGTGGAATGGCACGGTGGTGCATTCCATCGTCGCGCATCTGGGCCTGATGCATGCCAGCCGGGTGAGGCAGGTCGAGCGCATTGCCGAGTTCATTGCCGCCCATGTGCCTGCGGGCGAGCACCTGGTACTGGCAGGTGACTTCAACGACTGGGGCGAAAAGCTCGATGCACCGATCCGCAAGATGGGCCTGGAGCCCGCGCGCGTGGGTGGCCAATCGCCACTGCGCACCTTTCCGTCGCGGGTGCCCTTCTTTTCGCTCGACCGGGTGTATGCACGCGGTTTGCGCTGCACGGCGATGCAGGTTCCGCGAGGGCCAGCCTGGGCTCGCATGTCTGACCACCTGCCGCTGGTGGTTGAACTGCAACTGATCTGATCGGCCGATGCCGAACGACGACGACCTCGCTGCGCGAGCCAACGCCGAGCGTGTCGCGCTCGAACAGATGTGGGGTGCTGTGCCCCGGCCCGTGTTCAGCGGCGGCAACACGGTGCACCTGCTGCGTGGCGGCGACGCACTGTTTCCGGCAATGATCGACGCCATCGACGCGGCCCGCCATGAGGTCTGCGTGGCGACGTACATCTTCCACGACGATCCAGCGGCAGATCGCGTCGCCGCCGCGCTGATCCAGGCGGCGCAACGTGGTGTGCAGGTGAAGATGGTGAACGATGGCTTCGGCACGCTGGGCGGTGTCAGCGCGCTGCAGCGTCGACTGTGCGACGGCGGCGTGCAGGTCGCGGTCTACCGGCCGATCGACCGCTGGTGGAACTGGCTGCAGCCTGGCCAATTGCGGCGCCTGCACCTGAAGCTGTGTGTGGTCGATGCCGAGATTGGCTTTGTCGGCGGCATCAACCTGATGGACGATCGCTACGACCTCAACCACGGTTGGGGCGACGCGCCCCGCCTCGATTTCGCCGTGCGTGTCACGGGCCCGATCACGGGCCCGATTCATCAGGCAACGATTGCGGTGTGGTCGCGCGCGTACCTGGGTCGGAGCTTCAAGGACGAAGCGCTGGCCATCGTGAGAGGCGCCGAACCGCTGGCCCGGGTTCGGCGCCTGATCAAGCGCTTGCGGCTGAACGGCCAACGAGGCATGCAGGCATCGCCTGGCGACCTGGCGCCGATGCACGCTGCCTTCGTACTGCGCGACAACGTGCGCCAGCGCCGCACCATCGAGCGCGCCTACATCGACGCCATCCGCAGCGCGCACACGCGGGTCGACCTGATCTCGGCGTATTTCTACCCGGGGCGCGAGTTTCGCCGCGCGCTGCGTCAGGCGGCACGGCGCGGTGTGCGCGTGAGGCTGCTGCTGCAAGGCAAGCTCGACTACCGCATCGCCGGCATGGCCGCGCGGGCGCTCTACGACGAACTGCTGGGGCAGGGCGTGCGCATCTTCGAATACACGCCCGCTTACCTGCACGCCAAGATCGCCGTCATCGATGATGAATGGGCGACGGTCGGCAGCTCGAACATCGACCCGCTGTCGCTGCTGGTGAACCTCGAGGCCAACGTCATCGTGCGCGATGCCGCATTCAACGCCGAGTTGTCAGCGCAGTTCGACGCGGCGATTGCAGTGTCGGAAGAAATCGACCCCACGCAGAAGTACCGCCCCGGCATGCTGGGCGCGCTGCGCCGAGGCGTGGTGGCGTGGGTGTCGTATGTGTATTTGAGGGTCGCGGGGGCCACCGGACGCTATTGACCTAGTCTCCTCGACATGGCTTTTGCCGAGACCGACCTGATCATCGAACGCCCTGCCGGCCTGTATTGCCCGCCGGGCGATTTCTACATCGACCCCTGGCGGCCGGTTGATCGTGCCGTCATCACGCACGCGCATGCCGACCACGCGCGCACAGGCCATGGCCACTACCTCGCGTCGGAGAAGTCGGCAGGTGTGCTGCGGTCGCGGCTGGGCCGTATCAACCTGCAGACAGCGGCCTATGGCGAAGTGATCGAGCACCGAGGCGTGCGCGTCAGCCTTCATCCGGCCGGGCATGTGCTGGGCTCTGCGCAGGTACGCGTCGAGCACGGCGGGCGGGTATGGGTGGCCTCAGGCGACTACTTTGTCAGTGGTGCAGCAGACGATCACAACCTGACCTGCGACCCGTTCGAGCCGGTGCGCTGCGACTGCTTCATCAC
>CANHNO010000175.1 GCA_947462065.1 Burkholderiales bacterium | reverse complement strand
CGAGGATCGCTGACAAGTGGAACGGCACGTTTTCCAGGTCCACCCGCTCCGCCTCGATCTTCGACAGGTCCAGCACGTCGCTGATGATGGACAGCAGGTGCTGGCTGGCGGCATCCATCTTGTCCAGCCGCTGTACCTGATCCGGCGAGGCGCCGGATTGCCGCAACAGGTAACTCAGGCCAAGGATGGCGTTCATCGGCGTGCGGATCTCGTGGCTCATGTTGGCCAGGAAGGCGCTCTTGGCCCGGTTGGCGCCTTCGGCTGCATCGCGCTGATGGCGCGCCCGCAGCGACTCGATGCCGAAAGACACGTTGCGTGCCAGCTCTTCCAGGAGTTCGACCTCATCGTCGGAGAAGACAAAAGGCCGATCCGCATAGATGGCCAGTCCGCCGATGGTGCTTCGCCGGTCGGTCAGCGGCAGCACGACCATCGCCTGGAAGCCGGATTCCACTGCGCGCTCAATCCAAGGCGTCAGGTGCGGATGGGCCAGGAAGTCCTGCTCAACCTGTGTGCTTCCGGTGGCGATCGCAAGGCCCATGGGTCCCTTGCCGAGGGGCGACGACTCATCCCAGGACACGCCGATCCCGTGGAGATAGCCGGTTTCGTCGCCAAAGTTCGCAGCGCAGCGCACGGTCTTGTCCGTGTCGCTCTCGGCAATGCCGACCCAGGCCATCCGGTAACGCCCATCCTCGACCACCGCCCGGCAAACTTCGCTGATGTACGCATCCTCGTCCTGGGTCTTGGAGAGACCCAGGTTGCAGGTGCTCATCACCCGCAGCGTGCGGTTCAGCCGTTGTAGTTGTTCTTCCGTCTGCCGGCGTGCGGTGATGTCCCGTGACAGCAAGATGAAGTGTGGCGGCGCATCCGGCGGCATGGCCTTGCGCGACACCGACATCTCAAACCACCGCAGCCCCTGTGGCATGACCCGCGACACCACGCGCCCGGTGGATCGACCGTCGCGATGGGCTTCCCGCACGGCGTCCATGACGGCCTTCGCCTCGTCGGGCGGCAGCACATCGGTGATCTGCTTGTTCAGGTACTGCCCTTTCGGGGCGGCCAGCAGCTCCGGCCGCAGTGACTGGTAGGACAGATAGTTGCCGTCCAGGTCGAGCTCGAAGAGCAGGTCTGGTATGGCCTCGAGCGAGGCCCTCAATGTGGCTGCGCTCTGGCGCAGCATATAAACCATACCCCTTCGCTCGGTGACATCGGTCTGTACGCCCAGCACGCGCGTCGGCTTGCCCTGCACATCTCGATCGACGATGCGGCCCAACACCTCCAGCCAGCGGTAGCTGCCGTCTTCGTGCCGCAGGCGAGCCTCGTACGCATAGGAGGACTCTGAGCCGGCGGCCAGGGCGCTTTCGATGGCCGCAGCCACCGTTGGCCGGTCCTCGGGATGAACCCGCTCGATCCATCGATGGCCGCTGACCTGGTCCTGATGGGCCTCATCGCCCAGCATCGTGAAACAGGTGGGCGTGGCGAATCGGTGATCGGAGACAAGGTCCCACTCCCACACGCCGATCGCCGCCGCCCCGGTGGCCACCGTCAGCCGTTCAGCCAATCGCTGGGCGTTGCGCTCCTCTTGGGCGACCCGCCGCCAGGCGCGGGCCAAGTAACTGCTCAACAGGAGTAGCGCGACTGAAGCGGCCGCCCAGACCAACGAGGCCAGCCAGGCCATCTGCCGCCAGCCTGCCAGCCCGTGGTCGTGGGACTGCCCGACAACGACCAGGAACTCGGGCCGCGTCGACAGCGCGCGGAAGGCGAAGTTGCGCAACACGCCGTCATAGACACTGACCTTCTGGAACTGGCCGGCCGACTGCCCCGCTTGCGCCGCGCTGACCAGTGGCAGTTCGGCATGGGCCTTGCCCATGACGGACTCGTTGTACGGGCTTCGCATCACCAGCACACCATCGCGCCGGATCAGCGCTACCGAGCCGTCCGGCCCGAGATCGACCGAATGCCAGAGCTGATCGAAGAACATCGGGTCCAGCGCGGCAACGATGACGCCCTGAAAGCCCAGCTCGGCGTCGCCTAGCAGCGGGCGCGATGCGCTGATCATCCCGCCGCTGGTGGTTCGGCTTTGCACCTGGGTGCCGAGGTAGAAGCCCGTCTGCTGTGCATCGCGGTGAACCCGGAAGTATTCGCGGTCGGAGAGATCGACGCCTGTATCGCCGGTGTTCGAGGCATAGACGACGTGACCGTGCTCATCCAGCACCCACATCGCATGCACAAACGGCATCTCCCAGATCTGCTCCTGAAGCAAGTCACGTGCGGAAGAGACATCGAGCGTTCTGGTCAACTCGGCGCGGGCCAGTTTCACGCCAGCGAGTTGGAGGGCCTGATCGGTGGCCTGAAGCGTGCGGGTGGTCTGTTCCTCAATGATCTGCGCTAACGATTCGGTGGCGCGCTGACCGGTGTCGATCGCCTGGCTTCTCAGGTAGGCCAGCGCCAGCGCCAGCATGGCGCCCGTGACCAGCACCACGCAGATCGCAAGCCAGACCACCGAGCGGCCGGCACGATGGTTCGATGGCCGGTCGCCAGTCAGCGACGGCAGGCTGGGGCCTGTCAACCGTCCCATGGCGCTAGTCCTTAGGCATCGATTGTTTCGTCGTCCCGGTAGCGCTCTGCAATGGCCACGAAATCATCGAATGTGGCCAGGAAGAAATCAACCACGTCGGGGTCAAAGTGCTGGCCACGACCCTCCGTGATCAGGCGGCGCGTCTCGGCGTAGGTCATCGCTTCCTTGTAGACCCGCTTCGAGATCAGCGCATCGAACACATCGGCCACCGCCATCAGACGGGCCGAAAGCGGGATCGCATCGCCGATCAGGCCGTCGGGATAGCCGCTGCCGTTCCATTTCTCGTGGTGCCAGTGAGCGATTTCCTTGGCCAGCGTGAGAAATTCAAGTGGCGTTGCGACATCCTGCTCGGCCTGCTCGATGGCATTGCTGCCGCACTGGGCGTGGGTCTTCATCACCACCCATTCGTCGGCCGTCAGCTTGCCGGGCTTCAGCAGGATATGGTCGGGGATGCCGACCTTGCCGATATCGTGCAGCGGCGCGGACATCGCCAGCAGTTCGATGTAGCGCTCGCTGATGAGCGCTGAAAATCTTGGGTGGTCCTTCAACCCGAGCGCAAGCCGTTTGACGTAGCCCTGCGTGCGCAGGATGTGGTTGCCAGTCTCGGGGTCGCGCACTTCGGCCAGATGAGCCAGCGCGCGGATCGTCACGCGCTGCGTCAGGTCGTTTTCCGCCATGCGGCGCGCGACTTCAGCCTCCAGGGCCGCATTGCGATCGTGCAGCCACTCGCGGGCCAGCTTGGCTTCGAGCTGGCAGCGCACTCGCGCGAGCACCACTGCCGGTTTCAGCGGCTTGGTGAGGTAGTCGTTGGCCCCGTGCTTGAGGCCCCGCTCCTCGTCGCTTGCCTCGCCGAGCGCTGTGAGGAGGACCACCGGTATGTCACGCGTCGCGGGGTTTGCACGCAGCCTGGCCAGCACCTCATAACCGTCGAGCCCGGGCATCATCACGTCGAGCAGGATCAGATCCGGCCGTGGCGTGCCCTCGGCCACGCGCAGACCGACTTCCCCGGAGATGGCCGCCAGCACCCGGTAGTGCGGGCACAGCAACTCATTCAGGACGAACAGGTTGTCCGAATCGTCATCGACGATGAGGATGGTGGCGGTGGTATCGACTGTCATGCTTGTGAATACCTGAGGTGATGCTGAGGGGTCTGAACGGCGGGCATCGAGGGGGCAACCTTTGCGGCCGCCCCGCTCTCAGTGTATCGACGCCAAATCGGAAACATTGACCGGTTTTACTGGTGTTTTGGGTATTGATCTTCCGAAAAACAGGTCATGAAAACGGCCGAAAATCCTTTGAATGAAGAAACCCACCGCGAAGGTCTCTCCCGGTTGCAAGTCGAGTGCGCACACCACAACGCCGCCCGACGGCCACGCCCAAGAGAGACGAGTTCTCAGGCCTGTCGATGCAGGAGCACTGGGACGCTGGCCGGGCCGACATGGCGCACACCTTGCATGACCCGCGCTGGCTGCAGCGCGAGCGCAGGGCCCACGGCGTGCATGCGTTCGACCGCAACTCGGACAAATCGTTTTCCACCTGAATCCGCCACTGAGCGGCTGAACATTGCCGAGCCTCAGGTCCCTGGCGACGTCTTCTTCTTACCAACGAAAGCACCCCATGAAGCTCCAGGACAAAGTCTGCATCGTCACCGGCGCCGCCAGCGGCATCGGCAAGGAAATCGCACTCGTGTTCGCCAAGGAGGGTGGCAAGGTCGCCATTGCGGACATGAACCTGGCGGCGGCACAGGCCACCGCTGACGAGATCACGAAGGCAGGCGGCACTGCGTTGGCGGTGGCGACGGACGTGACCAGCGAAGACCAGGTCAATGCCGCGGTCGCGGCGGTGGTGGCCGCTTATGGCGGCGTCGACGTGCTGGTCAGCAATGCCGGTATCCAGATCGTGCACCCGGTCGAGGATTTCCCGTTTGCCGACTGGAAGAAGATGCTCGCGATTCACCTCGACGGCGCCTTCCTGACCACCAAGGCCTGTGTGCCGCACATGAAGGCCTCGGGCAAGGGCGGCAGCATCATCTACATGGGCTCTGTGCACTCGAAAGAGGCCTCGCTGCTGAAATCAGCCTACGTCACCGCGAAGCACGGTCTTATCGGTCTGTGCAAGACGGTCGCCAAGGAGGGTGGCAAGCACGGCATCCGTGCCAATGTGATTTGTCCCGGTTTCGTGCGCACACCGCTGGTTGACAAGCAGATTCCCGAGCAGGCAGCCGCACTCGGCATCAGTGAGGACGACGTGATCCGGAAGGTGATGCTGAAAGAAACCGTCGATGGTGAGTTCACCACCGTGCAGGACGTGGCCGATGTGGCGCTGCTGTTCGCCGGCTTCAACTCCAATGCGCTGACCGGCCAGTCGCTGGTCGTCAGCCATGGCTGGTTCATGCAGTGAGTGCCGGGTTGCTGCAGCGGCGACGGCGCTTCAACAGCCGGCCGTCAGCGGGCGTGGCGTGACCGGACAGGCGCTTCAGAAGCGTCGAGCAATGTGCACAGCGCCCGCGGATCCGTGCTCGACCAGTGCGCACCAGGCCCGCATCACGGGGCCGGGTGGCTTCGTGCGGTGCGAGAGGGCCTCGTCGCGATGTTCGCATTCGTCGGCCTGACATTCCAGCAGCAGTGACCGCAAGGCGGCGTGTTCGGTGCGGTCGGCGAGGCGGTCGATCTGCTGCTGGTAGTGCCGGTCGACGAAGG
>CANHNO010000174.1 GCA_947462065.1 Burkholderiales bacterium | reverse complement strand
GTCTCAGGCGTCTCAGGCGATCTTGGCTTGAAGATCTGGCGCGCGCAGGCGCGACGACTGCCAAGCCTGCCAGTGGCCGAATGCCAGGCGCAGGGTGGTGAGTTGCAGCGCCACGGTGTCCTCGATCACCGTCCCGTAGCCGCCCGCCATCGACACGGCGACCGGAATGCGGCGCTCCAGGGCTGCTGAGAACAGGCGTCGGTCACGTTCGGCCAAGCCGGCTGCGGTGAGTTTCAGGCGGCCCAGGCGATCGCCCTCGTGGGGATCGGCGCCGGCCAGGAAAAAGATCAATTGCGGAAGGCCGTTGGACTCAGCGTGTCGCCACAGCCGATCCAGTGCGTGATCCAGCGCGGCCAGGTACTCATCGTCGGCACAGCCATCGGGCAGATCGATGTCGATGTCGCTCGCCTCCTTGCGAAACGGGAAGTTCTTTGCGCCATGCATCGAGAGCGTGGTGATCGTCCGGTCATTGCGGCAGATGGCTGCAGTGCCATTGCCCTGATGCACATCGAGGTCGATCACCGCGACGCGCAGCGGGCCGTCGCCCCGACAGGGCACCTCGGCCTGCATCCGCCGGGCCGCAACCACCACATCGTTGAACACGCAGAAACCGCTGCCGTGATCGGCATAGGCATGGTGGGTACCGCCGGCCAGGTTGATGGCCACGCCGCCGCCGTTCAGCGCCGCACGTGCAGCAGCGATCGAAGCGCCCACCGATCGGCGCGAGCGCGCCACCATCGCCGCCGTCCACGGGAAGCCGATCTCGCGCTGCTGGGCGGCTGACAAGCGTCCTTCCGCCACGTCGCCGACGTATTGCGGCGTGTGTGCCAGTGCCAGTTCGCCATCCGAGGCCGCAGGCGCCTCCATCAGCGTGACACCGGGCAGCTCAGCGGCCACCCGGTCCCTCAGCAGCCGGTACTTCACCATAGGGAAACGGTGTCCCTCGGGCAGCGGCAACACGAAATGGTCGGAGTAGAAGGCCTGCACGCCTCGGATTGTGCAGATCCCCTCGCGAGCCAGCGGAACCTGGGTTTTAGGCCAATCACCCCAGTTTTGCTGCATTGCACCAAAAAAGGCTTGCCAAGTCATTTCGGACTCCTATACTTGACCCATGCTGCACTGCAACAAGGATTGCGATCCAGCTTGAACGTGTTGTATGGCCCCGGCCTTGAGCCTCAACCCATTGCTCTATCGCCTTCGTTTTTCCCCACCTCCAGGAGATATTCATGTTGACCGCAGAACAAATCGTCGCCGCGCAAAAGGCCAACCTTGACACGCTGTTCGGCCTGACCACCAAGGCCTTCGAAGGCGTTGAAAAGCTCGTCGAGCTGAACCTGCAAGTGGCCAAGGCCGCCATGGGCGAAGCTGCAGAGTCCACCCAAGCCGCTCTGTCGGCCAAGGACGCTCAGGAACTGCTGGCCCTGCAGACCTCGCTGCTGCAGCCCGCCGCCGAAAAGGCAGCCGCTTACAGCCGCCACCTGTACGACATCGCCACCGCGACCACGTCGGAAATGACCAAGGCTGCGGAATCGACCGCTGCTGATGCGCAGAAGAAGTTCATGTCGGTGGTCGACACTGCCGTCAAGAACGCACCGGCCGGCAGCGAAAACGCCGTCGCACTGGTGAAGTCCGCCGTCGCTGCCGCGAACAACGCCTACGAGAGCGTGCACAAGGCGTCCAAGCAAGCTGTTGAAGTGGCCGAAGCCAACTTCCAGGCGATGACTAGCACTGCTGTCAAGGCTGCATCAGCGACCAAGGCGAAGCGCGCCTGAGTTGTTTCACCCTGCTGAGCGCACCCCCGGCCCAGTGCCAGGGGCGCCCCCAGTGAAAAGGCCCGGTCCAACAACCGGGCCTTTTTCTTTGGGTCCGACGGTTTGGCGTAGGACACGGACCACGCGAGTTCATGCCTTTGGGTGACTGACAAATCGTCTGGCTTGGACACCATCGACGCATTGACCCGCAGGGGCCTTCGGAGACTGCGATGCAAGATGACTGGACGACGAAAACCCGGTACGTGATCACGTGGCTGAGCGCCGCCAACCAGATGACCTATGCCGCGCTCGCAGAGACCGATGTCCCGTCACAGCACAGGCTTTCCCTTGCGACGACACAGAGAACAGCCCGTGTGATCGACTTCTGGAGCGGCCAGCGGCTCGAGTCACCCGAATGCCGTCAGCCGCGACGCTGAGCCGATCCACCGCCCGAGGAGCATGCCGTGCAAGTCTTGTTGAACACCGATCCCCATGTCGACGGGCGCCATCAGATGGCCGAGCACCTCGACACCGTCGTGAAGGACGCCCTGAGCCGCTTCGCAGACCAGGTCACCCGGGTCGAAGCGCACCTGGCCGATGCGAACAGTCATCTCAAGAACACGCCCGACGACATCCACTGCACGCTGGAAGCCCGGCTGGTCGGGCTGGACCCGGTCGTGGTGAAGGACCAGGCCAACACTGCACACCAGGCGATCAATGGCGCGGTGGCCAAGCTCAAGCGGGCCATCACCACAGTGGTGGACAAGCATGAAGCACATCGCCACAGCCGACCAGGCAAGGGCGGCAACACCGCGGAGCCAAACGACGCCCTGGATTGAACCCAATCAGCGCGACAAGCGTGAGGGTCGCGAGGGACGCAGCCGCGGGGTCAGAACGCCACTTCGTCGCGCCCCTTCAGGCCCAGCATCTGCCGCGCTTCGGCCGGCGTCGCGACCTGCAGCGAAAGGGCCTCGATGATGGTGCGCATGCGCTGCACCTGGGCCGCGTTGGTCGTCGCGAACTGGCCTGGGCCGTCCCACAGCGAATCTTCGAGGCCGACGCGCACATGCCCGCCGATCGAGGCCGACACGGTGGCCAGCGGGATCTGGTTGCGCCCGGCGCCCAGCACTGACCAGACATGGTCCTTGCCGAACAGCCGATCGGCCGTGCGGCGCATGTGCATCAGGTCTTCGACGTGGCCACCGATGCCGCCGCGCAAGCCGAACACCGATTGAATCAACAGCGGCGGCGTCAGCAGCGCACGGTCAAGAAAATGCGCTGCGGTGTACAGGTGCCCGATGTCGTAGCACTCGATCTCGAACCGGGTTTGGTTCTCACTGCACGACTGCAGGATGTAGGCGATGTCCTTGAATGTGTTCTTGAACACCCGGTCGTCGCTGCCGGCCAGATAAGGCCGCTCCCAGTCGTGCTTGAACTCCGTGAAGCGGCCGAGCATCTCGTAGAGCCCGAAATTCATCGAGCCCATGTTCAGCGAAGCAACCTCCGGCTGCAACTGCAGCGCGGGCTGGAGCCGCTCTTCTAGGCTCATCGTCGGCGCGCCGCCGGTGGTGATGTTCATCACCACATCCGAGGCCGCCTTGATGCGCGGCAAGAACTGCCGGAACAGCGCCGGGTCCTGCGACGGCCGACCGTCTGCCGGGTCTCGCGCGTGCAGGTGCACGATGGCCGCGCCCGCCTCGGCCGCGCCGATCGCCGATGCCGCAATCTCGTCAGGCGTCACCGGCAAATAAGGCGACATCGACGGGGTGTGGATCGACCCGGTGATCGCACAGGTGATGATGACCTTGTTCATGCCATCAACGCACGCGCTCGAGGATGCTCACGTAGTTGGCGACGCCCGCGCCGCCCATGTTGAAAACCCCGCCAAGCTGAGCGTTCTTCACCGTGATCGCCTCGGGCATCTGGTCGGCGAGCTGCATCGCAGCCATCACATGCATCGAAACGCCAGTGGCACCGACCGGGTGGCCCTTGGACTTCAGGCCGCCTGAGGCATTGATGGGCAGCTTGCCGCCGATCTGCGTCCAGCCTTCGCGGATCGCGGTGGCGCCCTGCCCCGCCGGTGTCAGGCCCATCGCTTCGTATTCGAGCAGCTCGGCGACGGTAAAGCAGTCGTGCGTCTCGACGAACGACAAATCGCTCAGCTGCAGCTGCGCCGCATCAAGTGCCTTGCGCCAGGCCAGTGCGCAACCTTCGAGCTTCATCACATCGCGCCGCGACATCGGCAGAAAGTCCTGCACATGCGCCACGCTGCGGATCGCGATCTCGCGCTGCATGCCGCGGGCCGTGGCGGCATCGGTGAGGATCACGGCTGCAGCGCCGTCAGAGACCGGCGAGCAGTCGGTGCGCTTGAGCGGCCCGGCCACGAAAGGGTTCTTCTCGCTGACCTGCCGGCAAAAGTCGTAGCCCAGGTCCTTGCGCAGGTGCGCCAGCGGGTTAGAGGCTCCGTTGTGGTGGTTCTTGGCGGCGATCAAGGCCAGCGCATCCGACTGGTCGCCGTACTTCTCGAAATAGGCGGTGGCGATCTGGCCGAACAGGCCGGCAAAGCCGCCCTGGATGTCGCTTTCCTCGCGCAGGTACGAGGCGCGCAGCAGGTTGGCGCCAACCTCTGGGCCGGGCGTCTGCGTCATCTGCTCGACACCCACGGCCAGCACGATCTTCGCGCGGCCGGCCTGGATGGATTGGATGCCCTGGTGGATGGCGGCCGATCCGGTGGCGCAGGCGTTCTCGACCCGCGTGGCTGGCGTGAAGCGCAATGCATCGTCGGCCTGCAGCACCAGCGAGGCGGTGAAGTCCTGCTTGGAAAAGCCGGCGTTGAAGTGGCCGAGGTAAATCTCGTCGACATCGGCCGCCGAGATGCCAGCGGATTCAAGCGCGCCATGCACTGCCTTGACGATCAGGCTCTCGACACTTTCGTTGTCGAACTTGCCGAAGGCGGTTTGAGCCCAGCCGACGATGGAGACATTCACACCCATGATTCCACTCCCGTGTTCCTGACCATCAACTGGATGCGGCGCTCGCCAACAGCTTGCGCAGCTCGTTCTTCAACACCTTGCCGTAGTTGCTGGTCGGCAGCTCATCGACGAAGCGGTATTCCTTCGGCCGCTTGAAGCGGGCTATGTGGTCGAGGCAGTGGGCATCGAGCTCTTTCTGCGTCACCACCCACCCCGGCGTGCACACGACGAATGCCACCAGCACCTCGCCCCATTCAGGGTCGGGCCGGCCGACGATGCTGACCTTGGTGACGCCCGGGTGGGTTTGCAAAACCTCCTCCACCTCGCGCGGGTAGATGTTGCTGCCGCCGCTGATCACCACATCCTTCGAGCGATCGCGCAGCGTCAGGCAACCGTGCGCGTCGAAGGAGCCCATGTCACCGGTTTGCAGCCAGCCGTTCTTGAGCGCCTGGCCCGTCGCGTCGGGGTTGCGCCAGTAACCCGACATCACCACATCGCCGCGGCAGACGATCTCGCCCACCTCGCCCGGCGGCACCTGCACACCGAGTGCATCGATCACCCTCACCTCGACCCCGCTGCGCGCCCAGCCCACCGAACCGAGG
>CANHNO010000173.1 GCA_947462065.1 Burkholderiales bacterium | reverse complement strand
GGCGGTGCTGGACCGCTTTGACGAGGAGCCGGTGCTGCAGCGCAACCGCGAGACCGGCGCGTTGCTGACGGCCGCACTCGCGGTCCGGCTGGACGGCGATGACCGCATCGAGCACATGCGCCAGCGCGGCATGATCTGGGCCTTCGATGTGCGTGAAGCGCATGCCGGGGGTCGCTTTGCAGAACGCTTTCATCTGGCCGGCCGCGCGCAGGGCCTGTTGATCCGCCCGATCGGCCGCACCGTTTACCTGATGCCGCCGTATCTGCTGAGCGAGGCGCATGTCGCCTACCTCGCCGAGCGTGTGATGGCCACGTTGAATGCGGTGCTTTGAGCGTCAGCCCGTGACCCGAGCACCGCGATGCTGAAGTACCTCGAAGCGCAGCTGGCCGAGCGCGAGTCGGAGTCGCTGCGCCGCCATCGCCGCATCGCCGAGACCGCCTGCGCGCCGTATCAGACCGTCACCACGCGCGACGAAGTTCCCCGCGAGTTGCTGGCCTTCTGCAGCAACGATTACCTGGGATTGGCCAATCACCCCCTGCTGATCGAGGCGCTGGCCGAGGGCGCACAGCGCTACGGTGCTGGCAGTGGCGCCTCGCACCTGATCAGCGGCCACTCGCGGGCACATGCGCTGCTGGAAGATGATCTGGCCGAGATGCTCTCGCCACACCTGCCCGAGGCGCGCGCACTGACGTTCTGCACCGGGTACATGGCCAACATGGCACTGCTGACCGCGTTGGGCGATGCGCAAACCACGATCTACACCGACTTGCTGAACCACGCCTCGCTGATCGACGGTGCGCGGCTGGCCAAGGCCGCCGTCTACACCTATCCGCACAACGACCTCGCCGGCCTCGAGCGCCGGATCTCAGCCTGTAGCACGCCACGCAAGCTGATCGTGACCGATGGTGTTTTCAGCATGGACGGCGACCTCGCGCGCCTGCCCGAGCTGCTGGTGCTGGCAGGGCGCCACGACGCCTACATCGTGGTGGACGATGCGCATGGCTTCGGCGTTCTCGGTGAACAGGGGCGAGGCGTACTGTCGCATTTCGGATTGCGCAGCGAGCGCCTGATCTGCATGGGCACGCTGGGCAAGGCCGCCGGCGTGGCCGGAGCTTTCGTCGCGGCGCACCGCACTGTGATCGACTGGCTGGTGCAGAGTGCGCGGGCCTACATCTACACCACCGCGTCGCCGCCGGCAGTGGCGCATGCGGTGCGCGCCAGCCTGCGGTTGATCCGTGGCGACGAGGGCGCGCGGCGCCGGCAGCATCTGGCAGAACTCGTGAGCGCGTTTCGGAGCGGCGTGCCCGAGGTGCTGGGCGATCTTCCGAGCGCACGCGGCTGGCAACTCGCCCCATCGCAGACCGCCATCCAGCCGCTGATCGTTGGCAGCAGCGAGGAGGCGCTGGCGATGTCTGCAGCGCTTGAATCGCAGGGCCTGTGGGTGCCCGCGATCCGTCCACCGACCGTGCCGTCCGGCAGCGCGCGGCTGCGCATCACGTTCAGCGCGGCGCATGGCCTCGGCGATGTCGCGCGGCTGTTGTCAGCACTGGCTCAGGCCGGGAAGGAAATGCCATGACCAGGATGCTGGGTGCGGGTGACCCGCCGACCGTGTTGCCGCTCGCAGAGTCGGCCGTGTTGCGCGAGCTGGAGCCGCTGCCGCAAGCCGCGGTGGAAGGAGACCGCGGACGGCCCTTGCGCGGCTGCTTTGTCACGGGCACCGACACCGAGGTCGGCAAGACCACGGTCAGCGCTGGCCTGCTGCATGCACTGGCGCAGCAGGGCCTGCGGGTCGCCGGATACAAACCGGTAGCTGCCGGCGCGGTCTGGAAGCTGGAGGCGAGCGACCCCGAAGGCCATTGGTACAACGATGACGTCGAAGCCCTGCATGCGGCGAGCTCCATCGAGCTGACGCGCAGCGAGGTCTGCCCGTGCCTGCTGGAAGAAGCCTGTGCGCCGCACCTCGCTGCCCGACTCGAAGGCGGGCGCATCGAACCTTCGCTGCTGATTGCAGGCGCCCACCAACTCATGCCTCGCTGCGATGTATTGGTGGTCGAAGGGGCCGGTGGTTTCTGCGTGCCCCTGGTCGAGTCGCAGGAGTTCAGCGAAGCGCCTGCGCTGCCGGAGGCCAGCATCGCCGCGTCCACCGACACAGACTGGGGCACCGACGACCTGGCCGTTGCCCTCGACCTGCCGGTGATCCTGGTCGTCGGCCTGCGGCTCGGGTGCATCAACCATGCGCTGCTGACCGCCGAAGCGGTCACTGCACGCGGGCTGCGGCTGGCCGGCTGGGTCGCGAACCGCATCGAGCCGACGATGCCCCATGCCCAGCTCAACATCGACACACTGACCCGCGCGCTGCGGCAGCGCCATGACGCACCGCTGCTGGGGGTGGTGTCTTACCGCGTGCCCGCCAGTGCGGCCGCGGTGGCCGAGGATTTGCGCATCGACGCGGTGCTCGATGCGCTGGATCTTCGAGCTTGAGACCACTCCAAGTGCTAGCTGAAGCCGACTCAAAGCCGAGGCGCCCATCACGGCATGGTCGGCAAGCCGAACGCCCCGAGGCCAGGATTCTCGGGCTGCCGATTTGCAGTGCTCAGGCCATCAAACCGCGACACGTCAAAATCCCGGGATGAACGATCGTTATCAGGAACAGCGTCCCCCGGTGCAAAGCAGTCCGGAGGACGAACAGGCCGCGGTTCGGGTGGACCGGGCGCAGACCGAGTTGGCGCATGGCCGGGCCATCTGTCTCAACGGGCCAATGACTGGCCGCCCGGTCGCCGCGGTGGCCTGCAACCTGGTGGCTGCGGTCGAAACGCTGAATGTGGCCCGGCTGGCGTGGATGACGTCGTTCGGCGCGCCGCTTCAATTGCTGCTCACCGCAGAGCGCGCCTCGACCCTGGGGCTTTCGCCGCCCTCGCTGCCTGGTTCCGCGGTGTCGGTCTCGCTGTCCGCCGACGTATCCCTGGAGGTGCTGTTGGCGCTGGCGGCGGTGACGGCCGCCACCGGCCAGCCGTTGCCAATGGCCTCGCTGTCCGTCGCGCAGCCGTCGACAGCGCAGCAAATGGTCTTCGATTGCGCCTTGGCACTGGCCAAAAACGGCCGTTTGATGCCGGCCCTGCTGGTCGTCGAACTGCCAGCGGCCGCTGCCGCGCGGTTGACCGCGGCACAGCTGTTGTCGGTTTCCACGGACGATGTGCAGCGCGCACCCGCCCGCGGCGAGCGCAGCTTGCGACGCGTCAGCGATGCCCAGGTGGCCATCGAGGCGCATGAGGACTGCGAAGTGGTGCTGTTTCGCGAGGACGCGGGCGGCGCCGAGCATCTGGCCATCATCGTCGGCCAGCCCGACTTCAGCCAGCCGGTGCCGCTGCGGCTGCACTCGGCCTGCCTGACAGGAGACCTGCTGGGCAGCCTGCGCTGCGATTGCGGCGACCAGTTGCGCCGGGCGATCACCAAATTGGCAGAACACGGCGGCGTGCTGCTGTACCTGCAGCAGGAAGGTCGCTCGATCGGCCTGGCGAACAAGCTGCGTGCTTATCGCCTGCAGGACGAAGGCCTGGACACCATCGACGCCGATCGCTATCTCGGCTTCATGGCCGATGAGCGCGACTACACGCCCGCGCTGGCGATGTTGAAGTCATTGGGCATCAAGCAGGTGCGGCTTCTGACCAACAACCCGAAGAAGCTCGCCGCGATCGAAGCCGGCGGCATCGAGGTGGTGGAGCGTCTGGCCCTCTACGGGCCGGTGAATCCTTACAACGCCCGCTACATCGAAACCAAGCAGCAGCGGGCGGGGCACCTCAAGGAAGACTGACCAGGTGTCAGGGCGGAGTGGACGGCTGAACGGCCACAAATCCGATGCGCGTCAGCCCGCCTTTCTGAACGATGCCGATCACCTCCGCCACGCGGCCATACGGTACTGCCTGATCGGCACGTAGCTGGACCTCGGTCTGCGGATTGGCTTGAGCCAATTGCGTCACCCGCTGCGTGAGTGCCGTGGCTTCGATCTCCTCGTCAGCGAGGAAGAGGCGGCCGCTGGTGTCGATCGACACGGCGATGAAGGTCGGCGTGTCGCTGGGTTGCGCAGCATCTGACTTGGGCAGGTCCAGCTTCAGGCTGCTGGTCATCAAGGGCACGGTGATCATGAAGATGACCAACAGCACCAGCATCACGTCGATCAACGGCGTCATGTTGATCTCGCTCATCGGCTGCGGGCCGGTGGTGCGCTCGAGGCGTCCGAAGGCCATCTGTCACGCCTTTGGCGCCGGGCTCTCGTTGGTGGCCGCGCCCGTTTGCATCTCGCGCAGATCGTGCGCAAAGCCCTCGAGCTCGGCCTCGCAGACGCCGACCATCTTGCCGAAAATGTTGAAGGCCAGCACCGCCGGAATGGCCACTGCCAGACCGGCCGCTGTCATCACCAGCGCCTCGCCGACCGGGCCGGAGACGCGCTCGATGGTGATCGTGCCGGCGGACGCAATGCTGACCAACGCGTGATAGATGCCCCAGACCGTGCCGAGCAGGCCAATGAAGGGCGCCGTGCTGCCGATCGACGCCAGCACCACCTGGCCGAACTGCAGTTGCTGCAGCACCGCGTGCAAGGCGTCCCGCAGACGGCGCGTCAGTTGCGAAGCGCGCTGCCCATGCGCCTCGAGTGTGCGGGCATTTGGCAGTGCCGTGGCGGCCAACAGCAAGGGCGTCAGCACCTGCTCGCGGTCGAAGGCGGCCAGCTGGGTGCGCGCGGCTTGCAGATCGGCGGCAGCCCAGAACGCGGGTACTGCCCGGGCGATATCGCTGCGCACACGGCGCAGCAGCCAGCCTTTCCAGAAGATCAGCACCCAGGCGCTGATCGACATCAACAGCAACAGCAGCGCGACGCCGCGCGTGATGAGGTCGCCCTGATCCCAGAACTGGCTGAATCCGTTCATGGCGTGTCCGTCTGGGCAGGTGTGAAGGCGCCGTGAATCATGTCAAGCCCAGCACGTCGTTCATGTCGAAGAGCCCGTGGGCTCGTTCTGCGAGAAAGCGCGCAGCGCGGAGGCTGCCCTGTGCGTAGGTGGCGCGGCTCGAACTCTTGTGGCTGATCTCGATGCGCTCGCCGATGCCGGCGAAAAGCACCGTGTGATCACCCACCACATCACCGCCGCGGATGGTCGCAAAACCGATGGTCGATGGATCGCGCTCGCCGGTCACGCCTTCGCGTCCATACACCGCACAGGCTTTCAGGTCGCGACCCAAGGCCGCGGCGACCACCTCGCCCATCTTCAGCGCGGTGCCGCTGGGCGCATCGACCTTGTGCCGGTGATGCGCTTCGATGGTCTCGATGTCATAGCCTTCGCTGAGCATGCGCGCCGCGGTGTCGAGAAGCTTCAGGACCACATTCACGCCCACGCTCATGTTGGGCGCCATCATGATGGCGATGTGCCG
>CANHNO010000172.1 GCA_947462065.1 Burkholderiales bacterium | reverse complement strand
GTGGCAGTTGCGCCGCATGGCTGGGCGGCACTTCCGTGCGCGTGTTCAGCACATCGCCGAGGCGCGCCATCGAGATGCCGGTCTGCTGGAAGTCGCTCCACATTTGCGCCATGCGCATGATGGGCTGGCTGACTCGGCCGGCAAACATGTTGAAGGCCACGAACATGCCCACCGTCAATTGCCCTTCAATCACCAGATGCGCGCCATACCAGAGCGTGGCGGCGTTCACCAGCTTGCCGATCAGGTTGACGCCTTCATGTGCGAAGCCGGCCAGCGTCTGTGTGCGAAAGCTCGCCGAGACATAGGCTGCGAGCTGGTTGTCCCAGCGGCGCGCCATCGCGGGTTCGAGGGCCGTGGCCTTCACTGTTTGAATGCCGGTCACGGTCTCGACCAGCAAGGCCTGGTTCTCTGCGCCGCGGGAGAACTTCTCGTCGAGCCGGGCACGCAGCAGTGGTACCACCATCCAACTCAGCGCCAGGTAGAGCGGAATCGAGGCCAGCACGATCAGTGTCAGCGGCACGCTGTAGGCGAACATCACTGCGATGAAGACGACGGAAAAAAGCACGTCCAGCATCAGCGTCAGCGCGTTGCCGGTCAGGAAGCTGCGGATGTTTTCCAGTTCGCGCACCCGGGCAACGGAATCGCCGACGCGGCGCGCCTGAAAGTAGGCCAATGGCAGATTCAGCAGGTGCCGAAAAAGCCGCGCACCCAGCTCGACATCGATGCGGCTGGTGGTGTGGCTGAAGACGTAGGCGCGCAGCGCGGTGAGCACGCTCTCAAACACGACCACGACAACCAGCCCGATCACCAGCACGTCGAGCGTCGTCAGGCCACGGTGCACCAGCACCTTGTCCATCACCACCTGAAAGAACAGCGGACTGACCAGCGCGAACAGCTGCAGGAACAGGCTGATCGCGATCACCTCGCCGAACAGGCGGCGGTGTTTGACGAGGCTGGGGATGAACCAGCTGAAATCGAACTTCGCCAGCTCGCCGGCGAGAGAAGCACGGCTGGTGATCAGGATCAGCTCGCCGGTCCATCGGGTGGCAAAGACGTCGAGTGGCTCGATCGTCGGGCGAGCACCTTGCCCTGACGGGGCGTCTGCGGCAGCTGCGGGATCCTGGAACAGCACCCGCTGACCGTCGCACTGCGCGAGCACGACGATGCGCGGATCACTGCCTTCGTCGGGTCTCAACACGGCCAATGCGGGCAGTGCCGCGAGGTTCAGGCGATCGATGCGGCTGCGGCTGCGCTTGGCCTTCAGGCCGATGTGCCTGGCTGCGATCAGCAGGTCGTCGAGGTCTATCCGATGGCTGCTCGACCAGCCGAGTTGATGCGCCAGCGTGTCCGGATCCACGGCGATGTGGTGCAGGCGAGCGATCAGGCACAACGCCCGCAAGCCGCCGTTCGACGGGGCATCGATCGCGGAGATCTGAATGGCCGCCCGCGTGCTCGGTGTGACGTCAGACGGATCCTGTGTGTCCGAGCGGACTGACTCTGGCGGGCCCATGCGAATTTCTCTCGACAACGTTTCAAAACGTTTCGAGCTCAGTCTGCACAGGCGTGATTCATTCGGAAATCCCCCGAACCCGGGAGTCTGTTAGGCCTTGCAGGCACCCCCATCTGGGGGAAGACGAACGGCGAAAAACTAGTCGGTGCGACCTTGGCCGATGCGCTGCACGCCTTGCACGAGGCCGCCATGTCGGCCTTGCAGTCAGGGCGTGATCAACTGAACCGGTCCGGCAAGGTGAACCTGATGCTGGCGATGTCAGGCTCCGACCGCGACAAACGGTGCTGTGGCGCTTGCTCGAGCAAGGCTCGGGTTTCCGCCCCCACGACGCGCAGGCGCTGCGCTTCTGTCGCGAGAAGACCTGCCTGCCTGCCACTGCCGCGCAAGCGCTCGCCTGCGCCGGTGTGGAAGTCCGCACGCGGCGACGCATCAGCCATGTCGGCCGTGCGCATAGAGGCTCAGGTCGACGAGCTTGTGCTGCTTCAGGCCCGCGGCTCGCCTTGGGCGTTGACGGTCACGGTGTTGCCCGGCGGCCGCGTCATCTGCACCCGGTATTCCTGGCCCCGGAAGTCGTAGGTCACGTCCCAGTAGGCGGGGCGTGCCTGCGCATCTGTCTGGCGGCAGCGTTGCACGTTCTGCTCGGTCACCACCCGCTGGGTGTCTCCGTTGCGCCCGACCTGGCTGCCGACGGCAGCGCCGGCGACGACGCCCACGCCGGTGGCGATGTCCTTGCCGGAGCCTCCACCCACCTGGTGGCCGAGGATGCCGCCGATCACCGCTCCCAGCAAGGCGCCGGGTACGTTGGCGCTGTTACCGCGCTCCTGCACGGCCTGTTCACGTTCGACCCAGCACCGCTGGCCTGTCTCTTCGACCACGGCGCGCACCGAAGTCACCTCGGCTTCGTACAGACGCTCGTTCTTGCGTCGGCTGTAGTCACGGGCGATCACCGGCAACGGCGCATAGCGCTCGTCTTCGACCTGTGCGTTGCGTGCCACGGCGCGTGCCGACGACACCCGGTCGTTCAAGCCCATGGCCGACAGCGACGGGTACTGGCCCGGCCGCAAGACGACGCATCGGCCGCTGAAGCGCCGGTCTTCGCAGACCTCCCACCGATCGGACCGATTGCCACGCACCACCACCGACGAGGCCCGCTCGTTGAAGCCGCTGCGGCGCATGTTGGCGACGGCCGCATTGGCGGTGAAAGTGCGGCCACGAAATCCTTCGTCCTCGTAGAACACCAGCTGGCTGACCTGCACCGGCGGGGGGGCTGGTGCGTAGCGGTCGTCGTCTATCCGCGCATTGCGATCGATGGTGCGCGCCGATGAGACGCGGTCGTTCAGGCCCATCGCGGACAGCGACGGATACTGGCCCGGCCGCAGCACGACGCAGCGGCCACTGAAGCGCTGGTCTTCGCAGACCTCCCATCGAGTCGAACGGGTGCCCTTGACCACGACCGACGAGGCGCGGTCGTTAAAGCCGTTCCGCTCGAAGTTGTTGACCGAACGCGCGCTGGTGAAAGAGCGACCCTGGAAGCCGTCGTTCTCGTAGAAGGTCACCTGCGCGGTGGCCTGGGTCGCCAGCGCCAAGCCACCAAGAGCCATTGCCATTTTCAAGATCTTGTTCATCAGGTGCACCATGTGTAGACCATCAAGAAGGGTCGCCGTGACTGCCGCCGACGTAGATACAGCAACGCCAGTGTGGGCGCCGCGATGCCGCACGGCCATCGGACGGCAACGCGACCTCGGGAGGCGGTCTGTCCTACGCGAGGTGCGGTGTTCTGGCACCGCGCGGGCTGGTGCAGCTACTGCGGCGACATCGCCTCGATCAGTTCGGCGATGCGCTGCGCGGCATGGCCGTCCTCGACCATCAGGCTGGCATCCCGCTGGCAGGCTGCGGCGATCGACGGGTCGCGCAGCAGGCGGTCGAGGGTGGCTGCCCATTGCCGCACCGAACTGCGCGCGCTCAGCCGCAGCCCCACGCCGCGCTTGACCAGTCGGGTGGCGTTGTCGAACTGGTCGTGCGCGAAGGGCACCACACCCTGCGGCAGGCCGGCGGCGAGCGCCTGCGCGGTGGTGCCGATGCCGCCGTGGTGCACCAGCGCGGCCAGCCGAGGCAGCAGCGCATCGAAGGGTGCGTAGCTCACCGCATGGGCGTGGGGCGGCAGCGGGTGGGGCAGCTGGTCGGCAAAGGGCGTGATCAACAGCGCGCGCTGGTTCAACGCGGCCGATGCGGCCACTGCCCGTGCAAAGAAGTCGCGCCCCCTCGCCATGGCTGACCCTGGCGTGAAGCCGATCGGTGCCGGGCCCGCATTCAGGAAGCTCAGCAGCGCAGGGTCGAGCGACTGGTCTGCCGTGCCCGACCATCGTGCAAAGCCGGTGGTCACGGCCTGCACAGGCCAGTCAGCCTGCTTCGGTGAGAACCATTCCGGCCAGGCGCACACCACACGCTCCGGGCTGTTGATCCACTGGCTCAGCAGCCGGCGCACCGGCGGCAGGCCGAGGTCACGCCGGATGCGGTCGAAGCCGGGCGCCACCACGCGGTCGATGTAGCCACGCTCCACTGCCGCCTGGATCAGCCGCACCAGTGCCGGCGGCCAGCCGCTCAGGTCGCCCAGCCCGGGGATCACGGCCGGTGCCTGCGCCGACCACATGCACACCGGCGACAGGTGCACCATCGCCGCCGACAGCCCGTGGGTCTCCTGCGCCAGCCGCACAGGCATGGCCAGCGTGCTGCCGACCAGCACCGTGCGGCCCGGCTGCGAGCGGGCAATCAACAGGCTGTGCGCCTCGACCATCCGCTGTGCAATCGCCTGCCACAGCACCGGGAAGCAGGTGCGCGGGTTCCACAGGTCAGGGTGGTGCACCACGTTCTCGAAATCGGCCTCGGTGCCCACGGGGGTGCAGGCAAGGCCCGCCGCTTCGATGCGTGCAGCGAAATGCGTCGAGGTGAGCAGCTCCACCTCGTGCCCGCGCCGCGCCAGCGCCTGGCCAATTGCAATGAACGGGTGCACGTCGCCAGCGCTGCCGACACAGGAAATCAGGATGTGCATGGCGAATTGTTCACTGGCATGCACCGGGACGGAGGCTTGTTCGAGTTGTCAGCTCGGTGCTTGCGGATAACCGGGGATGCCGCAGAATCCGACGCCATGAACCGCGAAACCATCATCGCGCTGCTGTCGGACAACCGCGACATGTTGGCCGAACGATTCGGTGCTCGGCACCTGTCGCTCTTCGGCTCGGCTGCACGCGACGACATGCGTCCGGACAGCGATGTCGATGTGTTGGTTGAATTCGATGGCCCGGCCACCTACGACGGCTATTTCGACCTCAAGGAATGCCTTGAAAAATTGTTGAGTCGGCCTGTCGATCTGGTAACCAGCAAGGGGCTGAAGCCCAGGGCCCGGAAGCACGTTGAGCAGGACTTGATCCGTGTCACGTAGTTGGCTTCTGTACCTGGACGACCTTATCGCCCACCATTACTTTGCACTCGACCCAGACATCGTCTGGGAAGTTGCTCGTCGCCATATTCCTGCGTTGCTGGGCGAGGCCAGGGTCTTGCGTCTGCGCATGGACGGTCCGTCGGCGCCAGCCGATCCCACGTGAAGACGCACCCGGGCGACGACAAGGTGGCTCCGAGCATGCCGGTCTGCCTCCACGACATCCGACACCGCCTGCGCGCCCACGGCGCCATGCCTTGCCATGAGCACCGGGTGCTGCGGCTGTGGTCGAACGCGCTGTCGCAAGGCAGTGGAAAGCGCAAGCCGCAGGACTTTCTGCCACTGGGCGTGCGTGCCGAACTGCCGGCGATCGCGGCCGCTCTGGCGGGGCTCGCGCGGCTGCTGTCGGAACACCCGGACGACGATGGCTCGGCGCGGCTGCTGGTCGGCCTGCATGATGGGCAGACGGTCGAGGCGG
>CANHNO010000171.1 GCA_947462065.1 Burkholderiales bacterium | reverse complement strand
TACGCCTCGGGGATCAACGGCTGGTCGTCTTTGACAGAGGGCACTGCCGGTGAGCAATGGGGCCCTGACATGTCGGCGTTGTTCGACACGATCCTGAAGCATGTACCTGCGCAGAGCGGAGACGCAGCTGCTCCGCTGCAGTTGCAGATCTCGGCGCTGGATTTCTCGACCTTTGTCGGGCGCATCGGTGTGGGCCGCATCAGCCAGGGCACCATCAAGCCAGGCATGCAGGTCGCCGTGATGGAAGGACCCGACGGCAAATCGATCAATGGCCGCATCAACCAGGTACTCACGTTCCAGGGCCTGGACCGTGTGCAAGTCACCGAGGCGAGGCCTGGCAACATCGTGCTGATCAACGGCATCGATGAGATCGGCATCGGTGTCACCATCACCGATCCGTCGAACCCGGCGCCGCTGCCAATGCTCAAGGTCGACGAACCGACGCTGACGATGAATTTCTGCGTCAACACCAGCCCCTTGGCCGGCCGTGAAGGCAAGTACGTCACCAGCCGCCAGATTTGGGACCGGTTGCAGAAAGAGCTTCAGTCGAACGTGGCGCTGCGCGTTTCGGAGACCGACGAGGACGGCATCTTCGAAGTCTGCGGCCGCGGCGAACTTCACCTGACCATCCTGTTGGAAAACATGCGCCGCGAGGGCTACGAGCTGGCCGTTTCCAAGCCGCGCGTGATGTTCAAGGACGTCGATGGGGTGAAGAGCGAGCCGATGGAACTCGTGACCGCCGACGTCGAAGAACTCCACCAGGGTGGCGTCATGCAGGCCCTGGGTCTGCGCAAGGGTGAGATGCTCAACATGGAACCCGATGGGCGCGGTCGCGTGCGGTTGGAATACCGTATCCCGGCGCGCGGCCTGATCGGTTTCGCCAATGAGTTCATGAACCTCACGCGTGGCTCGGGCCTGATCGCGTCGATCTTCGACGGCTACGAAGCGTACAAGGGCGAGATCGGTGGTCGCAAGAACGGCGTGCTGATCTCGATGGACGACGGCGAGATCTTCACCTATGCGCTAGGCAAGCTCGACGACCGCGGCCGCATGTTCGTCAAGCCGAACGACCCGGTCTATGAGGGCATGATCGTCGGTATCCACAGCCGCGACAACGATCTGGTGGTGAACGCCACTCGCACCAAGCAGCTGACAAACTTCCGTGTCAGCGGCAAGGAAGATGCCATCAAGATCACGCCACCGATCGAGCTGACGCTGGAGTACGGGGTGGATTTCATCGACGACGACGAACTGGTGGAGATCACGCCGAAGTCGATTCGCGTGCGCAAGCGTTTCCTGAAAGAGCACGAGCGCAAGAAGGCGTCTCGCGACAACTGAGGGACTGAGGTGGTCATGAGCCAGAGTGAGCACTCGACCGTGATCATCACCGGCGCCTCTTCGGGTGTCGGTCTCTATACGGCGCTCGCTCTGGCGAAGCGCGACTGGTTTGTTGTGATGGCCTGCCGAGACGTGCCCAAGGCTGAGCAGGCTGCACGAGCGCTGGGCATTCCCAAGGACAGGCACGCGGTGATGGCCATCGACCTCGGGTCGCAGCAAAGCGTCCGCGATTTCGTGTCGGCATTCCGCAGCACCGGACGCCCTGTGCATGCGTTGATCAACAACGCGGCGGTCTACCTGCCGCGACTCGAGGAGCCTGCGAGGTCGCCCGAAGGTTACGAGATCAGCGTCGCCACCAACCACCTTGGGCACTTCCTGCTCAGCCGCCTCCTGTTGTCCGATCTGGAGCGGGCGCGCAACCCGGCTCCGCGCCTCGTGACGCTGGGGACGGTGACCGCCAACTCGGAGGAGTTCGGTGGCAAGGTGCCGATCCCGGCGCCAGCCGATCTGGGCGATCTGCAAGGCCTCGAAGCAGGGTTCCGGGCGCCGGTGGCGATGATCGACGGCAAGCCGTTCAAGGCAGGCAAGGCCTACAAGGACAGCAAGCTGTGCAACATGATCATCAGCCGTGAGTTACATCGCCGCTACCACGCGGACACCGGCATCGTGTTCAGCACGCTGTACCCGGGATGTGTGGCAGATACGGCGTTGTTCCGTCACACGCCGCGTGCCTTTCAGCGAATCTTCCCCTGGTTCCAGAAGAACATCACAAAGGGGTATGTGACACAGGAACTGGCCGGCGAGCGGGTGGCCGACGTCGTTGCTGATGCCGCGTTCTCACAGTCTGGCGTGCACTGGAGCTGGGGCAATCGCCAAAAAGCCGGGCGGCAGGCGTTTTCGCAAGCGCTGTCGGCCCAGGCCAGCAACGAAGCTCGCGCAAGCCGACTTTGGGATCTGAGTGAACGGATGGTCGGGCTGGGCTGAAGCCTTGCCCTGGCTCGTCAGTAGCTGATGCAACTCTCGCTACCGATGCCGGAGCGAACAGACTTCATCACCGTACCGTCAGGCCTGGATGCGTCGTCCACGACGACAGGCAGCGCTGGCAAGCCCGATTCACCAGACGCGTCGGACGAGGCCCCGGTCTGACCTGGTTTTCGCGAGCGCAGTCCCCAGTTCCACAAGGTTTCAAACGGCAGCGGCAGCACCAGAAACCAGTGCTCCAACACCGCCAATGTCAACAGGGTGGCCGCGAAGGTCAGTGCGGTGATTTCGAACGCATCCTTGCCGGCGAGATTGGCTTCCTGCCAGATCAGCGCTGCCACCAGTGTCGAAATGATCACGGAGACTGGGAAGAGCCGGTTCATCGGCCTCCGGGTGAAGTAAGTCTGCAGGTACTTCAGGTGATCCGGCAAGAACCCTTCGTTGAGATTGCGTACGCCGAGAAAGACATTGAGCTTGGCGCTTTGCCGCATCACCCACAGAATCAGAAAGGTCCACATGCCAGTCTGGTTCGTTCCGCCCCAGGTGGCTGCGAGCACTGCAGCCCCCAGCATCACCAACGCCAATTCATGGTGCATCACGGCCATGAATGCATACCGTGCACGCCGCCACCCGGTCGATTCAGCCGGGCATTCGATACGCCGCGGACCGGTGACATAGCCGAGCAAAAACGCGACCTCTTGCCAAGCCCACACCAGCAGCCCGAAGGTAAAGGCCAGATAGGCGCCGGTGATCCGGGTGTCGTCGCGGGTCGCACCGAGGCCGACCAGCGCCATCAACAACACGAAGGTCGTGCCGCCCATGGTCCACTTGAAGGTCCAGCGCGGCAACCCGTTGAGATAGAGGATGACGCCTGTGCTGAACCACCAGATGAACAGGGTGTACGCGATGGGCAAGAGGTACTGAGACATGGGGCTTTACTGCTGGAGAGCCGTGTCGCAGGTCAGCTGATCACCACGCTGGCGCCACACGCACGTTGACGGGCAACTGGTTCGGCTGTGCTGGCAGGCAGAACAGCCGAACGAAGGTGGCACCAGCGGCGATGCTGTAACCGACTCGCTTGACGGCGCCGACGAGGCCGCCACGGGCCCGGGCAGCTTCTGTGGCGTCTGACAACTTCCTCAACCGTTCAAGGCCGTTGCGGAAGCGTGGGTCATCAATGTTCAGCGTCAGCGGGAATACCTGCTTGGTGATTTCGGAAGTGATACGGAACACGTGGTAGTCGTATTCGGTCGGGTTCAAGCCCATCGCTGCGTGCATCTCCGGGCGCTGGTGGTCCCGGACGTACATCGTTGCGTAGACCGCCAACACGAAGAAACGTATCCACAGCTTGTTGACGCCAGTCAGCAGTTTCGGATTCGCGCGCATCAACAGTGCGAAGGCCTCGCCATGACGGAATTCGTCGTTGCACCAGAGCTCGAACCACTTGAAGATGGGGTGGAAGCACAGTTCAGGGTGCCGCTCGACCTGACGATAGATGGCGATGTAGCGGGCATAGCCGATCTTCTCGGAAAGGTAGGTCGCATAGAAGATGAACTTCGGACGGAAGTAGGTGTACTTCTTCGCCTTCACCAGGAAGCCGAGATCAACGCCGATGCCGAAATCCTTCAACCACTGGTTGATGAAACCAGCGTGGCGGCTCTCATCACGCGCCATCAGCGACATCAGCTCCTTGATGTCGGGGTTGGTGACACGCTTCTTCATCTCGGTGTACAGCACACAGCCGGAAAACTCGCTGGTGACCGAGCTGATCAGGAAGTCGCCGAATTCCTTGTACAGCGCAGGCGGCAGTGTGGAGGAGTAGTCCTTGCCCACCATGTCATCCGGGCGCTGGAAATGGTCGGTGTTCGAGTCAGCACGGAACTCTTCCATCAGCACGTCCCATTGCGCGCGCACCGAACTGACGTCCATGCGGTCCATCGCGTCGAAATCGGTGGTGTAGAAGCGCGGCGTCAGCACCGTGTTTTGCAGCGCGGTGGTGGTGGCTTCGTTGGGGGCGCGTTGGGCGACTGTGTTCATTTACTGCTCCGAGCGTTGTAGATGTTTCCGGCCTCAGTGGGGGCGGCTAGTTGGTCATGAAACGGGCAAAAACGGCTGCATTGGAGGGGCCGAATGATTCAAGGTCGATGCGCTGTCCCGTGGCGGGGTCGACCAGTGTAAGTCGACCGTCGGCGCGGCCGATCAACTGAAACGGCTGCTCCGAGCCCAGCCCAGCGCGGCGGCGTTCGCGAGCCAGACCGCGCAGCGCGCCACGAAAGAAGCCGTTCTCTCCTGTCATCGTGTGGATCACCGATTTGGTCGTGGCGTCGATCACCACCACGCTGCCATCTGGTCGATCTTCGAATCGCAATTCACGGACGGCAACCGCTGCCTCATCGGGCTCTGAGATGTTGGTGCCCGAAATTCGAACCGATGCCACAGCGATCAGCGTGGCGAGCAGCACAAGGCCGATGCTCAGCAGCACTCGGCGCGGGAGAACGTTGGTCGCAGTGAGGGCAACCATCTCAAGCGCCTTGAGTCAGGCGAGGTTCGCTCGACACATTGAAACCGCGATGACGTGTCGCAGTTGTCGTGTTCGGCGCCATCGGATTCAGCTCGAGGCCACGTGATTGCGACCATGCTTGCCCGAGCACCCGTGCCACTTCTTCGCCTTGCGGCACGCACCTGAGCATGGGTTCGGACTTTGCGATGCGCCACGGTCTCGCGTGCGGCCAGAGGTGCAGATACGCGATCTGGTCTGTGCCAGCCAAGGTCAATGGAATGTCTCCCGCACCGTTGCCGACTTGGCGAAAGCCCGCGCTAGCTATGCGTTTAAAGGGCAGGTTGAGGGTCAGGTTCAGCACGATGCCGATGCGCATCGTCACGCGCTTGTCGGTGATGGTGTACACACTTGTGCGTGCGCTCAAGATAGCCAGCCCGAGCGCGATTCCGAGGGCCATCGCCACCAGCGGCAAGGTCATGCCAATCGCTTTCAAGGCGGCGGCGGCTGTACCGCCATCGCTCAATACGAAGGCACCGCGAAGGACCAAGATCGCCGAGAAGTACACCGCCAGCGTTCGCACATGAAACACATGGCGTGCCAGCACCCGCCAATCTGGCGAGCCCTGCCACAACACGCGCTCCCC
>CANHNO010000170.1 GCA_947462065.1 Burkholderiales bacterium | reverse complement strand
GCTACGGCCTGGGCAAGAACACCTCGGCGGCAGTTCGCTACTTCAGTGGCGATTCGATTTCGGGCGCGCCGCTGTCAATCGACGTGTTCCAGTTCGACCTGAACATCAAGTTCTGAGCGCCATGATGCACCTGCGTACCTGGGTTTCTGCGCTGCTGGCGGTGGCTTCCGTGGTGAGCGTTTTCGATGTTTCGGCGCAGTCCGAGGACAAGAATGCGCAGAAGGCAGCGCGCAGATCGCAGTTGCAGTTGCAGAGCCTGCGACAGCAGGTGCAGGACGCGCAGGCCGCGCAAGCCAAGGTTGAGGCTGACAAGGCCGCGCTGGGCACGCAGTTGGCTGAGCAAACAAAGCAGTCCACCCGACTTGACGATGCACTGCGCAAGGCCAGCAGCAGCCTGAAGGCCTCGGAAGCCGCCAGGATGCAACTGCTGGCAAGCGTCGCTGCGCTCGAAAAGCAGCTCGCTGAACAGAAGCAGAGCAGCGACGACCTGCTGGCGCAGAAGGCGAAAGAGGCTGCACAACTCACCCGGTTGCGCGACGAGCAGCAGCTGCAGTTGCAACGGCGACACGACGATCAGACTGCGCAGGTGGCGGAGTGCACCGCCAAGAATGGGCGGCTGATCCAGCTCAGTGCAGAGTTGCTCGACCGCTATCGGAAAAAGGGCATCGGAGAAATGCTGCAGCAGCGTGATCCGCTGCTGGGTCTGGGCGATGTCGAAATGTTCAATCTGGCGCAGGACTTTCGCGATCGTGCCGACGCTCAGCGATTCACGCCTGTGACTGCGCCGCCAGACGTGCCGCCGACGCCTTCAGCTGTCCCGGGCCAGCGGTAAGGTTTGCGATCTTCGACAGGGCCCGGTTCCTCGTCGGCCTGGGGCACACCCTAAACTCGCACGCTGTTCAATGGATCAGTGCTTCGGAGTGCGGGGATGGAAGAAAGCGTGGTGGGCCGGCCACCAGCGGTGGTGCTTCTGAGCGGAGGACTGGATTCCTCGACTGTGCTGGCGATTGCGCGCGAGCGCGGTTTCGAGCCGTGTGCGCTGAGCTTTCGATATGGTCAGCGCCATGTGCATGAGTTGAACGCGGCCGATGCCATCGTGCGCGCTCTGGGGGTGGCTCAGCACGTCACCGCACAGATTGACCTGCGCGCCTTCGGCGCCTCGGCCCTGACCGCCGACATCGCCGTGCCGAAAGACCGCAGCGCCGACGAGATGTCGCATGGCATCCCGATCACCTATGTGCCGGCGCGCAACACGGTGTTCCTCAGTTTTGCATTGGCCTGGGCGGAAACGCTGGGCTCGACCGACATCTTCATCGGTGTGAATGCCCTCGATTACTCGGGCTATCCGGACTGCCGGCCCGATTACATCGCGGCCTTCGAGACCATGGCCAACCTGGCCACGCGCGCGGGCGTCGAAGGCACGCAAAGGCTGAAGATTCATGCGCCGCTGATCGCGTTGAGCAAGGCGCAGATCATTCAAGAAGGTTTGCGCCTGGGGGTCGATTACGCGCAGACCAGCAGCTGCTACGACCCCGGCGCCGACGGCAGGCCGTGCGGAGGTTGCGACTCCTGCGTGCTGCGCGCCAAGGGCTTCGCCGAGGCGGGCTCCGTCGATCCATTGCTCGTGCGCTTCGGGTTGGTCTGAGCGTGGCGACTTCATTGCCCACACGCATGGTGTTCTGTGCGCAGGCCGGCTTCGAGGCGGCGCGGCAGATCGACGCCTTGCCCACATGGCATCCGTCGAGCCGCTTGCACGGCCACGGCTTCGTCGCGAAGCTGCGCTGCGCGCTGCCTGCAGGCTGGTCACCTTTCCAGGGCGGCGAAGTCGAGCGCTTGCGCGACCAGCTTCAGGCCAGCGCGGCGCTGCTCGACCATCGCCTGCTCAACGAGCAGGTGCCCAACCCGACCGACGCGCATCTCGCGCGCTGGCTGCGTGATCGGCTTGATCTGACTGGCCCGGCCGAACTCGGCGTGCAGAGCACTGCTCAGCGGGGCGCCCAGCTCGATGCTGCGGGTCGTGTCACGTTGTGGCGCCGCTATGCATTTCAGTCGGCGCACTGGTTGCCGAATGTGCCGCTCGGCCACAAGTGCGGAAAGATGCATGGGCATGGCTTCGAGGCGGTGCTGCATGTGGCCGCGAGCGGCGCAGCCGGCAACACCACCCTCAGCCACGATGACCTCGATGCGGTCTGGGCGCCGCTGCACGGCCAGTTGAACTACGGCTGCCTGAATGACCTGCCGGGCCTCGCCAACCCGACCAGCGAATTGCTCGCCAGCTGGCTGTGGGATCGCCTGGCGCCGCAGCTGCCGGGCCTGGCGACCGTCACGGTGTACGAAACCGGCAGCTGCGGTGCGGTGTTCGACGGCGTGCTCCACCGCATCTGGAAGCAGATGACGCTGGACGCCGCGGTGCAACTGCGACAGGCGCCCGACGGCACCGGCTTGCGCCGCCTGCACGGCCACACCTACACGCTGCGCCTGCATCTCGCGGCGCCGCTGGACGAGCTGCTGGGCTGGGCCGTGGATTTCGGCGACGTGAAATCGGCCTTCAACCCGATCTTCCGCCAGCTCGATCACCAGCCGATCCACGAGATCGCCGACCTCGCCGATGGCGACACGGCCAGCATCGCCCGCTGGATTCTCGAGCGAGCCCGGCTTGAACTGCCGCAGCTCGACCGGGTCGATCTGTTCGACACGCCCGGCTGCGGCGCCATCGCTTCGGTAGGCGATTTGGCATTGACCGGGCCGATGTGATCATGAGCCATCGCCAATGACCTACGCCGTCAAGGAGGTCTACTACACGCTGCAAGGCGAGGGCGGCCAGAGCGGGCGCGCGGCGGTGTTCTGCCGCTTCGCTGGCTGCAATCTGTGGTCGGGCCGCGAGGCCGATCGCGCCGGCGCAGTCTGCAATTTCTGCGATACCGATTTCGTCGGCACCGATGGCCCGGGCGGCGGCAAATTTGACACGCCCGTTGCGCTGGCCGAACACATCGCGCATCACTGGCCGGCAGGCCCGCCCGGCAGGCCGCTGGTGGTTTGCACTGGCGGCGAGCCGCTGCTGCAGCTCGACGAGCCGCTGATCGACGCGCTGCACGCGCTGGGCTTCGAGGTGGCGGTCGAGACCAACGGCACACAGCCCGCGCCGGCGGGGCTCGACTGGATCTGCGTGAGCCCGAAGGCCGATGCGCCGCTGGTGCTGACGCGCGGCCACGAGCTCAAGCTGGTGTACCCCCAGCCTGCCGCGCTGCCAGAGCGTTTTTCGGCGCTGGACTTCGAACTCTTTTTCCTGCAACCGATGGACGGCCTGGAACAGCGCCGCAACACGCGGCTGGCCATCGACTACTGTCTTGCGCATCCGCAATGGCGGCTCAGCGTGCAGGCGCACAAGACTGTGGGCATCCCCTGACTTCCTCTCAACGATCTCCTGCCATGTCGCGAAACACCAAGACCATCAAACCCGAACCTGCCGGGCAACGCGCCGCGCCGATCAATCCACCGACCGCGCCGTCGAAAGACCTGCATGTGTTTCCGAACCCTGCCCCCGAGCGTGATTACGCGATCCAGTTCCAGATCCCCGAGTTCACCTGCCTGTGTCCGCTGACCGGCCAGCCCGACTACGCGCACTTCGTCATCGACATGGTGGCCGACACGCTCTGCGTCGAACTCAAGAGCCTGAAGATGTACATGTGGAGCTTCCGGGACGAAGGCGCCTTTCACGAGAAGGTCACCAACGACATCCTGACCAAGATCGTCGCCGTTACCCAGCCGCGCTACGCGCGCATCACCGCGCGCTGGTATGTGCGCGGCGGTATCTACACCAACGTGGTGGCCGAGCACCGCAAGAAGGGCTGGAAGCCAGCGACGCCGGTGGTACTGCCGGAGCATCCCGGCGAGAGCGGTTTGCGCGGCTGAGCTGGCGATGCACATCGCTCGACGTCTGCTGGCTGCCCTGTGCCTGTGCGCTTGCGGCACCAGTCACGCGCTTGTGCTGCCCGACGGCTTGGCGATCGATCCGCCAGCATCGATCGACCTGACGCAGCAAGTCGTCCCGTCGGTGAACCAGCAGAGGCAGGTGCTTGCGGCGTGGGACGGCGACACCTTGCGCTACCTGATCACCGTGGAAAAACTACCGTCCGACGCGCCTCAAGCGCAGGCCTACTTCTACCAACTGGTGGCCGATCTGCGTGCTGCGGACACCGTCGTCGAGACAGGCAAGCGCGGTGAGTACCAGTCCACCTCGGGGTGGCGTGGCAACTATCTGGTGCTGAAGTCGCAACCGAAGACGCAGCCACGCGCTGACTTGACGGTGGCCCACTACGTCACCGACGGCAAGGTCGCCTTTGTGGCCTACGCGCGGTTGGTGGGAAGCACTCCCGCCGAGCAGCTCATCGACGAAACCGTCCGCCTGTTCCAGACGGCGCACCTCGGCATCCCCGAGGTGCCAGCCCCTGCCCCGATCAGCGCAGGCAAGCCCTAGTGCGGTTCTGCGGAACGGGGCACGGACAGCGCGGCGGGCTGTCTCAGCGGTGCAGCCAGCGCGCGTGCAGCCAGCGGGCTGCCACATCGAGCGCGTAGCCCAGCGCACCGATCAGCACGATGGCAGCCATCAGCTCGTCGTAGGCCAGTCGGTCCCGGGTGTCGAGAATGAAGTAGCCCAAGCCGGCCGACACGCCCAGCATCTCGGCCGGCACCAGCACGATCCAGATGATGCCGATGGCCAGCCGCACGCCGGTCAGGATCTGCGCGGTGATGCCGGGCAACACCACGCGCAGAACGGTTTCGCGACGTGTGGCCGACAGGCTGCGCGCGAGCAGCAGCCAGTTGGGATCGAGCTGGGCCACGCCAGCTGCGGTGTTCAGCAGCATCGGCCACACTGCGGCGAAGGCGAGCAGGAAATACACCGGCGCGTCGCCCACGCCGAGCACCATCACGGCGATCGGCATCCACGACAGTGGCGACACCATGCGCAGGAACTGAAACAGTGGCGTGGTGCCTTCGGCAAAGCGCCTGGACAAGCCGGTCAGCACACCCAGCGGCACGCCGATGGCCACCGCGAGAGCCAGACCGACCGCCACCCGCTGCATGCTGGTGACCACGTGGGGCCACAACTCTCCACTGGCCAGCAAGCGCGCCAGCGCCTGCAGCGCGGGCCAGGGCGCGAACGACTCCGCGATGGGCGTTCGCAAGATGAGCAGCTGCGCACCGATCCACCACAGAACCACTGCCAGCGCCAGGCCGACCCAGGGCAGCAGCCGGTGCCAGTGCGGCACCGCCGGCGGCGCCGACTCCACGGCATCGACGCGGGCTGCGTTCGCCAAATCGCTCACGTCGCGCTCCTCAAACCTGCACCAGTTCCTTGCGCAGCAAGTCGGCGGGCAGGCCGAACACCTGCGGGCCACCCACTGCGGTCAGCGACTTGCGCACGAAACGGTCGTCGACCAAATCACCGGCAACGAACTTCGGATCCAGCGCTTCGAGGAATCGGGTGTCGCCCTCGACCTTGGTCTGCCGGATCGCGCGCACCAGCTCTTCGGTGTAGCTGGCAAACG
>CANHNO010000169.1 GCA_947462065.1 Burkholderiales bacterium | reverse complement strand
GGCAAGAAGGTCGACTTCGTGACGCAAGGCGAGGCCACCGAACTGGACAAGGGCCTGGTCGAGAAGATCACCGATCCGCTGACTCACCTGGTGCGCAACAGCTGCGACCATGGCATCGAAATGCCCGCCGATCGACTGGCCAAAGGCAAGCCGGAAACCGGCACGATCACGCTCGCGGCCTCGCACCAGGGCGGCTCGATCGTCATCGAAGTGCGTGATGACGGCCGCGGACTCTCCCGCGAAAAGCTGCTGCGCAAGGCACGCGAGCGCGGCATCGACGCGCCCGACTCCATGACCGACAGCGAAGTCTGGAACCTGATCTTCGCGCCTGGGTTCTCCACCGCCGATGTGGTCACCGACGTGTCGGGCCGCGGCGTCGGCATGGACGTGGTCAAGAAGAACATCACCGCGCTCGGCGGCACGGTCGACATCGAGTCGGCCGAAGGCTACGGCATGCGCGTCTCGGTGCGCCTGCCGCTGACGCTTGCCATCATGGACGGCATGAGTGTGGGCATCGGCGAGGAGGTCTACATCCTGCCGCTGTCGTCGGTGGTCGAATCCTTCCAGGTGCACGAACACACCATCAAGACCATCGGCGGTTCTGGCCGGGTGGTGGAGGTGCGCGGCGACTACATGCCGGTGATGGACCTCGAACGCATCTTCAACGTGCCGCGCTTCGACTTCGAGAAGACCGCCAGCATCATGGTCGTGGCGGAGGCAGATGGCGGCCGCGTCGCGCTGCTCGTCGACGAGTTGCTCGGCCAGCAGCAGGTCGTGGTGAAGAACCTTGAAGCCAACTACCGCAAGGTCGACGACGTGTCGGGCGCCACCATCATGGGTGACGGTCGCGTGGCTCTGATTCTGGATGTGGGTTCGCTGGTGCGGCGGTCGCGCCACTGATTCTCAGCAACCCATACCGAAGAGCATTCATGAGCAACACATCCCCATCCGGCCACCTCAAGGACTTCGCCCTGACCGCCGACCGCTGGATGTTCGGGGCGGTCCTGGTCGCAGCCCTCGTTGCCGTCGCGATCGCCAGCCAGTACGGCAGCATGGGGCTGGCCATGGGTGTGTCGGCGGCGGTGCTGCTGATCGCTGGCACGGTGATGACCACTGCCGGGGGAACGCTCGCGTCGAGCCTCGTCATGACGGTGAGCCTCTTCACCCTGGTCGCGCTGCACATCCAGCTCGGACGCGGCACGCTCGAGTTCCACTTCGGCGTGTTTGCCGGTCTCGCCTTGCTGCTGCTTTACCGCGACTGGCGGCCGATCGTCGCCGGCAGCCTGTTCGTCGCGGTTCACCACATCCTGTTCGACCGGCTGCAGGCCGCCGGAATGGCTGTGTACTGCACGCCGCAGCCTGACTTTCTGAAGGTGCTGCTGCACGCCGGCTACCTGAGCGTGCAGACAATCTTCGAGGTCGTGATTGCACTGCATATGCGCCAGGACGCGAAGCAGAGTGTGGAACTGCGCCGGGTCGTCGACCGCCTCAGCGCCAATGGTCAGATTTCGCTCGACGTGAACGATATCGCCGCGGTCACGCCTTCGGGCATCGCACTGAAGAGCGCCCTCGCCCGAATGAACGTCGCGATGAGCGACGTGCAGGCGTCGGTCTCGAGCATCCAGACCGCGAGCATCGAGATCGCCAGCGGCAACCTCGACCTGAGCCAGCGCACGGAGCAGGCAGCGAGCAACCTGCAGCAGGCAGCCTCCTCCATGGAGCAGCTCACCGGCAATGTCCGCCAGTCGGCCGACTCGGCGCGCCAGGCCAATCAGTTGGCCACCTCGGCCGCAGAGGTCGCCGCGCGCGGTGGCAGCGTGGTGTCGCAAGTGGTCGCGACGATGGACGAGATCAATACCAGCTCGAAGAAGATCGCCGACATCATCGGCACGATCGACGGCATCGCCTTCCAGACGAACATCCTGGCGCTGAACGCAGCGGTGGAAGCCGCCCGCGCCGGCGAACAGGGCCGCGGCTTCGCGGTGGTGGCCAGCGAGGTTCGTAGCCTGGCCGGCCGTTCGGCCGAAGCCGCGCGAGAGATCAAGAGCCTGATCGGCGCATCGGTCGACAAGGTGGAGTCGGGCTCGCGACTGGTGGCCACCGCGGGCGACACCATGAAAGAGATCGTGAGCTCAGTTCAGCGGGTGTCGGACATCATTTCCGAGATCAGCACAGCGACCGCCGAGCAGTCCGAAGGCATCGGGCAGGTCAACGCCTCGGTGGTGCGACTCGACCAGATGACGCAGCAAAACGCCGCGCTCGTCGAGGAGTCGGCTGCCGCCGCCGAAAGCCTCAAGGACCAGGCCGCCAGACTGAACGAGGTCGTCGGCACGTTCCGCTTGCCATCCTGAAAGTCACGAGGCCTCCGGTTCGGTGTGCATCCCACCCTACACCCGTGCCCGAATCAGTCGATAAGTCCAATGAGTGATGTAAATCCTTCTAGGAGTACCTGTGAAACTGAATAACTTCAAGATCGCGACCCGGTTGTCGATCGCCTTTGGCGCCTTGTTGGCGCTGATGATCGTCATGTCGGTTGCCGCTTGTGTGCGCATGTCTGCCGAGGCCCAGGAGCTCGACGAAAGCATCGCAATCTCTGAGCGGTCCAATCTCGCCGATGCTTGGCTGGCAGGCACCGAGTTGAACGTGTCGCGAGCTGTGGCCATCGCCAAGTCGCATGGCGATCCGGCGGTTGTCGCTTACTTCGAGCCGTTGCTGAAGGAGACCCACGCCCGCAACGATGAGATCCAGAAAACACTGGAATCAGCGATCAGCAGCGCCGAAGGCAAGGCACTGCTCGCCGTGGCCAGCGACAAGCGAAAGAGCTACATCGCGGCGCGCGACAAGGCCCTCGGCCTCCTCAATAGTGGCGACATGGCTGCGGCAGACACTCAACTCACCCGGGTGATGCTGCCCGCTGCGACGGCTTTCCTGAGCGCCACGAGGAGCTTGCAACAGTATCAGTCAGAGTACAGCGTCAGTCATTTGACCAGCGCCAAGGCCGCCATGGCCGACGGCCAAAAGGTGCAGCTGTTGCTGCTGCTGGCCGGGCTCGGCATGGCCGCGTGGATGGCCTACGTCATCACCCGCTCGATCACGCAGCCTCTGAATTCTGCGCTGGATGTGGCACGAGGCATTGCGAACAATGACCTTTCCAACGTCGTGCACTCCGATCGCAAGGACGAACTGGGCGATTTGTTGCGGGAGCTGGACCGCATGCGCGGCTCGCTGCACCAGTTGGTCAGCCAGGTGCGCGGCTCCACCGTGTCGATCAGCACCGCCTCGGCCGAGATCGCCACGGGCAATCAGGATTTGAGCGCGCGTACTGAGCAGACCGCTTCGAACCTGCAGCAAACCGCTTCCTCGATGGAGCAGCTCACCGGCACCGTCAAGCAGTCCGCCGACTCCGCTCGCCAGGCCAATCAGCTCGCTTCTTCTGCGGCTGAAGTCGCCGCACGCGGCGGTGCTGTGGTCTCGCAGGTCGTCTCCACCATGGACGAGATCAACGCATCCTCGCAGAAGATTTCCGACATCATCGGAGTGATCGATGGCATCGCCTTCCAGACCAATATCCTGGCGCTCAATGCAGCCGTCGAGGCTGCCCGCGCCGGCGAGCAGGGTCGAGGCTTCGCGGTGGTGGCCTCCGAGGTGCGCAGCCTGGCCGGCCGCTCCGCAGAGGCGGCTCGCGAGATCAAGAGCCTGATCGGCGCCTCGGTAGAGAAAGTTGAGTCGGGCTCTCGTCTGGTGGCCAATGCAGGCAACACGATGTCCGAGATCGTCAGCTCGGTGCAGCGTGTCTCGGACATCATCGGTGAAATCACGGCTGCCGCTGCCGAACAATCCGACGGCATCGGCCAGGTCAACTCCTCAGTCGTGCAGCTCGACCAGATGACCCAGCAGAACGCCGCACTCGTCGAGCAGTCGGCAGCTGCCGCCGAATCCCTCAAGGATCAGGCCTCCAGGCTGGCGGAAGTGATGAGCATCTTCCGCCTGGATTCGAACGCTTCGAGCACGAACGCCTCGGTGATTCGCACCAGTTCCAAGCCGAAGCACAGCCCTGCTGCAAAGCCTGCAGTCATGCCAACACCAGCACCGCGTGTGCACCACGCATCAGCTGCGGTAGCGACGGCGGCAGCGACTGCGCCCCAAAGCGCAACTGCACGCACGACTGCCAGCTCAGATGATTGGGAAACCTTCTGATCTGCCGTAGCGCATCAGTTTCCATTGCACTTCACAACACCCAGGCATCGTCCGGAAGGAGTCAGCCATGAACATGATCAACGACGCTCAGCATGTGGCCCAACACGAGGCGGCTCGAGAGAGCGCTGGCAGGGCAGCTCTCGCTGGCGGTGAGTTCCTGACGTTTCGGCTGGGTGAAGAAGAGTACGGCATCGACATCTTGCGGGTGCAGGAGATTCGGTCATATGAGCCGCCCACGCGCATTGCCAACGCACCTTCATTCATCAAGGGCGTGGTCAATCTCCGCGGAGTGATTGTTCCCATCGTCGATCTGCGATTGAAGCTCGGCTGCGACAGCGCCGAGTACGACGGCTTCACGGTCGTGATCGTGCTTAACGTCAAAGGCCGGGTAGTTGGTGCCGTTGTTGATTCGGTCAGTGATGTCTTGCAGTTGTCTAAGGATGCCGTCAAGGCTGCGCCTGAGATGTCGTCATCCGTCGACACCAGCTACATCACCGGCATCGGCAATGTTGGCGAGCGCATGTTGATCCTGATGGACATCGAGGGATTCATGTCCAGCGCAGAAATGGGTCTGATCAGCGACTGCCATTGAGAGTGACTTCGCCCTTGCTGCTGCGTCCGGACTGATTCTCGGCTCCAGCAACCCGCCCTTGTCTGCGCAACGGCCAGCGCTTCATCAGAAACACTGGCGCAGACCTTTCGGGTAGCGCCCCCACCTCGATCTGGCGTCCGACGAGGTGGCGCTCAGCATGATGGTGCCCTAGCACCTGAGCCACAGCTTGCGTCAAAAGTGGCGCGCCTGCTCGGCCGCATCGAGCCAGTTCTTGATGCCGGACACCGGACCTCGAGCCGATAGACACCACGGCCGATGCGGCCACTTGTGGCCTCATCCTGCGCCGAACAGCCTGCGAGCTTTAACTGGGATCGCATCCCTGGACATCGCCGGTTCCATGCCATTTCGGCTTGCGGCTTCCCGCGGATCCGCTTCGAACTCCACCCGATCGCTGAGCCTGTGGTGGGCTAGATGTCCAGCGTCCGGATGGCCGACTGCCTTCAATCCCCCGCCAGTGCGGCAGTCAGGTCACTGCCATGAGACTCATGCCAGGCAACAAAAAGCCCGCCACTGCATGAGCAGAGGCGGGCTTGTGTGACCACCGGGGCATGAGCCCCGGTGCCGGTGGGGGCAATTACTTGCCCGTACCCGTTGCCACTTCTTCCAGCACGTTCAGCGACACGTCGGTGTCTTTCACGCCCTTCGGGTTGGACTTCATGTTCGACGACCAGTTCGTGGCATGGCCACGCTTGACGTCGATGATGTGTCCGATCACAGGCATCACTGCCTTGTAGCCGTCGTCGCCGATGTCCGGACGG
>CANHNO010000168.1 GCA_947462065.1 Burkholderiales bacterium | reverse complement strand
CGGTGCCCGCGGCGCGGCCCTGCAGTTCCAAGGTGGCCATGTCGCGCGAGCCGGAGCGGAAGGCACCGAGGCTGCCGTTCAGCTCGGTCAGCTCGGCGCTGTAGTTGGGTCGGACGAAGTTATCGGTGAAGTCCACGCGGCCGTTGGTCAGCTTGGTCGCGCCGATGCTCAGTTGCATTGGTGTCACGGGAGCGGCCTCGGTCCCGGCTGCGCCGGACGCAGCTGCAGCGGTCGCGGTGACAGCCGCTGGCGCCTGCGCCACGGCTGGCGCGCTGGCAGCATCGGCCGGCGCCACAGGCCGGTTCGCCGACATGTCTTGCAGGTTGAATCGGCCTTCTTCCGTGATGACCAGGCGGGAATAAAAATCAGCCAGCGCCGCTTCGGTGATGTCGATCACCGACCCGCGTCCGGGTGCCATCGCCAGCGTGACACCGCTGAGCTTGAACGACTGCCAACTCAGCAGTTCGTCGGTGTTGCCGAGGCCAGGTTTGGCGTCTGCCGCCGGTCGGCTGTGGACCAGCACGTCAGCCAGCAGCACATCGCCGGTGGCGCCGATGTCCAGCCCCGCTGGGAGCTCCTTGACGGAGACATTCGCCTTGATGCCAGTCTCGGCGCGCAGCAGGCGCACCGGCAGCCGATCACGCACATAGGGCTCGAATGCCTGCACCGGAAATCGATCCAGCTTCAGCGCGCCCTTGACCATCAACGGTTGCAGCCCGAGTTGACCGCGCCAGTCCAGCACACCCGAGGTCACGGCGCCCAGCGCCACCGCCGTCGACTTGTCGCTGGCCTTGCTGGCCGTCTGATCGATCTCGCGCGGCCCGAGCAGCCGGGCGCTGAACTGAACCTTGGCCGGCGCCGTGGTGCGCGAGCCGTTCAGCGTCAGGGACTGCACGGCCAGCTGAATGGCGCGCGCGTCCAGGCGGACCGGTTCGCTGTCGGCAACGCCAACGACATAGGCATCATCAAGACGCAACGAACCCCCGTCGATGCCGAACTCACGCAGATCGACGCGCCAGTCTGCGCCACCCTTGGGTGCCGACGCGGTAGCGGCCACGGGGCGGGTCGGCGCAGCAGCCGGCTGCGTGGTCTTCAGCCAGCGCTGCACATTCCAGACCCCCTCGAGGTCACGCGACACCGCGAGCGCAGGCTGGGCGAACTTGACACTGGCCAGGGTGACGCTGCGCGCCAGCACGTCGACCTCGGCACCTTTCACCACGAATTGCTTCAGCGCGATCGCAGGCGGCTTCGATTTCACCTTCCCCTTGGTGGGCACGGCGTTGGCATCGGCAACCTGCAGTTCGTCGAGCGTGATTTCACCGCCGCCCACGGTGAGCCTGGGCGAGTCGCCTGCCGCCCATTTCACCTGGGCCGACGCGGCGAGTTGACCGCTGACCTGCGCCCGCAGTGACTGCGAGACATAGGGCGACAAGGCCTGCAGCGACAGGCCGCTCAGTCTGACCGCGAGCTCTGCATGCCGGTCACTGACGCGGCCGTCCACCGTCAGGCTCCCCTGCGCCGGCCCACCAGCCGAAGCCCCTGCCAGCGTTGCCTGCATGCTCAGCGGTACGGCGCCATCAGCGGTAAAGGGATACGCCAAGGGACCGGCCTTCAGATCGACGGATTGCAGCGCCAGCGCAGCCGGCGGCGAGACGCTCGCGTCGGCCCACAGCACACTGAGGCCGGTGAGTCGCACGGCATCCACCTGGACCTTCCACGGCGAGACCGCTGCGTTCGGTGCCGTAGGGGCCGAGGGCACGGCAGCAGGCGCCGCAACAGCCTTGGACGGTGCGCCGGTGAGTGAGGCCAGGTTCAGCCGGCCCGCCGCGTCGCGGCTGACATGCAGGGTGGGCGCGTCGAGTTCGATGGCGCCGAACGAGAGCGCACGGTGCAGCGGTCTGACGTCACTCAGCGCCACCGCCAGACGCTTCCACTCGAGCAGCGGTGTGCCGGCAGTGTCGTCGAGCGCCAAGTTGTTGAGGCCGACGCTGCCGCGCAACGTGGCGCTGGGCTCGGCATTGACCGGCATCGCGAAATCGAACTCCAGATCCGCCGCGACGCTGCCACCGCGCAGGCGCACCGGCAGGGATTCGGGCAGGTAGCCGATGTAGGGCTTCAGGTCGAGATCGCCCATCTTCAGTTGCAGCTTGGCCTGCCGCGTCTCTGCGAACGGCGTGGCCTGCGCCCCGCTGTCAAAGGGCGTGTCGTTGAAGCGAAAGGCGAGTCGCGGCTCGACCTTCACGTCGATCTTCGACGGCAGGTTGGCGAGAAACGGCAGCCCCAGGTTCAGCGCTTCAAGCCGATGTTTCTGCTGCACCGGACGGTCGTCGAAGAACACCGCCGCGTTGCTGACCTTCACGTTGTACAGGGCAAAGCGCAACGGCTCTGACGGAGGAGGCTCGGGCGAGGTGGGCTGGAAGCGGGCGATCAGGTCGTCGATGTCGTAGTGGCCGGGCGCGGTGCGCGCAAGCCGCAATTCGGGGGCATCGACCTCGAACGCCTCGACCACCGGCGCAGCACGCAACAAGGAACTGATGTCGGCATCGACATACAGCCGCGCAACCTTCAGCAGCGGCAAGGCCTTTGGATCCGCAGTCGCGCCGCCGATCACGATGTCACGTAGTGTCAATTCGAGCGACCACGGGCTGAAACTGACCTCGCCCAGTGTCACGCTGCGACCAAGCGCATCGCTGAGGCGCTGCTGTGCTTGCGACTTCAGCACCGGCGGCACGATTGCCCAGGCCAGCACCCACACCCCGATCAACGCCAGACCTGCCCACGCGATACGCCGCAACCACTTCACTGCTTTTCTCCCGCCGTAGCACCCGGTCGACGACACGTGCCCAGACGCCTATCGTGTCATGCGCCAGCACCCGCTCACAATGACGATTTTCCACACTGAGGCCAAGGAACACACTTGCACAGCCTGATCAGCCTGCTCGGCATCGAGACTTGGAAGCCGGTGTTGACCGCCTTGTTGCTGCCACCGGTGCCCTTGCTGTTGGCGGTGCTGGTCGGCGCCCGGCTGATGCTGCCACGCCGCGGATGGGGCTGGTTGGTGGTGTCTCTCAGCGTCGCCGGACTGTGGCTCACCGCCTGCACCGGCTTTGCCCGCGTGATCGAGCCGCTGCTGTTGAACGCCTACCCTGCGCTGCAAGCCGATCGCATCGCGGAGTTGCGTGCCAAGAGCCGGTCGACAGCCAACACGGCGGCGGCCAATCTCAGCAATGGTCGCAGCGAGGTCGCGATACTGGTGCTCGGCGGGGGCGTCGAACCGTATGCGCCGGAGTACGGCCTGAGCAACCTGTCCTCGTACTCGCTGGCAAGCCTGCGCTATGGGCTATGGCTCAGCCGTGAAACCGGCTGGCCGGTGGGTTTCAGCGGCGGGACGGGATGGGGCAACCAGTCCGGTGCAGCAGAGGCAGAAGTGGCCGCGCGGATCGCGGCGCAAGAGTACGGCCGGCCGTTACGCTGGGTCGAGGCCGAGTCGCGCGACACCCGAGAAAATGCCTCGCGCAGCCTTCAGCTGCTGCACGCCTCCGGTGTGCGCCACGTGCTGCTGGTGACCCGAGGCTGGCATATGCAGCGCGCCAAGGCGCTGTTCGACACAGCGGCCGCCGACAGCGGCATGCGCATCGAAGCGGCGCCCATGGGGCTGGCGACGAACGTCGACATCCCGCAACTCTCATGGCTGCCCACGTCCGCCGGCTTTGAGCGGGTGCGGCTGGTCCTGCGCGAGTGGTTGGGCTGGAAGCTGGGGGCGTGATCGATCAACCAACTGCGCGCGGCTGGGCGATCACAGTTCAATCTCGGCGCTTGTCGATCGAGTAGCTCACCTCATAGATCGACCACAGGCCGCAGAGGTAACGCTCGAACAATTCAATCGACAACGCCCCTCGATTGACCAGCAGATTCAACAAGCTGCTGAGCGTCGGCAGCTTGACGCCAAGCAATTTGGGTTTGCCATAGCTCTTGAAGCCCAGCTTGACATCGACCAGGGACCAGCCGGCAATCGCGGTGTAGCGTGGCACCCTGCGTCTTAGGCTGGAGCGGTCGCAAAAATAGCTGAAGGTGTGCACGCCGAAGAACGTGCGGTGGGTCGGGTCGGAATAGAAGTACGGGTTGGAGTAGTGGGGCACGATGACTTGAACGCGGCCGCCGGGGCGCAGCACGCGGTCGAATTCCAGCAGCATCGTGTGCAGTTCGCGGCCTTCGACATGCTCGAGGAAATGTCGGCTGTAGATTTCCTGCACGCTGTGCGGTGGCAGGGAACGCAGGTACTGCATGACATCCATGCGCACATCGACTGCACTGCCCTCGCCGATGTCAACGCCCAGAAAGCCTGGTTTGCGCTTCGATCCACAGCCCAGGTTCAGATGCGTTCCATCGAGGCGGTCCGGCAATGACGGGATTGATGAGTGCTCGGGTGACGCCTGAATAGCCAAGGTCCAATGCTCCACATGTCGATCGACCGCAACGCGCTTGCAGCCGGCAGCGATTGCCTTCGCTGAGTTTATGCGGCCCTTCAGGAGGCCATCAGACCGCCGCGGGTTCCGTCTGCAGGGTCGCCATGTCGATCACGAAGCGGTACTTCACATCCCTTTTGAGCATGCGTTCGTAAGCGGTGTTGATCTCCTTCATCGCGATCATCTCGATGTCGGCGACGATGCCGTGCTTGGCGCAGAAGTCGAGCATTTCCTGCGTTTCGCGGATGCCACCGATCAGCGATCCGCCCAGCCGGCGACGCTTGAAAATCAGGCCGAAGACATTGGGGCCAGGATGCGGGCGTTCCGGTGCACCCACCAGCGTCATCGTGCAATCGCGCTTGAGCAGCGCGATGAACGGGTCGAGGTCGTGCTGCGCCGCGACGGTGTTGAGGATGAAGTCGAACGAGTTCTGGTGAGCGGCCATCGCGGCTTCGTCGGTGGAGATCACCACCTCGGCGGCGCCCAGACGCCTGGCATCCTCGACCTTTCTCGCCGAGGTGGTGAACAGCACCACGTGCGCGCCCATCGCGGCCGAGATCTTGACGCCGATGTGACCCAATCCGCCGAGGCCGACGATGCCGACCTTCTGGCCCTCCTGCACGTCCCATTGGCGGAGGGGCGAGTAGGTCGTGATGCCGGCGCACAGCAGGGGCGCCACAGCGGCCAGATTGTCCGTGTGGCTGATCCTGAGTACGAAATTCTGTTTCACCACGATGCGGCTGGAGTAGCCGCCAAAGGTGTTGTCGCCACCGAAGACCGGCCCGTTGTAGGTGCCGGTGAAGCCGTTGTCGCAGTACTGTTCCAGCCCTTCGCCACACGAGCCGCAGTGCAGACAGCTGTCGACCATGCAGCCCACCCCAGCGATGTCGCCCACCTTGAACTGGCTGACCTTGGCACCGACAGCACTGACCCGGCCGACGATTTCATGGCCAGGCACCGAGGGATAGAGCGTGTTCTGCCACTCGTTGCGGGCGGTGTGCAGATCGGAGTGGCACACGCCGCAGTAGAGGATGTCGATCTGCACGTCGTCCGGCCCCGGTGCGCGGCGCTCGAAGCTGAACGGGGCAAGCGAGGCGACGGCGTTCTGCGCGGCG
>CANHNO010000167.1 GCA_947462065.1 Burkholderiales bacterium | reverse complement strand
GCAGCGACGAGCGGCAGCAGGCCAAGTTTCGATTTCTCGCACTGATCGCGCCACACCTCACGCGCCTGCGTTCCGAGCGGGAGTTCGTGCTGCTGGGCGACATCAACATCGCCCACAAGGAAATCGACCTGAAGAACTGGAAGGGCAACCTGAAGAACAGCGGCTTCCTGCCCGAGGAGCGCGCCTGGATGACGAATCTGCTCGACGCCGAGGCGGGCGCCGGACTGGTCGACGTGTTCCGCACGCTGGACCCCAACCCGGATCGATACACCTGGTGGAGCAACCGCGGCCAGGCCTGGGCGAAGAACGTCGGCTGGCGCATCGACTACCACCTCGCCACCCCGGGCATCGCCGCCCTCGCGCGCCGCGCTGACATTCACCTCGAGCCGCGCTTTTCAGACCACGCGCCGCTGACGATCGACTACGACATCACGCTCTGATCAATCAGCACGCCTCAGCGGCTCGCGGCCACCGCTGAGGCCGGCCGCGGGCACCACGGCGGATCAGCGATGGCTGTCCATGGCTTTCAGGATCATCTGCATCACATGCATGGCAGCCTGGTCAGGCACCTGGGGCGACAGTTCGAGCCGGTCCGTCAGCTTGCATTGCATGATCCCCACGATCCCATGCATCGACGACCAGATGTACAGCGCGTCGAGCTCGATGAGCGTCCGCTTGGACGCTTGCGTGCCGTGGATGCGCCGCAGTACGCCGAGCAACAAGTCGAACGCGTGTCGTGCGTCCTGCAGCAGACTCGGATGTTCTGCAGCCTGCGGCCATGGAGTGTCGAACATCAATCGGTACTCGAGCGGGTGCTGCGCGGCATAGCTCAAGTACTGGCGACCCATCGACTGCAGGTCGGCCTTGGGGTCGTCAAGGCGCTCGCGCGCGTCAAGATGCGCGGCGAAGCCTTGAAAGCAGCGTCGCAGGACCTCAGCCAGCAAATGATCCCGGTTGGGATAGTGGCGATAGGGAGCCTGGTGCGATACGCCGAGCCGGCGGGCGACATCGCGCAGACTCAGGTTCTCGATGCCATGCTCCGCAATGAAGTCGCGCGCCACCTGAATGCAGGCTTCCTTGAGATCGACAGGCTCCGCGGTCTTGATCTTTTTGGGCATTCGAGTCTCGGTTCGCAATGGCTCAAGGAGTGACGCTAGCACGGTGCCCAAGCCTGGCAATCGCGCGGCAAGGCAGCAATGTTGACAGCGTCAACAAGAAAACACCACAATGGTTGACGCTGTCAACAGAGTCGCCTAGTGGTCGTGAACCCAGCCGCCTGTATCCCCCGGTCGACCCTATCGATGTTGCGGTCCAGCCTCGTTCGTTGCGGGTTAGCTGCCTCGACATCGGCGCTGGTGCTGGGTATCAGCGGCTGTACTGCGACGGTTGAGCCTGCACGCTCATTCGCGCAGTCTCACGTCACCGCCGACAAGTTCCGTGGCGCCTCAGAATCTGGCAACACGTTTGAATTGGCATGGTGGCAAAGCTTCGGTGATCCGACGCTTGCGGACCTGATCGAGCGCGCGCTCGCTTCGAATCTCGACATACGTGCGGCCGTATTGCGGGTTGAGGAAGCACGTTCAGCGTTGCGTGCAGTCGATTCGCGCAGGGCTCCGACGCTTGGCTTGAATGCATCTGCATCCGATCAGCAGAGCGGTCTGCCCGCCCAGGTGAAACAGAACTCACCCGATGTGCGGGCGTACCGAGCCTCCGTCGATCTGAGTTGGGAGTTTGATGTGTTCGGCGCAGCACGGGCCGCATCGACCGCGGCCCAGTTCGATGCCGAGGCTGCGGCCTTCGGCGTTGACAGTGCCCGTCTGCTGATCAGCGCCGAAGTCGCAAAACAGTACCTGGTTCACCAAGGCGCTCGGGCACGACTGGAACGGGTTCAGGCACTGCTGCAGTCGCAGGCCGATAGCGAGCGCTTGACGCAAAGCCGAGAAGCCGCGGGCCAGGCCAGCCGTTTCGATGTGTCACAGGCCGCGGGCGAGACAGCTGCGCTTTCGGCGCAACTCCCACCCCTGCGGGCGCTGATCGCCACGACCGAGCATCAGCTGGCGCTCCTGCTGGGCAGGTCCGCAAGCGCAGTACTGGAGGGCATCGAAGCAACCGCTCCGGCCAGGCTGCCAGAGGTACCGATGCTGGCAGCCGGCCAGCCGGTTGAGCTGCTGTCGCGCCGCCCGGACTTGCGGGCCGCCGAACGGCAGATGGCAGCCGCCAGTGCGCGCTTGCGCGAAAGCCAGGCCGATCTGCTGCCGAAGTTCTTCGTGGCCGCGTTGCTCGGCGGGCAAGACCTGCGGCTCAACATGCTCGACCTGTCACCGGTCCGCTACAGCAATGTGGCGCTGGCTTTCACGATGCCCATCTTCAATGCCGGCCGCCTGCAAGCTGCGGTCGAGCGGCAATCGGCACGCGAACGCATCGCAGCACTGAGTTACGAACAACGGGTGCTCGGCGCCGTGCAGGATGTCGAAAGCAGCCTCGCCGGTCTTGCCGAAGAGCGCGCGCGTCTCACAGCGATGGGTCAGACCCTCGCGCTGCGGCGCACGGGAGTGCGCCACGCCGAGTCGCTGTACCGAGAAGGCCAGATCGGCCTGTTGCCTCTGCTTGACGCCCAGCGCAATGTCATCGTTGCGGAAATTGCAGCCATCGAGAGTCGCACCCAGCTCGCCCTCAACGCGGTCCAGCTCTTCAAGTCGATGGGTGGCGGCTGGCGGGTCGCGGCGGAGGCCGGGACACCCGCCTCCGAATCGCCTGCTCCCATGCCGAGGCCAGACACCGAGGCCGCCATTCAGCCCGTCCTGGAAAGAGGCATCCGATGAACATCCGCCGTGACTCCCATGCGCCGACCTGGCGTTCGCTGCGTTCCTGGCCGTGCCTTGCATTGGCGCTTCTGCTGGTCGCATGCAGTCCTGCGCCACAGCCCGCGACGCCGATCCAGCCGGTATACGTGACGCCGGTTCGCCATGGCGTGGGCGAGAGTGAACGCCGCTTCAGCGGGACCATCAGCGCCCGCTTCGAGAGCGAGTTGTCCTTTCGAGTCGGTGGCAAGGTTGCCCTGCGCGCAGTCGATGTCGGCCAGAGCGTCCGACAAGGACAATTGCTGGCACGTCTGGAGGAGGTGGACCTTCGGCTCGCTCTCGATGTTGCTGCACAGCAGTGGCGTGCCAGTCAGGTCGAGGCGGACCAGGCGTCCAGCGACGCGGCACGCTTTCGGCGGCTGCTGACCGATGGCTCGGTCGGCGGGGCCGACCTTGAGCGGCAGCAAGCGCGCGCTGATACGGCATTGGCGCATCTCGCACAGGCGCGCGGTCAACTCGACCTGGCGCGCCGCCAACTCGGCTACGCGACGTTGTCGGCGCCATTCGATGGCGTGGTGACAGCACGCCGTTTCGAAGCCGGTCAAGTCATTGGCGAAGCCCAACCCCTGATCACGTTGGCACGGACGACTGCGCTTGATGTCGTGGTCGATGTGCCGGAATCTCTGGCGCTCGACCTCCGCGCCTACCGCGCCAGCGCCCGCTTGCTTGCCCAGCCGGGAGAAGACGTAGCCAGGCCGCTGGAGCTGAGCCTGCGCGAGCTCGCGCCGTCCGCCAGCGCCGCGACGCGCACCTTTCGGGCTCGGTACACCATCGCGACGCCTGCGGCATCGGTGGCGAGCGCAGCCAGTCCGCGCCTGGGCAGCACCGTCGAGTTGCATCTGAGTCGCCAGGACAGCGAACCCTCGGCCCCTTTACCGCTGGGCGCGGTACTGTCGGTGGCGCAGTCACCAACGGTATGGGTCGTCGATCCGAACGCCGGCACGCTGACGCGCTTGCCGGTTCAGGTGCTGTCACAGACCAACGACATGGTGCGCGTACGGGGACTCTCCGAAGGCGCGCTGGTGGTGTCGGTCGGGGCTCAAAAGCTGGATGCCGCGATGCGCGTGCGAGCCGTTGCGCGACCGCTGGCAGATGCGATCGACACCGCGCCAGTCGAGGCGACTGGCGCGCAGCAATGAAATCGTTCAATCTGTCCGAATGGGCCGTGACGCACCGCCCGATGGTGCTGTTCCTGATCATCGTGACGCTGGTTCTTGGCCTGGCCTCATTCACAAAACTGGGGCGGCTCGAAGATCCCAATTTTGAAGTCCCGACCATGACTGCGGTCGTTGCGTGGCCTGGCGCTACTGCGCAGCAAGTGCAGGACGAAGTGCTCAACCGAATGGAGCGAGAACTGCAGGAAATCGACGGCGTCGATTACATCCGCAGCTTCTCGCGGCAGGGCTATGGCGGTCTGACCCTCTGGATGAAGGGTGGCTCCTCGAAGAAGCTGCTCGATGCGGCCTGGTATCAGGCGCGCAAGAAGATTGGGGACGTTCGGGGCGAATTCCCCGATGGTGTACGCGGTCCGTTCTTCAATGACGAATTCACCGACGTCTACACGGTGTTGTATGCCTTGCAAGCTCCCGAGCTCCAATGGCCTGAATTGCAGGCGCTGGCCGAAGAGCTGAAGCGCGGCCTGCAGTCAGTACCCGGCGTCAACAAGGTCGACTTGCTCGGGCGACAGGCGCAACAGGTTCATGTGGAGTTTTCCAGCAGGCGTCTGGCGGCCTTGGGGCTGACGCCGCAGAGCCTGATCGACGCGCTCTCACGTCAGAACGCGATGACCCCTGCTGGCGCCGTCGAGGGCAGCGCCGAGCGCACCTTTGTGCGCATCAGTGGCGCCGCGCGCGATGTCGCGGACATCGAGGCACTACCGATCGAAGCGGGCGGCCGATTGCTGCGGCTGTCGGATGTGGCAACCGTTCGCAATGCACTGGAAGACCCGCCGACGTTCACCGTTCGGCACAACGGCGAAGCGGTGCTGGCCCTCGGCGTCACGGTGTCGCGCAGCAGCAACCTGCTGGGGATCGGGAAGGCGCTGGACGCACGCCAAACCGAGTTGCAGGCTCGTCTTCCGGTGGGTGTACGCCTGGAGAAGTACGCCGACCAGCCGACGGTGGTCGAGGCAGCGGTGTGGGAGTTCGAACGCTCATTCCTTGAGGCGCTCGCCATCGTTCTGGTGGTTTCGTTCATTGCCCTGGGCTGGCGGACAGGTGTTGTGGTCGCTGCCTCGGTGCCCCTGGTGCTGGGACTGGTGGCCATCGTGATGTACGCCGCAGGTTGGGCGCTCGATCGCATCTCGCTCGGGGCGCTCATCATCGCGCTAGGCTTGCTGGTCGACGACGCCATCATCGCCGTCGAGATGATGGTGGTGAAGATGGAGCAAGGCATGGACCGCGTCAAGGCGGCGACCTTCGCCTACACCTCGACCGCGCTTCCGATGCTCACCGGCACGATGGTGACGGTGGCCGGCTTCATGCCGGTCGGCTTCGCGCAGTCCATCTCGGGCGATTACGCCGGCGGCATCTTCTGGGTGGTTGGCCTCGCGTTGATGGCGTCGTGGTTGGTGGCGGTGGTGTTCACGCCTTACCTGGGCGTGGTGCTGCTGCCAAAGTCGATGTCCAGGCTGAGCACGAGCCCCGCAGACGCGGTGGCGCATGATCCCTACGACCGACCGGTCTATCGCCGCATGCGCCGCAGCCTCGACTGGTGTGTCGAACATCGCTGGATGGTGATCGCCACCACCGTTTTGTTGTTCGTCGCAGCGGGAGCCGGCATGGGCCTG
>CANHNO010000166.1 GCA_947462065.1 Burkholderiales bacterium | reverse complement strand
GGCTGGGTCTTTTCAAGATTGATGATGTGGATCTTGTTGCGATGGCCGTAGATGTACGGGGCCATCTTGGGGTTCCAGAAGCGGGTTTGGTGTCCGAAGTGGACGCCGGCTTCCAGCATTTCACGCATGCTTACAGTCATTAACAACTCCAAAGGTTGATTCTAAAATCCGGCTTGAATCGCCCCTGGTGCTGGAAGATTCCCAACACCTCGGCGACACCTTTTGGCAGCCGGATTTGCGGATGTGTTTATTCGCGGTCGGGATCTAACCCAGCCCCGGAAAAACCCGCTGACTATATCAGCCCCGACATGCATTCGGCACCCGTTTCAAACTCCCGCACCTCTCGAGCAGCCTCCAGGACGCCGAACCTACGGTTCGCGCGGTGGTCTTGACCATGCGCATTGCAGTGATTGGCGCCGGCATCATAGGCGTCACTTCCGCCTACGAACTGGCCGCGGCTGGTCACGACGTCATCGTGTTCGAGCAGGGCAGCAGCATCGCGGCCGAGGCCAGCTTTGCGCACGCCGGACTCGACGGCGCCGGTTGTGCAACGGTGTGGTCGCCGTTGGCTGTGGCCGGCGGCCTGGCCGGACTGACCGTGCGAGGCCGACTCCCCGCGGCACTCCCGCTGGGCAGCCCGGGCAGTGCTGGCTGGACACTGAAATGGCTGCGCGAGAATCGCGGGGCAGCGCAGAGCGAAATCCATGAGCGGCAGCACCGACTCGCCACCTACAGCAGCGCATGCACGACCGAGCTCACTCAGTCGCTGCATCTGGATTACGAGCGCTCATCGGGGGTCACCGTGGTGGCGCGCAGGGCGGGGGAATCGCAACGCCTGCTGGCTGCGGTGGCGGTTCTGGGGCAACTCGGTGTTCGCCACCGGCAACTCACCGCCGATGAATGCCGCTTGCTCGAACCTGGCTTGAATCCGCGTGCAGCGCTGTACGCTGCCGTGCATTTGCCAGACGAAGGCGCTGGCAACAGCCGTGAGTTTGCCCACCTGATCAAGCAGCAGGCGCAACGACAAGGCGCACGCTTTGCCTTCAATGCGCAAGTGCTCGCCATTCAGCCGGGTGCGCGGCCCGAACTGACAGTGGCGCGGGGCCCGCAACGCCAGCAGGAGAGCTTCGACGTGGTGGTGGTTTGCGCTGGCCTGAACTCAACCCGCCTGCTGGCACCAAGGGGGCTGAAGCTGCCTTTGATCGGGGTAGCCGGGGTGTCGGTGACCGCCCCGCTGCGTCTGGACGAGGTCCAAACTCACCTGGGCCCGACATCGGTGCTGCTGGATCCACGGCGCGGTGTATCGATCGTGCGCGCGGGGAATCGGCTACGCGCGTCCGGAGGCGCACGCGTCGGGGCGATGAGCCGCACTCATGAAGCAGCGGCGTTCAAGCTGTTGTATCGAAGCCTGGACGAATGGTTTCCCGGCGCCGCGCGCACCGGGCAGGCGCAGCAGTGGCAAGGGAACACCCCTGCGCTGCCGGACGGCTTGCCGGTGATCGGTCGCAGCGGGCTGGACGGTGTGTGGCTGAACCTTGGGCACGGCAGCGCCGGATGGACGATGTCTTGCGGTTCGGCGCGGGTGTTGTCGGCGCTGATCGCAGGCGTCGCCGCTGAAATCGACACCGCGGGGCTGACGATCGACCGATTTCGCTGACGCGATGCCGGTCTCGGCGCATCATCGATGACCATCTCGCTCAATCACCTTGGCGGACTCCACATGCATCGCATCCTTGCGCCAACACGACCCTGGCCACTGCACTGCACTGCGGCCACGCGTGAGATCGAAACGCGTGCCGCCCGCCGCTTTCCATCGCACGCGCTGATGCAGCGCGCGGGTGACGCCGTGGCTCGCCTGACGCTGGCGGTCGCCCCGCATGCGCATCGCATCTGGGTGGCTGCCGGCCCAGGCAACAACGGTGGGGATGGCTTGGAAGCCGCTGCTTGCCTGCAGGTCGCAGGCAAGCAGGTTTTCCTAACTTGGCTAGGCACGACAGCAGGCGATCGGCCCGCGCCTGCGGATGCGCTAGCGGCGCGCGAGCGCGCGATCGCAGCGGGGGTGCAGATCAGCGATCACTTGCCCTCGCCGTCAGACAGCTTTGACTTCGCAATCGATGCGCTGCTCGGCATCGGCACCACACGTGCGCCGGATGGCAAGCTGGCCGAATGCATCGAGCAGCTGAACTCCAGCGATTGCCAGATCCTTGCTATCGATCTGCCCACCGGCCTCGACGCAGACACCGGCTGCCGGCTCGGCCAGGCTTGCGTTCGTGCCGATCACACGCTGTCGCTGCTGACCTTGAAGCCGGGCCTGTTCACCGCCGAAGGACGTGACCACGCGGGCGCAGTGTGGTTTGACGAGCTCGGCGTGAATGATGGGGAGCCGCGCCCAGACGCCTGGCTCAGCGGCGCTTCCACACCGGCTCAGTTGCGCCTGCACGCACGCCACAAGGGCAGCTTCGGCGACGTGGCCGTCGTCGGCGGCGCCAGTGGCATGGCCGGTGCCGCCCTGCTGGCCGCGCGGGCAGCGCAGGCAGCCGGTGCGGGCCGTGTCTTCGTCGAATGGTTGCAGGATGCTGACGACGCAGGCTTCGGCGTCGATGCGCTGCATCCCGAGCTGATGATGCGCAGCGACTGGTCCCGATCGGATGCCGAAGTGCTGGCGTCGGCCACCGTGGTGTGCGGCTGTGGCGGCGGCGACGCGGTGCGCAACCGTCTGCCGCGTCTGCTGAGCCTAGCCGGCCGACTGGTGCTCGATGCCGATGCGCTGAACGCTGTGGCCGCCGACCCGCAACTGCTGACGCAATTGCGGGCACGCGCCAAGCGCTCGCTGGCCACGGTGCTGACGCCGCACCCCCTGGAAGCATCCAGATTACTGAGCTGTGACACCGCCACGGTACAGGCCGATCGGTTGAAGGCGGCCCGCGAGCTCACCGAGCTGACCCACTGCGTGGTCGTGCTGAAAGGCTCGGGCAGCATCATTACGGCGCCGGGACAGGTGCCGCATCTGAACGGCACGGGCAATGGCTCCCTCGCCAGTGGTGGCACCGGCGATGTCCTGGCCGGCTGGCTCGGGGGTCGGTGGGCACAGGCCGGCAAGCAGGAGGCCGACAAAGAACTCACCATGGCGTTCAGCACGGCTTCACAAGCGGTCGCCGATCATGGTGCTGCAGCCGAGCCGATGCAGCATGGCGCCTTGCCAGCGAGCGAGCTGATTCAGCGGCTGCGGCGCGATCTGCGCTGCGGCCGCCCTGCCCGCTGACCCACAGGCTTGTCTAGCGCCGTTTGGCGGCCTTCGCTGGCCCCTTTCGAGCAACCGTTTTGGCGGCACGCACTGGATTCAGACGAGCGCCTGAAGCGCTGTAGCCCTTGCGCTTGCCGGCCGCCTTCACCGCCCGATCGGTCTCCTTGACGCTGGCCAGCTCAGCCACCGCACTGGAATTTCGATCGGTTGTGCGCTCGCGCTTGGCGCGGACCATCGCGGCATCTTCTTCGCCGTCGCGCACCATGCGAAAGTCGATCTTCCGGCCGTCGAGGTCGACGCGGCTGACCTGCACCCGAACACGCGATCCCACGGCGTAGCGCACGCCGGTGCGTTCACCGCGCAGTTCCTGCTTGACTTCGTCGAAGCGGTAGTACTCGCCACCCAACTCGGTGATGTGGACGAGGCCCTCGACGTACAGACCATCGAGCTGCACGAACAACCCGAAACTGGTGGCGGCGCTGACGCGACCGCTGTATTCCTCGCCCAGGTGCTCGCGCATATAGCGGCACTTCAACCAGGCCTCGACATCGCGCGAGGCCTCGTCGGCTCGGCGTTCGTTGGCGCTGCAGTGCGCTCCGGCGACTTCCCACACCTCACCCTCGGCAGTCAGCGTCACTGCCTTCGCGGGCTTGGCCTGCTTGGGCGACTTGCCCATGCTGCGCGCCGGCGGCATCGATTCGACCATCCCCTTGCTGAGCAGGTAACGCTTGCTGCCCAGGATGGCCTTGATGACGCGGTGCACCAGCAGGTCGGGATACCGACGGATCGGGCTGGTGAAGTGGGTGTATGCCTCGTAGGCCAGCCCAAAATGTCCGCTGTTGCTGGCGGTGTAGATCGCTTGCTGCATCGATCGCAGCAGCATCGAATGGATCTGCTCGGCATCGACGCGATCCTTGGTGGCAGCCGCGATCTGCTGGTACTCGCGCGGTTTCGGGTCGTCGCTGATCGACAGACCCAGGCCAAGCGCCTTCAAATAGTTCTGCAGCAGCGTCTTCTTTTCGGGCGTCGGTCCTTCGTGAACGCGGTACAGCGATGGGTGCTTGGCGCCGGCGATGAAGTCGGCAGCGCAGACATTGGCCGCCAGCATGGCTTCTTCGATCAGCTTGTGCGCCTCGTTACGGGTGCGCGGAACGATCTTCTCGATGCGGCCGTTGTCATCGCAGACGATCTGCGTCTCCGTGGTCTCGAAGTCGATCGCGCCACGCTTGCCGCGTTCCTTCACCAGCGCGCGGTAGACCTCGTTGAGGTTAAGCAGGTCGTCGATCCGGTCCTTGCGGCGCGTGGCCTCGGGGCCCCGCGTGTTGCCCAGGATCGCCGCCACTTCGTTGTAAGTGAAACGGGCGTGTGAATTGATGATGGCGGGAAAGAACTGGTAAGCGTGGATTTCACCCGTGGCGGTGATCAGCATGTCGCACACCATCGCCAGCCGGTCTTCGTTCGGATTGAGCGAACACAGTCCGTTGGAGAGCTTCTCCGGCAGCATCGGGATCACACGGCGCGGAAAATACACCGAGGTGGCGCGCTCGTAGGCGTCGTTGTCCAGCGGCTCGCCAGGTTTCACGTAGTGACTGACGTCCGCAATCGCGACCAGCAGACGCCAACCGTTCGGTGCTTTGCTGCGGCCGGCGCCCTTGCCAACCACGGCGGGCTCGCAATAGACCGCATCATCGAAGTCGCGCGCGTCTTCGCCATCGATAGTGACGAGCGCGACATCGGTCAGGTCGATGCGCTGTTTGCGATCGACGGGGCGGATCTTGTCCGGCAAGCCCGCAGCCTGCGCCAGCGTTTCTGCTGAGAAGCGGTGCGGCACTTCGTACTTTCGCACCGCGATCTCGATTTCCATGCCGGGGTCATCGATCTCGCCCAGCACCTCGGTCACGCGACCTACGGGCTGCGAGTACATCGAAGGGGGTTCGGTCAACTCGATCGCAACGACCTGTCCTGCCGTTGCATTGGCCACCGCATTCTTCGGGATCAAGATGTCCTGACCGTACCGTTTGTCTTCTGGGGCCACTAGCCACACGCCGCTTTCGTGCAGCAGACGGCCGATAATTGGTGCTTTCTTGCGCTCGATGATTTCGAGTACCCGGCCTTCGGGGCGCCCCTTGCGATCGAAGCGCACGATGCGCGCCTTGACTCGGTCGCGGTGCAGCACCGCGCGCATTTCCTGCTGGGACAGGTAGAGATCAGCTTGGCGATCGTCGCGGATCACGAAGCCGTGTCCGTCGCGGTGTCCCTGAACGGTGCCTTCGACCTCGCTCATAAGGTCAGCGCCGACGGCGTTTGGGGGTTGGTTTGTTGTCTTGTCGATGATATGATCTCAGGCTTCCTGAATGCCCAGGTGGCGGAATTGGTAGACGCACTAGTTTCAGGTACTAGCGGGTAACTCCGTGGAGGTTCGAGTCCTCTCCTGGGCACCAAATATAT
>CANHNO010000165.1 GCA_947462065.1 Burkholderiales bacterium | reverse complement strand
CGCGAAATCGCTTCTTCGCGCTGCTCTTGGTCTTCATTTTGGGCATGACTGCTCCTTTTAAGTTGCTGCTGCAGGCGCCGGCACGACACGTACCGTCTTGTAGGCCTGCAGTCGCTTCTGACAACACCCCGGCGACCACACCGCGGCGCTGTATTCCTTCGGGTGTCAGGACTTTCTTTTCGGTCCCAGCACCATGATCATCTGACGCCCTTCGAGCTTGGGCATGTTCTCCACCACCGACACATCGGCCAACTCGTCGCGGATGCGCTCGAGCAATCGCATGCCAATCTCCTGGTGGGTGATTTCCCGACCGCGGTAGCGCAACGTTACCTTGCCCTTGTCACCGTCTTCTTCGATGAATCGGCGCAGGTTGCGCATCTTGATCTGGTAATCGCCCTCATCGGTGCCAGGGCGGAACTTGACTTCCTTGACCTCGATAACCTTCTGTTTCGACTTCGCCTCCGCTGCCCGCTTCTGCTCCTGGTACTTGAACTTGCCGTAGTCCATCAGGCGGCAGACAGGTGGTTCAGCGGTGGCAGCGATCTCGACCAGATCGACGTCCAACTCACCTGCCATGCGCAGAGCTTCAAGGGTGCTCACGATGCCCAGGGGCTCGTTTTCCACACCGTTCAACCGGACTTCAGGTGCCATGATCTCCCGGTTAAGCCGGTGCTTGCGCTCGGCGTTGGGGGTACGGCGGTCAGCAAAAGTAGCGATGGTTCAAACCTTTCAACGAACTCCAAGGCGACGGAATTCACACCTAAACATGCACACGCACCGGTCGGTCAAAGGGCTGGGCGCTCCGGCTGAAAGCAGGAGAGTTCACGCTTTTTGAGCGATGTCGTTGGCCAACCTTGCGGAAAAGTCTACCAATGACATGACGCCGAGGTCTTGATTTCCCCGGGCGCGTACTGCGATGGTTCCATTTGCCTTTTCCTTGTCACCCACGACAAGAATGTACGGAACCTTCTGCATCGAATGCTCGCGGATCTTATAGGTTATCTTCTCATTCCGCAAATCCGTAATAACTCTAACTCCTTGTTTTTGAAGCGCTTTCGCCACTTCCTGAGCGTAGTCGGCCTGGTGTTCAGAAATGTTGAGCACGCTGATTTGCACGGGTGCAAGCCAAGTCGGCAACGCGCCTGCATGCTGCTCGATCAGAATGCCGATGAAGCGCTCGAGGCTGCCCACGATGGCACGGTGCAGCACCATCGGCGTGGTGCGCTCGCCGGCTTCGGTGACGAACTCCGCGCCGAGGCGTTCAGGCATGTTGGGATCGACCTGGATCGTGCCGCATTGCCACTGACGTCCAAGAGCGTCCTTCAGCGTGTACTCGATCTTCGGTCCGTAGAACGCGCCCTCGCCCGGCGTGACGATGAACTCGCAGCCTGATCGACGCAGGCTTTCCATCAGCGCGAACTCAGCCTTGTCCCACAGCGCGTCGGAGCCGATGCGCTTTTCGGGCCGCGTCGCGACCTTGTAGATGATGTTGGTGAACCCGAAATCGGCGTAGACCTTTTGCAGCAGCGTGGTGAACGCACTGCATTCATCGAGGATCTGGTCCTCGGTGCAGAAGATGTGCCCGTCGTCCTGCGTGAAGCCTCGCACCCGCATGATCCCGTGCAGCGAACCGCTGGGTTCGTTGCGGTGGCACTGGCCGAACTCACCAAAGCGCAGCGGCAGGTCGCGGTAGCTCTTGATCCCCTGCTTGAAGATCAGGATGTGCCCCGGGCAGTTCATCGGCTTCAGTGCGTATTCGCGCTTTTCCGATTCGGTGGTGAACATGTTCTCGCGGTACTTGTCCCAGTGTCCGGTCTTCTCCCAAAGGCCCTGGTCCAGCACCTGCGGGCCCTTGACTTCCAAGTAGCCGTTGTCGCGGTAGACCGAACGCATGTACTGCTCGACCTGCTGCCAGATCGTCCAACCCTTCGGGTGCCAGAAAACCAGTCCTGGCGCGTGCTCGTCGATGTGGAACAAATCGAGCTCGCGACCGAGCTTCCGGTGATCGCGCTTCTCGGCTTCTTCGAGCATGTGCAGGTGCTGCTGCAACTCGTCCTTGCTCGCCCAGGCCGTGCCGTAGATGCGCTGCAGCATCTCGTTGCGATGGTCGCCGCGCCAGTAGGCGCCGGCCACCTTCATCAGCTTGAAGTGCTTGAGCTTGCCGGTGCTCGGCACGTGCGGGCCGCGGCACAGGTCCTCAAATGCGCCCTCGCGATACAGCGAAACGTCTTCGTTCGCCGGAATGCTGGCGATGATCTCCGCCTTGTAAGCCTCGCCGATCCCCTTGAAATAAGTCACCGCCTCGTCACGCGGCAGCACACGGCGCTCGACCTTTTCGTCCTTCTTCGCGAGCTCGCCCATCTTTGCCTCGATCGCAGTGAGATCTTCTGGCGTGAACGGGCGCTGGTAGGAGAAGTCGTAGAAAAAGCCGTTCTCGATGACCGGTCCGATCGTCACCTGTGCATCCGGAAACAGCGACTTGACCGCATAAGCCAGCAGGTGGGCAGTCGAGTGGCGGATGACATCGAGCCCGTCGGCATCCTTGTCGGTGATGATGGCGAGCGTCGCGTCCTGCTCGATCAGGTGGCTGGTGTCCACCACCTTCGAAGCGGCACCAGTACCCAGCCTTCCAGCCAGCGCGGCCTTGGCCAGCCCGCTCCCGATGGACCCGGCCACCTCCGCCACCGTCACCGGGCCCGGAAACTGCCGCTGCGAACCATCTGGCAACTGAATCGAGATCATCGAAGCTCCATCGGAAAAGAAAAAGCGCGGTCCACAACCGCGCCTTGTTTGAACCTCTGCGAAGCAGAAATTTTAAGCGTCAAAACGGCAGGATTGCCACGTTGGCCGTACGGTCGATGAACCACAGCGAACCGATGACGATGGCAACCGCCGAGCCGCCGCCGATCACCACAACGGAGTACCAAGGCTGCCCGGGGCAGGCGCTGACGACCCCAAACCCGTGCGTTTACCCGAGCACCCTGGAGCGATCAGCGCTTGATCTGCAGCTTGGCAAACGCGGCCGACATCGCCCCACCACCCACGGCAGCCTCGTTCGCACGTGGCTTGGACGGCCGCTCGCCGCGCCCTGCCGGCTGGAATCGGTTGCCAGCCCCGGCCGCATCCTTGCCGCCGCGATCAGCGGGCACGGCGTCTAGCTTCATCGTCAGCGAGATCCGCTGGCGCGACAGGTCCACCTCGAGCACTTTGACCTTGACCACATCGCCGGTCTTGACCACCTCGCGCGCATCGTTGACGAACTTGTGCGCGAGCTGGCTCACGTGGATCAGCCCATCCTGATGCACACCCAGGTCGACGAAGGCACCGAACTGCGCAACGTTGCTGACCGTGCCTTCGAGCGTCATGCCAGGTTGCAGGTCCTTGATGTCCTCGATGCCGTCAGCGAGCTTGGCCACCTTGAAATCAGGGCGCGGGTCACGGCCCGGCTTTTCCAGCTCGGCCAGGATGTCCTTCACCGTGATGGCGCCAAAGCGCTCGTCGGCGAAGGCCTCGGGCTTCAAGCTGCGGATCACATCGCTGCGACCCATCACCTCGGCGGCGGGCTTCTTCACTGCGGTCAGGATGCGCTCGACCACTGGGTAGGTCTCGGGGTGCACACCCGATTGATCAAGCGGGTTGTCGCCGTTGCGCACGCGCAGGAAGCCCGCGCTCTGCTCGAAGGTCTTGGCGCCCAGCCCGGCCACCTCGAGCAGTTGCTGCCGGTTGCGAAAGGCGCCGTGCGCGTCGCGCCAGCGCACCACGCTCGCGGCCACCGCAGCACTCAACCCCGACACCCGCGACAGCAGCGGCGCTGATGCGGTGTTGACATCGACACCCACTGCGTTCACGCAGTCCTCGATCACCGCATTCAGGCTCTTGGCCAGATCGCTCTGATTGACGTCGTGCTGGTACTGGCCGACGCCGATGCTCTTGGGTTCGATCTTCACCAGCTCGGCCAAAGGGTCCTGCAGTCGCCGCGCGATGCTGACCGCACCCCGCAGGCTGACATCCAGATCGTGTAGTTCCTTGCTGGCGTACTCGCTGGCGCTGTAGACCGAGGCGCCCGCTTCGCTGACGACAACCTTGGTGATCTGACGATCCGCCGACGACTTCTGGATGCGTTGGATGAGCTCCGCCGCCAGCTTGTCGGTCTCGCGGCTGCCCGTGCCATTGCCGATCGCGATCAGATCGACCCCATGCGCAGCGCACAGGCGGGCCAGCGTGTGCAAGGAGCCTTCCCAATCGCGGCGAGGCTCCAGCGGATAGATCGTCTCGGTCGCCAGCACCTTGGCAGTTGCATCGACCACCGCCACCTTGCAGCCGGTGCGGATGCCCGGGTCCAACCCCATGACCACGCGAGGACCGGCGGGTGCAGCCAGCAGCAGGTCGCGCAGGTTCTCGGCAAACACCTTGATCGCAACCTGCTCTGCCGCTTCGCGCAGGCGGCTGAAAAGGTCGCGCTCCAGGCTCAGGCTGAGCTTGACCTTCCAGCACCAGGCGATGCACTTGCGGAGCAGGTCGTCGGCCGGCCGCTGTGCATGGCGCCAGCCCAGATGCGCCGCAATCCGGCCTTCGGCCAACGACACCGAAGGCGCGGGCCGACCGGTCGGGGTCGGTACTGCCACAGCGGGGGCCGGGTCGATCACCAGCTTGGCGTCGAGGAATTCCAATGTGCGGCCACGGAACACCGCCAGCGCGCGGTGCGACGGCACCGTGCGGATCGGTTCGGCGTAGTCGAAGTAGTCCCGAAACTTCGCGGTGTCCGGGTGGTTCGCGTCCTTGCCTTCCAGCAACTTGCTCTGCAGCGTGCCCTCGGCCCACAGCCACTCGCGCAACTTGCCGACCAGCACCGCGTCTTCCGCCCAGCGCTCGGCCAGGATGTCGCGCACACCGTCGAGCACGGCCGATGCATCGGCGAAGCCGCCGTCTGCGTTGATGAAGGCGCTGGCCTCGGACAGCGGATCGAGTGTCGGGTCGGCAAACAGCTTGTCGGCCAGCGGCTCCAGTCCTGCCTCGCGGGCGATCATCGCCTTCGTGCGCCGCTTCTGCTTGTAGGGCAGGTAGAGGTCTTCCAGTTCGTGCTTGGTCGGTGCCGCCTCGATGGCGGCCTGCAGCGCCGGGGTCAGCTTGCCTTGTTCGGCGATGCTCTTGAGCACGGCTTCGCGGCGATCTTCGAGCTCACGCAGGTAGGACAACCGAACCTCCAGCTCACGCAGCTGAATGTCGTCGAGATTCCCGGTCACTTCTTTTCGATACCTGGCGATGAACGGCACGGTGGCGCCGCCGTCGAGCAGTTCGACAGCAGCGAGAACTTGCGCCGGGCGAACCTTCAGTTCGTCAGCAATTTGCAGCAGTATCTTGTTCAAGGGATGAGGCCCGAACGGGCAGGAATCGATGAGAAGGAAATGCACCCAGCGGCGGTGCTCAGCGCATGGGGGCGGCGCAGTGTGCCACGGGGTTCCTGCCGAGATACCGCAGCACGCCCTCACCTGTCCAGACGCCACTGGCGCAGCAGGCCGTCAGAAGATACCCGCCGGTCGGCGCTTCCCAGTCGAGCATCTCGCCAGCGCAGAACACGCCGGGCAGCGCCTGCAGCATGCCGTTCGCGTCCACCGCATCGAAGCGCACACCGCCAGCGGTGCTGATGGCCTCGTCGATCGGTCGCGTGGCCAGCAGCGTCAGTGGCAAAGCCTTG
>CANHNO010000164.1 GCA_947462065.1 Burkholderiales bacterium | reverse complement strand
GTCACTTCTACACGACCGACAAGAACAAGAAGACCAAGCCCGAGAAAATCGAGATCATGAAATTCGATCCGAAGGCACGCAAGCATGTGATGTACAAGGAAACGAAGCTGCGATAAGCGCTTTCGTTACCCAACAAAAAGCCCGCCGAACAGTGAAGTTCGGCGGGCTTTTTGTTGTGCCGACCCTGCAGGGTCGAATTGGATGCAAATGACTCGGGGCTCTCGGGATCAGGCGTGCGCGGCACGAAGCTTGATCGCGAAATCCTGAAGCACTGCAATGCCGCTGTCTTCAGCCTTCTTGCACCAAGCCTGCAGATCGAGCACCAACTGGTCTGCAGACACATTGGTTCGTGTCCAAAGCCCTCGCAATTCCTCGCGCATCGTCACCAGCTTCGACAGCACTGCGCTCTGTGCGCACACCGAAGCCACCCGTTCCCGCACACCCTGCGGGATCTTGTCCTGATCGCGGTGTAACCAGCGCTTGGCCAGATGCAGATCTTTCCAATGCGCGCTGTTCTGAGCGCCTTCGGCTTTCAACCGCGCCAGTTCTCTGCGGCACTCGTCGCGCAGGTGGCCAGCGTACTTGGCCATCACTTCATAGCGGTTGGCAATGATCGCCTCAAGCGTCTTCGTGTCCGCGACCGGCTTTACAACGCCGAGCTTCAGTTGCGGCGCCGTCTTGCGCACCTTGGCCCAGCCGACCATCTCCATGGCGCGGATGTACATCCAGCCGATGTCGAACTCATAGGGCCTGACCGACAGCTTAGCCGAGGTCGGGTAGGTGTGGTGGTTGTTGTGCAACTCCTCGCCACCAATGATGATGCCCCAGGGCGAGATGTTGGTCGACGCATCCTGCGCCTCGAAATTGCGGTAGCCCCACCAGTGACCCAGTCCATTGATGATGCCGGCCGCAGTGATCGGAATCCAGGCCATCTGGAGGGCCCAGACCGCCAGTCCAGCGGCGCCGAACAGCGCCAGGTCGATCAGCAGCATCACGCCAACACCCTGCCAGCTGTAGCGCGTGTACAAGTTGCGTTCCACCCAGTCGTCCGGCGTGCCGAGGCCGTACTTGGCGAGGGTTTCCGTATTCTTTGTCTCGACGCGGTACAACTCGGCGCCGGTCAGCAAGACCGTCTTGATGCCCCGCGTCTGTGGGCTATGAGGATCTTCAGGCGTCTCACATTTGGCGTGGTGCTTCCGGTGAACTGCCACCCATTCCTTGGTGACCTGACCGGTGCTCAACCACAGCCACAGACGGAAGAAATGCGAGGGAATCGCATGCAGATCGAGCGCACGGTGCGCTTGCGACCGGTGCAGGAAGATCGTCACCGACGCGATCGTGATGTGCGTCGCGACCAACGCATACAAAAGAACCTGCCACCAAGTGGTTTCAATCAAGCCGTTGGCCAACCAGTTCAAGAGACCGTCCAACACCGTCGTCAATACATTCATGAAATCGGGTCCGCGCTGCAACGAAGTTAACCTTTGATTGTAGGCGCCACCGTCAGAAAGGATGACTCAAACAGCGCCAATCTCTCGGCGCTCTTGGAAGCTGAGGCCAATCTCGCGCGAATCAAGCGCGTTGCCAAACCGCCGCAAAGAAGCCATCCGTGCCGTGGCGATGTGGCCACAGGCGAAGGTACGGGCCGCGGGCCAAGGTGCCGCCTTGTGCCACATGCGCGTCCTCGAGCAAGGATTCGACCGCAACCAGCTTGAAATCCCGAAGGCGCTCGGCTGAGAACGCGTCGGCGATGGCTTCGTTTTCGGATTGCAGCAGGCTGCAGGTCGCATACACCAGCCGCCCACCCGGCTTGACCAGCCGCGAGGCACTGGCGAGGATGGCAGCCTGCTTGACGCGCAGTTCATCAACAGACTGCGGCGACTGTCGCCACTTCAGGTCCGGATTGCGGCGCAGTGTGCCCAGGCCGGAACAGGGCGAATCCACCAGCACCCGGTCGATCTTGCTGGCCAGCCGCTTGATGCGGTCATCGCGCTCGTGAGCGATCTGCACCGGGTGCACATTGGACAGCCCGCTGCGCGCCAGACGCGGCTTCAGCGCGGCCAGGCGGTGGCCGGAGGTGTCGAACGCATACAGGCGCCCGGTGTTGCGCATCGACGCCCCGAGCGCCAGCGTCTTGCCGCCGGCACCCGCACAGAAGTCGACAACCATCTCGCCGCGCTTCGCATCGGTCAGCAGCGCCAGCAACTGGCTGCCCTCGTCCTGCACCTCAACGTCGCCGCGCAGGAATACTTCCAGCTTGTGCAGCGCCGGCTTGCCTTCGATGCGCAGCCCCCACGGCGAATACGGGGTGGGCAGCGCGTCGATGTTGGCCGCCTTGAACTCAGCCTGTACCGCTTCGCGCTTGGCCTTGAAGGCGTTGACCCTCAGGTCCAAGGGTGCGTTACCGTTCAACGACTCGATCAATGGCCAGAACTCCTCACCGACCTCCGCTTGCAGCCGATCGGCCAGCCACTCAGGCAGGTTGTGGCGCAGCTTGTCCGGCATCGCGGAGCGGTCGACCGCACCGACCTTCTCCAGCCACTGCACCTCATGGTCCTGCAAGGCGGCGCGCAGGAAGGCCGCATTACCTTGCCAGCCGAGGAGTGCAAGGCGGCGCTCCATCTCGCCCTTGCCCGACTGCGCCAAGTGCTGGAAGAGCGGGCGCTGCCGCAGCACGGTGTAGGTGGTCTCGGCGAGCGTGTGCCGCTCGCGCATGCCGAGGCCTCGGTTCTGGCGAAAGAAGTCGGAAACAACGTTGTCGGCGGGGGCGCTGAACTGCATCACCCGATGCAGCAGTTCCGTGGCAAGTTCAAGCAAGGCGTTGGGATGCATTGCCCTGATTATCCGGGCCGACTTCGGCGCACGGCGATCAGCCCCCTGCTATCAGCACCTGCGGCTCGCCATGGCGGTGGAAGATGCGACCGTCGTCGGTGTGGTCGAGAACGCCCTCTACCCACCATCGCACCGCGCGCGGATAGAGCCGATGCTCCATGGCCAGCACACGCGCGGCCAGAGCATCCTCGGTGTCGTCAGGCCGCACAGTCACCATCGCCTGCGCAATGATCGGTCCATGGTCGAGTTCAGGCGTCACGACATGAACAGTGGTGCCAGCAACCTTGCAGCCAGCCTCGATCGCGCGACGGTGGGTATGCAGGCCCGGGAATGCCGGCAAAAGCGACGGATGGATGTTCAACATGCGCCCCGCGTAACGCTGCACGAAGCCCGGCGTGAGGATGCGCATGAAGCCAGCCAGCAAGACCAGATCGGGTGCAAACCCATCGATGACCTGCGCCAGCGCCGCATCGAAGGTCTCACGGTCTTCGAAATCGCGGTGGTTGACCACTGCCGTCGCTATGCCGTTCTGCTGCGCATAACCCAGACCGCCCGCATCGCTGCGGTTGCTGATCACGGCAGCGATGCGCGCATCCCAGCGCTCGGCGGCGCAGGCCTCGGCGATAGCCACCATGTTCGAGCCGCGACCGGAGATGAGGATGACCAAGTTCTTCATGACGCAGAGTGTGAGGTAGCGCTTCAGCAGCGCGCCGCAGTGTATCGGCCCGGCGGGAAGTCGAAACCTACAATTGCTAGCCTCACCACCGAGCCGTCCCATGAAACAGAGAGTCCTGTCCGGCATGCGCCCAACCGGTGCCCTGCACCTCGGCCACTTCCATGGCGCACTGAAGAACTGGGTGCGGCTGCAGACCGAGTTCGACTGCTTCTATTTCGTCGCCGACTGGCATGCATTGACGACGCACTACGAAGACCGCGAGGTCATTGAGAAGAACGTCTATGACATGGTGATCGACTGGATCGCCGCCGGGCTCGACCCCGAGCAGTGCACGATCTTCATCCAGAGCCGCCTGCCCGAACACGCCGAGCTGTTCACGCTGCTGGCAATGGGCACGCCACTGGCCTGGCTGGAACGCATGCCGACCTACAAGGACCAGATGGAAAAGCTGAAGGACCGCGACCTCGCGACCTACGGCTTCCTCGGCTACCCGCTGCTGCAGGCGGCCGACATCCTGATTTACAAGGCCGCATTCGTACCGGTAGGTGCAGACCAGGCGCCGCACGTCGAGATCACCCGCGAGGTGGCCCGCCGCTTCAACCACCTGTATGGCCGCGAAGCAAATGCCGAAGCCTTGGCGCTCGCCGTCGTCAAGAAGATGAGCAAGAACGACGGCAAAGCGTTCACCGCTGCGCGCAAGACCTTTCAGGAAACCGGCAGCGATGAATCGCTGGTGCAGGCACGCGCACTGATCGCCGCCAGCGGCGCCTTGAGCGCATTCGACCGCGAACGGCTCGACGCCTTCCTGCGCGGCGCCGGCAAGACCATCCTCCATGAGCCCGCAGTGCTCCTCACAGAAGTGAGCAAGCTGCCGGGCCTCGACGGCGCGAAGATGAGCAAGAGCTACGGCAACGCGATCGCCATGCGCGAGGAACCGGCCGTGGTCGAGCAGAAGATCAAGCGCATGCCGACCGACCCGCAGCGTGTGCGCCGCACCGATGCTGGCGACCCCGAGCGCTGCCCGGTGTGGCAGTTCCACCAGGTTTACTCGGACGCCGACACGAAGGAATGGGTCGTCAAGGGCTGCAAGGCGGCAGGCATCGGCTGCCTCGAATGCAAGCAGCCAGTGATCGACGCGATCATCCGCGAGCAGCAGCCCTGGCGCGAGCGCGCCGAGGCTTATCTGAGCAACCCGAAACAGGTGCAGTGGATCGTCGACGTCGGCACCGAGCGTGCCCGCACGGTGGCACGGGAAACGATGCGGGACGTGCGGGATGCTATGGGGATCAATTACTGATCGCTTTGCACCGCTTACGTGCCTGCGGGCTTTTGCTCGGTGCTGACGAGGGCGCGGGGCAACCGGCTCCGCTCATGTCCCCCGGGCCGGTTCACCGCCCGAACACTTAGGGTCAGGCAAATCCGGCCCTCCTCCTTTACTTCGCTGCGCCGGCCACCCCACGCCCTCGTCAGCAAGCACCGTCGCCGCATACGAAGCCTTCAAGTCACCGACTGCTTGGGTGGTGGCAAGACCGCCGCGGTGGGCCGCTGTGTGAAGCGAAGTAAAAGGGGAGGGCCAGCAGGATTTGTGTCGAAGCGAACGACTGGTGAACCAGCCCGGAGGACATGAACGGAGCTCAGCGGCCCAGCGCAACGCGCCTGGACTGACCTCAACAGACAGACCGTCGGATCACGCCGCCAGAAAGTGCTCCCGGTAGTAAGCCAGTTCGTCGATCGACTCCCGAATGTCCGCCAGCGCGGTGTGAGCCTGGGCTTTCTTGAAGCCATCCAGGATGCCCGGCTTCCAGCGCTTGGCCAGTTCCTTCAGCGTGCTGACATCCAGATTGCGGTAATGGAAGAACTCTTCCAGCGCCGGCATCGTCTTCGCCAGAAAGCGGCGGTCCTGGCAGATGCTGTTGCCGCACATCGGTGACTTGCCCTTGGGCACATACTGCTGCAGGAAGGCGATGATCTGTACCTCGGCCTGGGCCTCGTCCAGCGTAGATGCCTTGACGCGATCGATCAGCCCGCTGCGGCCATGCGTGCCCTTGTTCCAGGCGTCCATCGCGTCCAGTGCGGCATCGCTCTGATGGACCGCGATCGTCGGGCCTTCCGCGCGCACATTCAGCTGTGAATCGGTGACGATCACCGCGATCTCGATGATGCGGTCGGTTTCCGGGTACAGCCCGGTCATCTCGAGGTCGATCCAGATCAGGTTCTGGTCGC
>CANHNO010000163.1 GCA_947462065.1 Burkholderiales bacterium | reverse complement strand
GCTGACCTCGTTGCTGCCGCGCTCGAACAGCTTGACGTCGAGCTCTTCTTCCAGCTTCTTGATCGCCACGCTCAGCGTCGGCTGCGAGACGAAGCAGGCTTCAGCGGCGCGGCCGAAATGGCGTTCGCGAGCCACCGCGACGATGTATCGGAGTTCGGTCAGGGTCATGGTGTCATTTTCGCGCCCGGTCAGGCCTTCAGGTAGTCCGCCTTGCTGCCGAGCCAGCGCAGCACCTGGCGTTCCGCGGCGTCGGGATGCGCCTTCAGCATGACCTCGGCTGCCGCCCGGGCGGCATGCAGCAGGGGCAGGTCGTCCTCCAGATCCGCGAAGCGCAGCAGCGCTGCGCCCGACTGCCGGGCGCCCAGAAACTCGCCCGGACCACGAATCTCCAGGTCACGCCGCGCGATCTCGAAGCCGTCCGTCGTGTCGGCCATCGCCTTCAGCCTCGCCTTGCCGGTGTCCGACAGTGGGGCGGCGTACAACAGCACACACACGCTGGCCACCGAACCACGGCCGACGCGGCCACGCAGCTGGTGCAGCTGGCTCAGCCCGAAGCGCTCGGCATGCTCGATCACCATCAGGCTGGCGTTCGGCACGTCGACACCGACCTCGATCACCGTGGTCGCGACCAGCACCGACAACTCGCCGGACATGAACCGAGCCATCGTCGCCGCCTTGTCGGCCGCCTTCATCCGACCGTGCAGCAGACCGACGCCGACACCGGGCAAGGCCTCGGTCAGCGTCTGGTGCGTGTCGATGACGTTCTGCAATTCGGGACGTTCGCCAAAGGGTCGCTTCGATGCGCGCGTTTCGTCGTGGGCCAGCGGGGAGTCGCCTTCAGCCGACTCCTCGATCAGCGGACACACCCAGTACACCTGCTTGCCCTGAGCCACCTCGTCGCGGATGCGCGCGATCACCGCCTCGCGCTTGCTGTCGGCAAAGAGCTTGGTGACGATGGGTGTGCGGCCCGGCGGCAGCTCGTCGATGGTGCTGATGTCGAGATCGGCATACATCGTCATCGCCAGCGTTCGCGGGATCGGTGTCGCGCTCATCATCAGCAAGTGCGGCGTCATGGTGCCCCCAGGCCACGGTGACCGGTGGCCTGGGGGCGCCGCGACTCCTGGCTCCAGCTTGCCGCGCAGGGCCAACCGCTGCGCCACACCGAATCGGTGCTGCTCGTCGACGATGGCGAGCCCCAACCTGGCGAACTGCACGTCGTCCTGGATCACCGCGTGCGTGCCGACCACCAGGCCGGCCTCGCCGGATGCGACGCGTTCGAGCATCTCGCGCCGCCCCCGGCCCTTGCGGCTGCCGGTGAGCCAGGCCGTCGTGATGCCCAGCGGCTCGAGCCAGCCGACCAACTTGCGGAAGTGCTGATCGGCCAGGATCTCTGTGGGCGCCATCAGCGCGCATTGCCAGCCGTTGTGGATCGCGATCGCCGCGGCCAGCGCCGCCACCACCGTCTTGCCCGAGCCGACATCGCCTTGAAGCAGGCGATGCATCGGCACGCTGGTGGCTGGGCCATGGCCCGCTTCCGATCGCGCACGTTGCAGGTCGGCGGCGATCTCTTCCACCACACGACGCTGTGCACCAGTCAGGGAGAACGGCAGTGCGGCCAGCAGCTTTTCCTGCAGGCCACCGGCAGCCACCTTGAAGCGGGGGGCGCACTGCTGCGCCCGCTCGCGCTTGGCCTGCAACTGCGACAGCTGCTGCGCAAGCAACTCCTCGAACTTGAGGCGTTGCCAAGCCGGGTGTGAGCGGTCTTCCAGTGCCGCGAGCGACACGTCCGCTGGCGGGTGATGCAGCCAGCGCAGCGCGTCGCGCAAGGTGGCGAGTCCGCGTGGCAGCAGCTCGGCGGGCACGTTTTCGCTCAGATCGACCCGGTTCAGCGCCGAGGTGATCGCGCGCCGCAGGTAGGCCTGCGGCAGCGAGGCACTGGTCGGATAGACCGGCGTCAGCGAGGTCGCGAGAGGCACGTCGCCATCGACCGCCTTGAAGCTGGGGTGCACCATCTCCAATCCGAAGAAGCCACCGCGCGCCTCGCCACGCACCCGCATGCGGCGGCCTGCGGCCAGCGTCTTCTGGTGCGAGGGGTAGAAGTGCAGAAAGCGCAGCAGCAGCGTGTCGCCGGCGGCGTCTGCCAGCGTGACCAGCAGCTGTCGGCGGTTGCGCAGCTGGATCTCGCAACGCTGCACCACACCTTCGACCTGTGCGGTGACGCCGTGGTGCAGTTTGTCGATGGCGGTGAGCTGCGTTTCGTCTTCATAGCGCAGCGGCACGTGCAGCGCGAGGTCGATATCGCGGCGAAGCCCCAGCTTTTCCATCGCCCGCAACGGGGCTGACTTGGCCTTGGCAACCGGCGCGGTGACAGCGCTGTCGCGGGCATCGGTCGGGTTCAGCGCGGTGCGGGGCATCGGCGAATTCTGACCGCGGGCGGGACAGACAGCATCCAGCTGCGTGGAACAATCCACCCGGCCTTCCTCCGCCATGACCGCACCTCTCACCCTTTCCGATTTCGATTTCGCGCTGCCGCCAGAGCTGATTGCGCAGCACCCGGCCGCCGAGCGCAGCGGCTCGCGGCTGCTCGATGGGACCGGTGCTGCGCCAGTCGACCGGGTGTTCCGCGACCTGCCCTCACTGCTGAACCCGGGCGATCTGCTGGTGTTCAACGACACCCGAGTGATCAAGGCACGGTTGCTCGGCGTGAAAGCCAGCGGCGGTCAGGTCGAGGCGCTGGTCGAGCGGGTGCTGCCGAATGACGAGGTGCTGATGCACCTGCGCGCCAGCAAGTCGCCCAAGCGTGGACAGCGGGTACGTTTCGGCTTGAGCGTCGAAGCCGCGATGGCGGCTGGCGATGGCAACGGCTTCGATGCCGAGGTGCTGGGCCGCGCGGGCCCGGAAGAGTCGTTGTTCCATCTGCGATTCCCGTCCGATCCGCAGGCGCTGCTCGAGCGCTTTGGCCATGTGCCGCTGCCACCCTACATCACGCACGCTGACGATGCCGACGACGAACGTCGCTACCAGACCGTGTTCGCCGCCAAGCCGGGCGCCGTCGCCGCACCCACGGCTGCACTGCATTTCGATCCACCGCTGCTGGACGCGCTCGCCGCGCGCGGCGTCGCGCAGGCGCGGATCACGTTGCATGTGGGTGCCGGCACCTTCCAGCCGGTGCGCACCGAGAACCTGACCGAGCACCGGATGCACAGCGAATGGTTCGAGGTCGGAACCGACACGGTGGAGGCGGTGGCCCGCGCCCGGGAACGCGGCGGTCGGGTCGTGGCTGTCGGCACGACAACGCTGCGTGCGCTGGAATCGGCCTCTCTCGGTGGCGAGCTGCGCGCGGGCGTTGGCGACACCGACATCTTCATCACGCCGGGCTTTCGCTTCCGAGTAGTCGACGCGCTGGTCACCAATTTCCACCTGCCGCGCAGCACCTTGATGATGCTGGTCAGCGCACTGGCAGGTCATGCGCACGTGATGGCGCTGTACCAGCATGCCATCGCCGAGCGCTACCGCTTCTTCAGCTACGGCGATGCGATGCTGCTGCGCACCACGCCGGAAGCGCTCGCGCCTCGGGGCTGAGGCTCAGGGGCCGTCGGCGTCTCGGTCCGCAGTTTTCGGCGCCGCCAGCTCAGGCACCGGGCAACGCGCCTTGCCGCATGCCCGCTCGCAGTAAGGGCAGGCTTCCAGAGGCAGCCAGTCCGGGATGCGGTAGTAGCGGCGCAGCACCTCGGTGAGAGGGCCGTCGCGATAGGCCTCGTAGCGAAAGCCCTTGCCTTCGACGGCATAGAAGGTGAGGCCGCTTTGCTGGTAGGTCAGCAATTCAATCGAGTCGAAATAGGGGGTGTATTCCTCGAGCTTCGGGCGTTCAGTGCGAATGATGCGAATCGTCTGCCCCTGGTACACGCTGTAATCGACCAGCAGATCGTCCTGCCGCGCGTGGAACTTGCCAACGCCGAACACCGGCACATAGCGGCGCAGCGCGTAGGCGTAGGTCGAGGCCGGTGTGTAGGCATTGGCCATCAGCACCACGCCCGGCGCATCGACCTGCTTCAGCATCTCGGCCGTTTTCACCGTGCGCACGATGCTCTTGTAGAGCGAGATCGACTGCCAGCGCTCCAGCGGCGTCATCGCCACACCCACGACGGCGATCACGTGCAGCCCCGTCAACACCGCGAGGCCGATCGCGCAGGCCCGCAGCCGGTGCGCGGGCAAGCCCAGGGCAATGAAGGCAAAGCCAAAGGGATAGAACGACATCACCCAATGCAGACCGATCACCTTCTTGAAGGAAAGCAGGGCAAAGAACAGCAGCGGCACCACCACCAGGCAACCCAGCAGCCGGTGGGCCCGGAAGGTGGCGCCGAGCTCGCTGCGGTGCTTCCAGCTCAGCCAGGCCGCCACCGGCGAGACGAGGTAGACCATCATCGCCAGGTAAGTGGCTGGCTTCTTCCAGGTGAACACCTCGCCCGCGTTGCGGTTGATCAGGTTGAACATGATGTTCGACCAGCAGTGCTCGATGTTCCAGGCGATGTTGATCGCAGGTCCTGGCAGCGCGCACAACAGCAGCAAGGCGAAAGCCGCGAAACGCTCGCGCCGGAACAGCGCGAAGTGCACGAAGTAGGCGAGGCCCAGCACCACCGCGAAATACTTCGACAGGAAGGCCGCACCGAGCAGCACGCCGGAAAGCGCGTACAGGCTCCAGGCGCGGCCATCGAGGCGCGGTCGGCGCTCGGCGATCAGCAGGCAGCAGGCAGACGCGACCGACCAGAAGATCAACGGCGTGTCGGTGGTGATCAGCACATTGAGCCAGTTGATCGGCGCCAGCCAGAACAGCAGCACCGCCCACGCCGCCCGGGTGCGATCGATCGCAGCCAGAGCCCACCACAGCAGGCCACCGACGGCAGCCGGAAGCAGCAGCACCGGCAACCGGATCGCCCACAGCGTGTCGCCAAACGTTGCGCGCATCGCAGCGATCAGCCAGCCGACCATCGGCGGGTGGTCGTAGTAGCCCCAGTCGGGCTGAACGCCCCACCAGTAGAAGTAAGCCTCGTCACCAGTGATCGGCAAGGCCACGGCGAGCCAGCCGCGAAACAGCAGCGAACCCAGGCCCGCCATCAGCAGCCAGCGCGGCAACGAAAGGTTCTCCGGATCCGGCCTCATGCGAGCACCAAAAGCGAGGGCGCGATGAACACCAGCAGCCAGGCGATCAGCGCCGCGACGATCCACCGGTCACGCAGCAGGTCACGCGCGACGTCTTCGCCGTGCCCGCGGTGCACCTGGTAGGCATAGCGCAGCATGCCGAAGATGACGATGGGCACGGTGTAGACCAGCCGCTCGCCATGCTGGGCCTGAGATTCGGGGCTGGTCGCGAACAGGCTGTAGGTCATCAGCGTGGCTGTCATCGTGACGGCGACGTAGATGTCGAGCAGCGCCGGCGGGTAGTGTTCCAGCACCGAGCGCTGGCTGGCCGGGGCATGAAAGGTTTCGGCGCGGCGCTTGGAAAATCCGAGGAACAGCGCCGCGAAGATGCCCGTCAGGATCAGCCAGCGCGACGGCGGGATGCCCACAGCCGCAGTACCCGCAAGCAGCCGCAACATGAAGCCCAGCGCGATGATGAACACATCGACCACCGGCACCCGCTTCAGTCGCCACGAGTAGGCGAGGTTGCTGGCCATGTAGAGGGCGACCAGCCCGAGCAACACCGGATGACCATCGGCCAGCACGATGCCCGCCGTCAGCAGCACCGCCGCCAGCGTGAACGCCGCGCCGGAGCTGACCGC
>CANHNO010000162.1 GCA_947462065.1 Burkholderiales bacterium | reverse complement strand
TGCGCAATCTCGAGCTGTGCTTTCCCGAGCGCTCCGAGTCCGAACGCCGCGCGCTGGCGATCGAGCATTTCAAGCTCCTGGGCCGCAGCCTGCTCGAGCGTGGCCTGCTGTGGCATGCCTCGGCCGAGCGCCTGAGGAGCCTGATTCATGTCGAAGGCCAGCCTCATTTCGCCGACACCCACCCAGACGCGCTGATGTGGTTGGTGCCTCATTTCCTGTCGCTCGATGTGGCGGCCGTTGCCATGCGGCTCACAGTGGTACGCACTGCCTGCACCGTCTACCAGTCGCAGAGCAATCCGGTGTTCGATGCGGCCGTTCACCGTGGTCGCGCCCGATTCGGCAAGAACCGCCTGTTTTCCCGGCACGAGACCGTCAAGCCGCTGTTACGCGCCATCAAGGAAGGCGATGCGTTCTTCAACCTGCCAGACATGGACTTCGGCCGTAAGGACTCCGCTTTTGTGCCCTTCTTCGGCGTGCCGGCAGCCACGCTGCTGACCTCGTCGCGCATGGCGCATCTGCTGGGCATGACGGTGCAGCCGATCGTGGCTGAGATGCTGCCCGGCGGCCAGGGCTACCGGGTCAGGTTTTTGGAGCCGTGGGTGAGTTTCCCGACCGACGACGCGCTGACCGACACCGCCACGATCAACCGCTGGATCGAAGACGAGATCAGGCGCAACCCGGCACAGTATTTGTGGGTGCACCGCCGGTTCAAGACTCGCCCGCTGGGCGAGTCCAGCCTGTACTGACCGGTTGGCCGTTGCGCTGGCATCGATGACGATAATCGCCGAATGAAACTCCGGTTCACCAAGATGCAGGGCGCCGGCAACGACTTCGTCGTGCTCGACGCCACCCGCACGCCGCTGAACCTCAGTGCCGAACAGATGCGCCGCCTCGGCGATCGCCGCTTTGGTGTCGGCGCCGACCAGATCCTGGTGGTCACGCGCAGCGACACACCCGATGTCGATTTCGGCTACCGCATCTTCAACCACAGCGGCGAAGAGGTCGAGCATTGCGGCAACGGTGCGCGCTGCTTCGTGCGTTACGTGCGCGAGCAGGGGCTGTCCGACAAGACCACGCTGCGCGTCGAGACCGTCAATAACCTGCTGGAGTTGCACCTGCAGCCCGACGGCCGCGTCACCGTCGACATGAACGAGCCCGTGTTCGATCTGCCGCGCGTGCCCTTCCATGCGGCCGGTCTGCGGCCGCACCACGTGAAGGTCAAAGGCGACCGCAAGGGCGCCACATTCGACCTGTGGCCGCTGGCCATCAAGGGGCGCGCGGTCCAGGTGGCGGTGCTGTCGATGGGCAACCCGCATGCGGTGCAGTTGGTCGATGATGTCGACACCGCACCGGTCGAAGTGCAGGGCCCGCTGATCGAGCACCACACCAGCTTTCCAAAGCGTGTCAACGTCGGCTTCATGCAGATCGTTTCGCGCGATCACATCCGCCTGCGGGTGTTCGAGCGCGGCGCGGGCGAGACACTCGCCTGCGGTACCGGTGCCTGTGCGGCGGTGGTGGCGGGCATTCGCCTCGGGCTGCTCGATCCGGTCGTGGATGTGGATGCACGCGGTGGCCGACTGACCATTGAATGGCAGGGTACGCGCGATGGACTGAGCAGCCATGTGTTCATGACGGGTCCGGCCCAAACTGTGTTCCAAGGAGAGATCGAACTGTGAATCACACGACTGAACCAACCACCGTGGGCACTGCATCGTGAGCAGCCCCACCGGAGTGCAAGGAATCACCGAGGCCGACATCGCCAACTACCTGGCGAACACGCCAGGCTTCTTCGAGCGGCATGCCGAATTGCTGAGTTCGATCCAGCTCAGCAACCCGCATGGCACCCGTGCCGTGTCGCTGCAGGAGCGCCAGATGGACCTGCTGCGTGAGAAGCACAAGGGCCTGGAGCAGAAGATCATGGAGATGATTCGCCATGGTCAGGAAAACGTCGCCATCGCCGACCGGCTGCACCGCTACACCCGCGCACTGATGCTGACGGCTGACGCGTCCGACCTGCCTGAGGTGGTCGTGCGCGAGCTGAAGCAGCAGTTCCTGATCCCGCAGGCCGGTATCCGCGTCTGGGGGGCTGTTGCCGCGCATGCCGCGTTGCCCGGTGCGCACGAACAAGCGCGCGAATTCGCCCGCGAAGTCAGCGCCGATGCGAAGAGCTTCGCCTCCAGCCTGACGCTGCCCTATTGCGGTGCCAACGTCGGTTTCGAAGCGGCGGCCTGGCTCGAAGACGCTGCCACCGTCGCGTCGCTGGCGCTGATCCCGCTGCGCCACGGCGCCACCACCGACGCCTTCGGCTTGCTGGTGCTGGGTTCGCCCGATGCCACCCGTTTTGCGGCTGACATGGGCACCGAATTCCTGATGCGCATCGGTGAGATCGCCAGCGCCGGTCTGTCGCGCTTGATCCGGGCCGAGTGAATGACACCGATGACGGCGACATGAGCTCTCCTGTCGCTGAAGTCGCTGCGGCAGTACCGCACGCTCTGCATGACGATCTGGCGCGCCACCTGCAGCACCTGCAGGTCGAGCGGCGGCTGGCTGAACGCACGCGGACGATGTACCGCCTGGCCTTCGAGCGCCTGCAGCGTTGCGCCGAGGCCGCTGCGGTCCCCTTGCGCGAAGTGCAGCCGCACCATGTGCGGCGCTGGGCCGGGCAGATGCACGCGCAAGGGCTGGCGCCGGGCAGCATCGCGATCGAACTGTCGGCCTGGCGCAGCTTCTACCGCTGGCTGGGCCGGGAGGGCCTGGTGACGCAGAACCCGGTGGCTGGCGTGCGCGCACCCCGGGCGCCAAAGCCACTGCCCAAGGCGCTGGCGGTCGATCAGGCGGTAGCGCTGGCCGAGTTCAAGGATGACCTCACCGAGCGCCGCGACAGCCCGGTACTTGCTGCGCGCGACCGATGCATCACCGAGCTGCTGTACAGCTGCGGACTGCGAGTGGCCGAGCTGGTCGCGCTTGATGCGCAGCCCGGACCGCAGGCCATTGGCTGGATCGATATCAGCGATGCCAACGCGCATGTGCGCGGCAAGGGCGACAAGCCGCGGAGCGTGCCGGTCGGCGGCCCGGCGCTGAAGGCCTTGCAGGACTGGTTGACTCTGCGCCTGCAGATGGCCACGCCGGGTGAGCCGGCGCTGTTCGTCAGCAACCGCGGCAGCCGCATCACCACCGGCCTGGTGCGCTCGCGGTTGAAGCGGCGCGCGCAGTACGCGGGACTGCCGACCCATGTGCACCCGCACATGCTGCGGCATTCGTTCGCCTCGCACCTGCTGCAGTCCAGCGGCGACCTGCGCGCGGTGCAGGAGTTGCTGGGTCACGCCAACATCACGACGACGCAGGTCTACACCAAGCTCGATTTTGGCCACCTGAGCAAGGTGTATGACGCGGCGCACCCCAGAGCCAAGCGCAAGGACTGATCGGCGATGAAAGTCATCAAGCTGCGCGACGGCAAGGAGCGCTCGCTGCTCAAGCGTCACCCCTGGGTTTTCGAAGGCAGCATCGCCAGCGGCCGCGCCGATGTGGGCGAGACAGTGCGCGTCGAATCGCACGCCGGCGAGTTCCTGGCCTGGGGCGCGTACAGCCCGGCCTCATCGATTCGTGTGCGCGCCTGGAGTTTCGCCGCCGCTGAGCGCATCGATGCCAGCTTTTTCGAGCGTCGCATCGCTCGCGCTGTGGCGGTGCGCGTGCGCTTGCCCATTGAGAGCGATGCGGTGCGTTTGGTGCACGGCGAGGCCGACGGCCTTCCAGGGCTGGTGGTCGATCGCTACGGCGACACGCTCAGCGCCCAGTTCACTGCCGCCGGTGTCGAGCGCTGGAAGGGCGTGATCGCCGACGCGCTGCTGAAGGTCACTGGTTTGCAGCGCCTCTACGAACGCAGCGACGCCAGCGTGCGCGAGTTGGAGGGCCTGCCGCCGATCACTGGCTGGCTGCGAGGCGCACCCACCGATGCAGGCGACACCGTGATCACGATCAGAGAACAAGGCTGGCAGCTGACAGTCGATGTGGCGCGCGGTCACAAGACCGGCTATTACCTCGATCAGCGCGACAGCCGCAAACTGTTTGCAGACAGCGTGCGCCACTTCGGCGTGCAGCGCGTGCTCAACTGCTACAGCTACACCGGCGGTTTCAGCGTCGCGGCGCTGGCTGGTGGCGCGGCCGAAGTGACGAGTGTCGATTCCTCGGGCCCAGCTCTCGAACGAGCCAGCGTGCATGTGACATTGAACGGCTTCGATGCGACGCGCCACACCGCCATCGATGCCGACGTGAACGCCACGCTACGCCGTTTCATCGACGAAGGTCGCCGCTTCGATGCCATCGTGCTCGATCCGCCAAAATTCGCGTCCACCGCCGCTCAGGCCGAGCGCGCCGCGCGCGCTTACAAGGACATCAATCGCCTCGCGTTCGGGCTGCTCGAGCCCGGCGGCTTGCTCTTCACGTTTTCGTGCTCGGGTGGTGTCAGCGCCGATCTGTTCCACAAGATCGTGGCTGGTGCCGGGCTTGATGCCGGCATCGACGGGCAGATTCATGCGCGCACCGGTGCCGCGCCAGATCACCCGATGACGGTGACCTTCCCAGAGGGCGAGTACCTGAAGGGCCTGGTGATCGTCAAACAGATCACGTGATTAATGCCGCATTTGGTCGATTCCGCTGTTTCTCGCCGCGCGCACCTCGCCCGCAGCGAGGCTTGGCTGCGTAGCATCGGCTTGGCTCTACCGTAACCCGGAGATTTCTCATGTGTGGCATCGTCGGCGCCGTCAGCAGGCACAACATCGTCCCGGTACTGATCGAGGGCCTGAAGCGGCTCGAATACCGGGGCTATGACTCCTGTGGTGTGGCCGTTCACCAGCGCGGTGCCCTGCGCCGCGCGCGCAGCACCGAGCGGGTGGCTGAACTTGAAATCAACGTCGCGGCCGAGCAGGTCGAAGGCGGCACCGGCATTGCGCACACCCGCTGGGCCACGCACGGCGCGCCGGCAGTCCACAACGCGCATCCGCATTTCTCGCCCGGTCCGGTCCGGTCTGACGAGGGCGGGGCCAGTGATGGCGTGGCTGCCGTTGGCCGCGTGGCGCTGGTGCACAACGGCATCATCGAGAACCACGATGAACTGCGCGACGAACTGCGCCGTCTGGGCTACCGCTTCGACAGCCAGACCGACACCGAGGTCATCGCCCATCTGGTCGACCACCTCTACGACGGCGACCTGCTGGCTGCAGTGCAACGCGCGGTGCAGCGCTTGCGTGGCGCCTATGCGATCGCGGTCTTCTGCCGCGACGAGCCACAGCGCGTGATCGGTGCGCGCGCCGGCTCGCCACTCATTCTGGGCATCGGCACCGGCGACCGGCTGGGTGACCACTACCTGGCCAGCGATGCGATGGCACTGGCTGGAGTGACCGACCAGATCGTCTATCTCGAAGAAGGTGATGTGGTCGACCTGCAGTTGGGCAGCGTGGCCATCACTGCAGGTGTCGACGGCCGCTTTCACACGGTGCAGCGGGATGTGCGCACGGTGCAGGCGCATTCGGGTGCGGCCGAGCTGGGGCCCTACCGCCACTACATGCAGAAGGAAATCTTCGAGCAGCCGAAAGCCATCGCTGACACGCTGGACGCGGTGCAGGGCATTTCACCCGCGTTGTTCGGCGAGGGTGCCGGGCGCGTGTTCCAGCACATCGACTCGGTGCTGATCCTGGCCTGTGGCACCAGCTATTACAGCGGCTCTGTCGCGAAGTACTGGCTGGAGAGCATTGCCAGGATCCCGACCAGCGTGGAAGTCGCCAGCGAATACCGCTATCGCGACAGCGTGCCGAACCCGCGCACGCTGGTCGTGACCATCACGCAAAGCGGCGAGACGGCGGACACCCTGGCCGCAGTGAAGCACGCTCGCTCACTCGGTATGTTGC
>CANHNO010000161.1 GCA_947462065.1 Burkholderiales bacterium | reverse complement strand
GTGCTGAAGCCGCTCTCAGACAGCCAGCTCAGCAAGATGCTCGAGGAACAGGGCATCCAGGTGGCCCGCCGCACCGTCGCCAAGTACCGCGAGGCGTTGCGCATCGCGCCGGCCAATCTGCGCAAGACGATGTGAGCGGGTTGCCCGCCGAGCCCGCATGACTGCTCCCTTTTTTCTACCGTGCGCCGCCGGCGTTGAGGCGTTGCTCGCTGACGAAGTCAAGCGTGTGCTGCCAGAGGTGGCGGTACATGCCCTTCGCGGGGGAGTCGCGCTCGATGGCGGCCCGAGCGAGGTGATGGTGCTGAACCTCGAATCGCGCCTCGCGCAGCGGGTACTGGTCGAGGTGGCCGAAGGCGCTTATCGCGACGAGCAGGCGCTTTACGACCTGGCCGCCAGCGTCGACTGGACGCAATGGATCACGCCGCAACACACCTTGCGCGTCGACACCACCGCCCACCGCAGCCCGCTGCGCAGCCTCAATTTCGCGGCGCTGCGCATCAAGGATGCGGTCTGCGATGTGCTGCGTGATGCCACTGGCGAGCGTCCGAGCGTCGACATTCGCCAACCCGATCTGGCGCTGGTGCTGCACCTGGGCGAAGAGCGTGCGGCGCTCTACGTCGACACCTCCGGCGAGCCGCTGTTCAAGCGCGGCTGGCGCGAGGACAAGGGCGACGCGCCGCTGAAGGAAACCTTGGCCGCCGCGATGCTGGCTGCCGCGGGCTGGCAAGGCAGACCGGACGCGGGCGGTGCGCTGCACGACCCATGCTGCGGCTCCGGCACGATCGCGATCGAAGCGGCGCAGATCGCCTGCGGTATTGCACCGGGCTTGAAGCGCCGTTTTGCCTTCGAGCGCTTGTTGCCGTTTGCCACGCCCGAGATGCGCGCCGAACTGCAGCGGCTGCGCAGCCACGCGCAGGCGCGTATCCATGCGTCGGCAGTGCCGATCCATGCCAGCGACGTGTCGTTCCGCATGGTCGACTTCGCGCGCCGCAATGCGCAGCGCGCTGGCGTCGAGGCCGCCATCACCTTCAACGGCGGCGATGCGCTGGAGCGTCCGGCGCCTGAGTTGCCCGACGACTTGCCTGGAACGCTTATGTTGAACCCACCCTACGGCGAGCGCATCGAGGTGGCGGGCAAGGCCGGGTCATCGCCGCGGCCATCGAGCGCGGACCCAGGCAACAAGGACCTGCCCGACGACTTCTTCGCTCGCCTCAGCGCGCACTGGAAGCGCGCCTACACCCGGCATCCCGCTGGCTGGACGGCCCATGTGCTCAGCCCTGACATGAAACTGCCCAGCGCGATGCGGCTGAAGGAATCACGTCGCACTCCGATGTGGAATGGGCCGATCGAATGCCGCCTGTTCCGCTTCGATCTGGTGGCGGGAACGATGCGCAGCGACGCCGTGCCACCGCGCTGAGATACCGCCCTCGGGCTCCGGGTCAGCGCGGCGCCAACGCCAAGGCGGCCAGCACGGCGAGCGGCGCGGTGTCGGCGCGCAGAACCCGCGGGCCGAGTGAGATCGGCTGAAATCCAGCGCGTAGCGCAGCCAGTTCCTCCGCCTCTGACAGGCCGCCTTCGGGCCCACTGAGGAACAGCAACTGCTCTCCAGGTTGGCCAGAGGCCACACCGTGACCGCCGGCACGCAGGCTCAATACATGACGCCGGCCGATCACCTCCGACGACAGTCCCGCCAGCCATGCAGACAAGGCGCGAACCGGCTGCACCGTCGGCACCCGGGTGCGGCCGCATTGCTCACTCGCGGCCGCAGCGACCGACTGCCAGTGAGCCACCTTCTTGTCGGCCCGCTCGCCAGCCAGACGCAGCACCGAGCGCTCGCAAAGCAAGGGCTGGATGACGGCGACACCCAGCTCGGTCGTCTTCTCGACGACGCTGTCCATCCGTTCATTGGCCGGCATGCCCATCGCGATCGTCACGTCGATGGCGAGTTCGCGGTCCGCAGGCTGATGCGCCAGCACCTGCACCGACACCACGTTGCGACCCATCTGCTCGATGTGCGCCTGCCATTCACCGCCCTGGCCATCGAACAGCGTGATCGCATCACCGGGCTGCATCCGCAGTACCTGCACGTGACGGGTCGGCCCGGGCGGCAGCACACAGTGGCCACCCGCCTGCAGTGGCGGTGGAACAAAGAAGCGGGGCGGCATCGCTGGAGTGCAGTGCGGTGTCAGCCACCGTCGCGCAGCACACGCCGCAGTATCTTGCCGACGTTGGTCTTTGGCATTTCGGTGCGGAATTCGATCACCCGTGGCCGCTTGTAACCCGCCAGCAAGGCCTCGCAATGGGCGCGCACCGCGGCCTCGGTGAGCTGCTCGTTGCTGCGCACGATGACCAGCTTGATCACCTCGCCGGCCTTCTCGTCAGGCACCCCGACCGCAGCACATTCGGCGACACCAGCCAGCTGCGACACCACTTCTTCAACCTCGTTGGGGTAGACGTTGAAGCCGCTGACCTTGATCATGTCCTTCTTGCGGTCGATGATCTTGAAGTAGCCGCGCTCGTCCACGGTGCCGATGTCGCCCGAGCGGAAGAAGCCGTCGGCTGTCATCGCCTGGGCCGTTTCCTCCGGCCGCTGCCAGTAGCCGGCCATCACCTGCGGGCCGCGGATCGCGATTTCGCCGGCCGTGCCCTGCGGAACTTCGTTGCCGGCTTCGTCGACCAGCTTCATCTCGGTGTTGGGCATCGGCAGGCCGATGGTGCCGCTGAAGCTGGTGCTGTCGATCGGGTTGCAGCTGGCGGTCGGCGAGGTTTCCGACAAACCATAGCCCTCCACGATTGGGCAGCCAGTCTTCTCCAGCCACAGCTGTGCGGTCGCACTGTGTACGGCCATGCCACCCCCCACCGAGATGACCAGCTGGCTCCAGTCCACGCGATCGAAATCCGGGTGGCTGGCCATCGCGCGGAACAGCGTGTTCACGGCCGGAAAGCTGTGGATTCGCTCGCCGGCCAGGGTCTTGAAAACGGCAGGCAGGTCGCGCGGATTGGGTATCAGCAAGCTGCAGCCGCCCATGCGCAGCCCCAGCATCATGTTCGTGTTGAAGCCGAAGATGTGATACAGCGGCAGCGCACAGGCCGTCAGGATCTGCACACCTTGGGGGATCTTCTTCAGCGCCGGGCCATACCAGGCCTCCGACTGCAGGATGTTGGCCACCAGGTTGCGGTGCAACAGAACCGCGCCCTTGCTGATGCCGGTGGTGCCACCGGTGTATTGCAGCACCGCGATGTCATCCGGTCCCACCGCGGGTGGCCGCAGGGTTTGTTTCCGACCGGCGGACAGGGCGGCATTGAAGCGCACCGAGCCTGGCAGCGCGTACGTCGGCACCAGCTTCTTCACATGGCGCACCACCGTGTTGACGATCCACGACTTGGGCGCGCCCAGCAGGTCACCCAGCGCGGTGATCACGATCTTGCGCACCGCCACCGTGGGCAACACCTGTTGCAGCGTGGTCGCGAAGTTTTCCAGCACCACGATGCCGGTCGCGCCGGAATCCCTCAGCTGGTGTTCGAGCTCGCGAGGTGTGTACAGCGGGTTGACGTTGACCACCACGCAGCCTGCGCGCAACACGCCGGCGACTGCGACCGGGTACTGCGGCACATTGGGCATCATCAGCGCGACGCGGTCGCCCTTGGCGAAGCCCTGAGCCTGCAGCCAGGCCGCAAAGGCGGTAGACAACGCATCGATCTCACCGAAGCTGAGCGTGTGGCCCATGAACTTGCAGGCTGGCAGGTCGCGGTACTTGCGGAAGCTGTCTTCCAGCAAGGCGACCAGCGAGTCGCACTCGGCCACATCGATCAGCGCTGGCACGCTTGGTGGGTAATGCTTGAGCCAGATTTTTTCCATGGTGCCCCGGCTCCATTGCGATCGCCGGATTCTGAGGGATCGTTCAAGACCCGGCATCGGGTGATTCGAGAGCTTGTCGTCGCTGCGGCGGGTTGCTGTGCTCCGGCCCCAGCACCACCGTCACACAGGCATTCTTGAAATGGCGCATCACGCCAGCGCGCATCGCCGCGATGTCCTGTTCGACATCGCCGACGCGACGAGCGGGGTCGAAGCCGACGTGAATGTCGATGAACACCCGGTTGCCAGCGCGCCGCGACCGCACGCCGTACAACCGGTCGTAGCGGTGAAAGTGCAGCACCAGCTCACGCATGATGTCGAGCTTGTCCTTTTCTTCCAGCGTGCCATCGAGCAGGTCGTAGACCGAGCTGGAAAACACGCCAATGGCCGAGATCAGGATGCTGCCGGCGATCACCAGCGAGGCGATGGGGTCGATGTAGACCGACCAGCTGTGATCGGCCAGCAGCAGGCTCAGCGACAGCGAGCCGAAGATGAACACATTGCCAAACAGCTTGGTGAAGAACAGCTTGGCCTGCGAGGCCATCAGCGGTGAGTTTTCGGCTTGAGCCGCCAGTCGGCAGCGCCGCCACAGCCAGCAGTTGATGCTGCCGAAGACCACTTGCGCCACCAAGCTGATGGTCACCCCGATCCCACCGACGTGCGCTGGCGACAACAGCCCACGCACCGCATTGACCGTGATGACAATGAACACCAGCCCCATCAAGGCGGCCACGATCAGGCTCGACAGGTTCTCCAGCTTGCCGATGCCGTAGTCGTAGGCCTCACCTGCGCCGCGTGCCAGGTGCCGCATGGCGACCCAGGCCAGCAGCACGGCGATGAACTCGAGCCCGGTCTTCAGGAAGTCGGCCAGAAGCACTGACGACTGCGCCGCCAGCAGCGCGGCGAGCGTGATCAGCGTGTCGACTGCTCCCGCGATCACCGCGGTGCGCGTTGATGAGTCCTTGTTGCCCGGCAGCATGGACAGAGATCCGCAAGGATCGTTCCTGGCCTTCTGGGCGTACCTTCGCCGTGGCCCGTGGGGCTATCGCTGCCCTGCTATCCGAATCACTCGATCGCCTTGACCATGTCCTCGACCACCTTCTTCGCGTCGCCGAAGACCATCATGGTCTTGTCCATGTAGAACAGTTCGTTGTCGAGGCCGGCGTAGCCCGCAGCCATCGAGCGCTTGTTGACGATGATGGTCTTGGCCTTGTAGGCCTCGAGGATCGGCATGCCGTAGATCGGGCTGCCCTTGGTCAGCGCGGCCGGGTTCACCACGTCGTTGGCGCCGAGGATGATTGCTACGTCGGCCTGACCGAACTCGCCATTGATGTCTTCCATCTCGAACACCTGGTCGTATGGCACTTCGGCCTCGGCCAGCAGCACGTTCATGTGGCCTGGCATCCGGCCGGCGACCGGGTGGATCGCGTACTTCACCGTGATGCCCTTTTCGGTCAGCTTGGCGGCCAGCTCCTTCACCGCATGCTGGGCGCGGGCCACGGCCAGGCCATAGCCCGGCACGATGACCACGGTTTCTGCGTTGCCCAGCACGAAGGCCGCGTCGTCGGCGCTGCCGCTCTTGACCGGCCGTGCTTCGGCCTTGGCGCCGCCCGCTGCGGCTGATTCGCCGCCAAAGCCTCCGCCGATCACGTTGAAGAACGAACGGTTCATCGCCTTGCACATGATGTAGCTCAGGATCGCGCCCGAACTGCCCACCAGGCTGCCGGCGATGATCAGCATCGCGTTGTTCAGGCTGAAACCGATGCCGGCCGCCGCCCAGCCGCTGTAGCTGTTCAACATGCTCACCACCACCGGCATGTCCGCGCCGCCGATCGGGATGATGATCAGCACGCCCAAAACGAAGGCGAGTACCAGCATCGCGAAGAACGCGGTCCAGCTGCCGGTGAACATGAACACCAGGCCCAGGCCGAGCAGGCTCAGACCGAGGACAAGGTTCAGCTTGTGCTGGCCGGCAAACTGCACCGGGGCGCCCTGGAACAGCCGGAACTTGTACTTGCCGCTGAGCTTGCCGAAGGCAATCACCGAGCCGCTGAAGGTGATGGCCCCGATGG
>CANHNO010000160.1 GCA_947462065.1 Burkholderiales bacterium | reverse complement strand
GCGAGGTGGTCCCACTCCTTCCCATCCCGAACAGGACAGTGAAACGCCTCAGCGCCGATGATAGTGCGGGTTCCCGTGTGAAAGTAGGACATCGTCAGGCTACTACCCTGAAACCCCCGTGCCCCACAAGGCCCGGGGGTTTCCCCTTTTGGGGGATTGGTAAATAACTGGATATGTTGGCCAGAGTACAAAATCTCATGCTGATCGGCTTTATGGCTGCCTTGGGTGTCTGGGTTTGGGCATCTGTTCAGTATCTGAATCCCGTCTGGATGATGGCCGGTGTACTGGCTGTCCCGTTGATTCACGCAGGCACGCTGGCGTTAGAGTTCATGCTGATGTACCGGGCGAATCGCCCGCAGGCGCGATATCGCGTTCGACCATGGAATGTCCTGACAGCATGGTGTGCTGAAACGATGATCTCGGCCCGGGTGTTCTATTGGGAGCAGCCGTTTCGATCCGAGAAGTTCCGTGACCGGCCCGCCTCTCAGCAAGGCCGGCGAGCTGTCCTGTTGATTCACGGCCTGCTTTGCAACCGTGGTTTCTGGAACTCCTGGATGCTCGAATTGCGCAAGCTCGACATTCCGCACACGGCCATCACGCTCGAGCCGGTGTTCGGGACTATCGACGATGGGTGTGATGCGATTGATGCTGCTGTGCGTCGGATCACGCAGACCACGGGGCTGACCCCTGTGATCGTGACCCACAGCATGGGAGGCCTGTCCGTTCGCGCATGGCTGCGCAACAGATCAGCGGATGACCGCGTTCATCGCATCATCACCATCGCCGCGCCGCACCAAGGCACTGCCTTGGCGCGTCTGGCCACCACCGACGTCGCCAAGCGCATGCGAATTGGCAGCCACTGGTTGACTGCTCTGGCTGCTGCTGAGCCGCCGTCGAGATATCAACTCTTCACCTGTTTTTACAGCCACTGCGACAACATCGTGTTTCCGACAGCTAACGGCACCTTGCCTGGTGCCGACAATCGCCACGTCTCATCGTCGGCACACATCCAGATGGCGCATCGCGATGAGGTTTTTCGCGAAGTCGTTCGCTGGCTGAGGTGATGTGACGCCTCCCGAGCCTCGCTGGGCTGCCTAGGCGTCCAGGCCCCGTAACAGGCTGAGGGTGGCTTCGGCGGACAGGTTGAGCAAGTGGGCGACGTCGCTGACGTCGTCAGGAATCGCAGGGTTGTCCCATCCGGCGGAGGTGTGCCGCGCGAGCCGCACACCGAGCATGACGCATTGCACGTTCGGTTGCTTGGCGTGCTTGTCGTTGGTGATGCGTACCAGCAGATCTGGGAGGCGCCACTCCAACATCAGCGCATGCTGAAGATCGAGAAGTTCGACATTCAGACGCCTGCGTTGCTCAGCGCTCGATCGCAGCGACGGGTCGGCGCGTTGTGCCTCGCGTATGCCGAGCGCCAGATCTGGCGCTTGGCACCACAGCAACATCTCGGCAAAGTCATGAAGCAGAGCCGCCTGATGAATGATGGCTGCATCGGGATCGAGACGGTGCACTGCAAATGACAGCGCGAAGTTTGCCGACCGCCTGGCCCGGCGCAGCACCTCGTTCAATCCGGCCAAGGCTTCAGGGCGATCCGCCAGCATGTCATCAAGCACCGGCTGCGGGCCAAATGCTCGAAAGAAGGGCGAGATGCCCATCATCACCAGCGTCGAGGTCACTGTCTCCGGTTCCGTGACCACGCGCGCCGAGCGATTCTTGGCGCCGTAGGCCATCACCTTCAGTGTCATCAGCGGGTCGTCGGCGATCATCTCGCCGATCAGGTTCGCGTCGACATCGTCCTCGCGCTCACGCATCGCCTCCAGTGCATCGGCAGTGTCCGCCATCACGGGAATCTCTGCGTCACGAAAACATGCCACCCAGGCCGAGAGGTCGGGCAGCGGCTGCGTCAGGCGGGTGAACTCGGTCGTCGGTCTGATGTCGGACATGGTTCGAGCGTCGCATACAGAGCTTGCATGCACTCTTCTCGCTTGTTTATCGGCGCCAACACCTCGAGTTGTATCCGGGTGTTCCCTTGCTCAGCGCTTCAGGAGCGTAGCTTTCAGCGGCACAGCGACTTGCTTGTTGACGAACTGCGTTGTCGCCACACGGCTCAGATCCACCTCGCCGGCGCGATACAGCCCGGCCTTGACCATCTGCTGGTAAAAGTCACGGATGCGCGCCGGGTTTATCGCGCCGACCCCCCGCGTCAGCGATTCGCCCGAATCAACGATGCCTTGTTGCTTCATCAAGGCAACCGACGCCTCCAGCTCGGCATCGCTCATATCGGGGTTGTCTCGTTTCATCAGCGCGTGTGCAGCGCTGCGATCACCGTACAGGTAGTTGACCCAGCCAATGATCGACGCATCGACAAAGCGCTGTACCAGCGCGGGCTGCTTCGCCACCATCTCCGTTCGTGCCTCGATCACCGTCGAGTAGGTGCTGAAGCCGTGATCGGCCAGCAGGTGCACCACCGGCTTGAAGCGACCTTGGGTCTCGACATAGATCGGTTCAGCCACGGAGTAGCCCTGCTGAATTGCCTTGGGGTTCGCGAGGAAGGGGCCGAGGTTGTAGTTGTATGGCTTCAGAGCCTCGTCGCGGAAGCCATGCACGACCTTCAGCCAAGGCCACCAGCTGAACTGCGCATCCTTGGCGACCAGCGCCAGTGGTGCCGACTTAAGCGCAGAGAAGTTGTCGTAGCCCTGACCCGGGTGGGCGATCAGTGCCTGCGGGTCCTTCTGGAACATGCTGGCCACAACGATGGTGGGCACGCCGTTCTTCACGTTGTCAAAGCTGTGCAGAAGGTTGCCGGTCATCAGAAAATCGATGCGACCTGCCGGCAGCAGCGGGCGGTTGTTCACCTGTGGGCCGCCTTGCAGCAGCGTCACATCCAGGCCGTATTTCTTGTAGGTGCCATCGGCAATCGCCTGGTAGAAGCCGCCGTGCGCCGCCTGTGCCTTCCAGTTGGTGGCAAAGCGGATCTTGTCTTCAGCGTGTGCCAACGCGGCGGAAAGGCAGGTCAGGGCGATCAGCCCACGGACACAGGCGATCGCGCCCGTGCGAAAGCGAAAGGTTGACATCAATGGCTCCTGGACGACGTTCAGTTGCGAGGCTGCTCCAGCGCATGCCAACGCGCCAGCAGCCGCCGCGACAGCGCGTTCGACGCAGCGAAGATCATCAGCCCCGTCGCCACCAGCAGCAGCAAGGCGGCGAACATCTTCGGTGTCTCGGTGCGAAAGCTTGCTTCCAGAATGCGTGAAGCCAGCCCGGTTTCGCGGCCTGCCGCACCCGCCACCATTTCGGCCGTGACGGCGCCGATGAGGCTGAGCCCGCCCGACACCTTCAGCCCGGCGACGAAATAAGGCAGCGCACTCGGCATCAGCAGCAGACGCAGCCGTTGCATCGGAGTCGCGCGATACAGCTGGAACAGGTCCCGCAGCAGCGGGTCCGCCGAGCGCAGACCGATCACCGTGTTCGACAGGATGGGGAAAAACGCCACGATCCAGGCGCACAACAGCAGAGCCGCGGTGGTGCTGTCGATGTAGATCAGCATCAGAGGCGCGATCGCGACGACCGGCGTCACCTGCAGCACCACGGCCAATGGCAGCAACACCGCTTCGATCCGTGCCGACAACGCGAACACCGCGGCAATCAGCACGCCGCCGAGGCAGGCCAGTGCCAGCGCGCCGAAGGTGATCTGCAATGTGAACCACCAACTCAGCGACAGCGAGCCGAGATTGGCGATCAGCGTCTGCAGAACCACGGTCGGTGCGGGCAGGGTGTATGCGGGAATCTCTGCGATTCGCACCAGCGCTTCCCAGGCCAGCAGCCAGCCGATCACGCTCAGCAGCGGCAGCCAGCGCCTCACGCGCCGAGCCCGTCTGCCGCCGAGGCGACTTCCAGGGCGCGCGTCACATCGCGGCAGATCTGCGCGTAACGCTGCGAGGTGCGGAACTCGGCGGTGCGAGGCAGCGACTCGTCGACGACGACCTCGGCCACGATGCGGCCTGGCCGTGCGCCCATCACGAGCACGCGCTGACTCAGGAATACCGCCTCGAATACGCTGTGGGTGACGAACAGCACCGCCAGCGCATTCGAGTGCCACCACGCCAGCAGATCGGCATTGAGCCGCTGGCGAGTGATCTCGTCGAGCGCCGCAAACGGTTCGTCCATCAGCAGCACGCGCGGCTGCGTGACCAGGGCGCGGGCGATCGAGGTGCGCATGCGCATGCCGCCGGACAGCTCGACTGGGAAGGCGGCTTCGAAATCGCCAAGACCGACGAGGGCCAGCACCTGCCGCACCTGCGCCGTGGCATCGGCCTTCGAGCGGCCAGCCAGCCGCAGCGGCAGCCAGACGTTGTCGAACACGCTGGCCCAAGGCATCAGCGTCGGGTCCTGGAACACGAAAGCGGTGTCGCGGGTCGTGGCGCTGCCGAGCGCGGGCGAGGCGATGCGCCCGCTGGTTGCTTCATCGAGCCCGGCGACCAGCCGCAGCACCGTGCTCTTGCCGCAACCCGAGGGTCCGAGCAACGAGACGAACTCGCGCGCGCCAACCTCGAACGAGATGCCCTGCAGCGCCAGCGTGCCGCTTGCGTAGCACTTGACCACATCGCGCAGCGTGATCGTCGGCGTGGAGGCTACCGATGTGCTCATCTGCTCTGCGAAAAGGTCATTGAAACGCCACTTCGGCAAAGCTGCGCAGTTTGCGGCTGTGCAGCTGATCGAAGCCTTGTTCTCGCAGCAACTCGAGCGCGCGTATGCCGATGCGCAGGTGCTGATCGACCCGTTCCCGGTAGAAGTTGTTGGCCATGCCCGGCAGCTTGATCTCGCCGTGCAGCGGCTTGTCGCTGACGCACAGCAATGTCCCGTAGGGCACGCGAAAGCGGAAGCCATTCGCGGCGATGGTCGCGCTCTCCATGTCGAGCGCGACCGCGCGGCTCTGGCTGAAGCGGCGATCCGGCGTCGTTGCCACATGGTGCGAAGGCAGCAACTCCCAGTTGCGGTTGTCGGTGCTGGCCACCGTGCCGGTGCGCATGATGCGTTTCAGCTCATAGCCCTGCAGCTGAGTCACCTCGGCGACCGCCGCCTCCAGCGCCACCTGCACTTCGGCCAACGGCGGAATTGGCACCCACAGCGGCAGGTCTTCATCCAGCACATGGTCCTCGCGCACATAGCCGTGGGCCAGCACATAGTCGCCCAGCTGCTGCGTAGTGCGCAGCCCTGCGCAGTGGCCCAGCATGATCCATACATGCGGGCGCAGCACCGCAATGTGGTCGGTGATGGTCTTTGCGTTCGAGGGGCCCACGCCGATGTTGACCATCGTGATGCCGGCGCGGTCGTCGCGCAGCAGGTGGTAGGCAGGCATCTGCGGCAATCGCGGCGGCGCTTTGCCCAACTCGTCGCCGTCCCGGGCAGGCAGGCCTTCCCGTCTCGTGATCACACCACCCGGCTCGACGAAGGCGGTGTAGGCGCTGGTCGGATCGCTCATCGCCGCATGGCCCAGGCGCACGAACTCGTCGATGTAGAACTGGTAGTTGGTGAACAGCACGAAGTTCTGGAAATGATCGGGTGCGGTGCCGGTGTAGTGGCGCAGCCGGTGCAGCGAGTAGTCGACGCGAGGTGCGGTGAACAGCGACAGTGGCTGCCTTACCTTGCCGTCCTTGCCAAGCTCGGGCTCGTAGGTGCCGTTGGCAATACCGTCATCCATCGCGGCCAGATCGGGCAGGTCGAACAGATCGCGCATCAGCAGGCGGCGCGCCGGATCCAGAGAGCCTTCGAGGTGGTCGTTGTCGGCCAGCGAAAAATGCACCGGGATTGGCTGCGTGCTGGTGCCGATCTCGATCGACACCTGGTGGTTGCGCAGCAGCAGGTCGAACTGTTGTCGGTAGTAGTTGCCGAACAGGTCGGGCCGCGTCAGCGTGGTCTCGAAGAGT
>CANHNO010000159.1 GCA_947462065.1 Burkholderiales bacterium | reverse complement strand
CGGAAGCGCGAGCCCGGCCAGGTAGGTGCGAGGGCCCGGGTACCAGGCTGTTGCGCACCTTGAGCAGCGGGTCGGCATGGCCTGGGTCGGCCGAGCGGTGGATCTGCTCTTCCAACGGCAGCGTCGTCCCTGGTTCTTCGTGCCATGGGACACCACCAGATTGCCAGAACATACGGACTTGAATGTTTGTAGACTGGTTCTTCTTCGGTCGGACACTGATCCGAGCCAATCCGCCTTCTGTTCGCTTTGAGCGCGCAAGGTTTCCCTACAGGACGATGTCGCATGCCTGCGCAGACAAGAGCTGGATTCCCAATCGCAGCATTGGTAACGACTCTCCTGTGTGCTTCGGTGGCACTGGGGTTGTCAGGCTGCGGCGCGAAGTCAGGCGAGGCAGGCGCGTCTGCTGCGGCCAGCGCCCCCGCGCCGGCGGTTGGCGTGATCACCGTGTCGCCACAGGCGGTGGGTCTGACCAGCGAACTGCCCGGCCGACTCGAAGCCACACGCATCGCGCAGGTGCGGGCGCGGGCTGCGGGCATCCTGCTGAAGCGCGCGTTCCGCGAAGGCAGCGACGTGAAGGCGGGGCAATTGCTGTTCCAGATCGACGCCGCACCGTACCGCGCGCAACTGCAAAGTTCCCAGGCAGCACAGGCCCGCGCCGAGGCCACCCGAGAGCAGGCGGCCGCGCAGGCCGAACGCTACAAGCCGCTGCTCGAAGCCAACGCCATCAGCAAGCAGGACTATGTCAACGCGGTCGCGGCGTTCAAGCAGGCCGATGCCGATGTGTCTTCTGCGCGCGCCGCCGTCACCACCGCCCAGATCAACCTGGGTTACGCCTCGGTGACCTCGCCGATCTCGGGCCGCATCGGCCGCGCGCTGGTCACCGAAGGCGCGCTGGTCGGCCAGGGTGACGCCACGCCACTGGCCCTGGTGCAGCAGATCGATCCGATGTACGTGAACTTCACCCAATCGACCACCGAGGTACTGCGGCTGCGCAAGGCGATAGAAGCCGGCAAGCTGCAACGCAGCGGTGCGGCCGAGGCCGGTACGGTGCAGGTGGTGCTCGAAGACGGCACGGTCTACGGTGCGCCCGGCAAGTTGTTGTTCTCCGACCTGACGGTCGACACCACGTCGGGCCAGATCACATTGCGCGCCGAGGTGCCCAACCCTGCGGGCCTGCTGCTGCCAGGCACCTATGTGCGGGTGAGGGTGCAGCAGGCACAGGCAGGTGACGCCGTGCTGTTGCCACAACAGGCCGTGACACGCACGCCGCAAGGTGACAGCGTGCTGGTCGTGGCCACCGATGGCAGCTTCGCGCCGCGCCCGGTGAAGATCGGCGGCTCACAAGGCGGCCAATGGGTCGTGCTCGACGGGCTGAAGGCGGGCGATCAGGTCATGGTCGACGGCTTCCAGAAGCTGCGCGGCGTGACGGTGGTGAAACCCGTGCCTTGGCAGCCCGCAGCGTCATCGCCCAAGTCAGCGAACTGAGGACCGCGCCTTGGCCCAGTTCTTCATCAACCGACCCATCTTCGCCTGGGTCATCGCACTGTTCATCCTGCTGATCGGCGGCGTCGCGATCACCCAGTTGCCGATTGCACAGTACCCGCCGGTGGCGCCCCCGGCGATCGTCGTCAACGTCACCTATCCCGGCGCCTCGGCGAAGACGCTGGAAGAGACCGTGGTGGCGGTCATCGAGCGGGAAATGAACGGCTCGCCGGGCCTGATCTACATGGAGTCGGTCAGCCAGGCCGACGGCACTGGCTCGATCACGCTGAGCTACGCGCCCGGTACCAATCCCGACCTCGCCCAGGTTGATGTGCAGAACCGGCTGGCCCGCGCCGCGCCGCGGCTGCCGCAATCAGTGACGCAGCAGGGGGTGCGCGTCGACAAGGCGAACCCGAACTTCCTGCTGTTCATCATCCTGTCGAGCACCGACGGCTCGCTGGATCCGATCGCACTCGGTGACTATGCGGCGCGCAATGTGGTGCCCGAGATCCAGCGCGTTTCCGGCGTAGGCCAGGCCACGCTGTTCGGCACCGAGCGCGCCATGCGCATCTGGCTTGACCCGGCCAAGCTGGTGGGTCTGCGCTTGTCGGCTGCTGATGTGAATGCGGCGATTGCCACACAGAACGCGCAGGTCGCCTCGGGCACCATCGGTGACCTGCCCAGTACCGCCGACCAGTCCATCTTTGCGACCGTGGTGGTCAAGGGCCAGCTGACCTCCGCCGAGGACTTCGGCAACATCCTCTTGCGCGCCAATCCGGATGGCTCGCGGGTGCTTCTGAAGGACGTGGCACGTGTCGAACTCGGCGCGCAAACCTACGGCGCGCGCAGCGCGCGTTTGAACGGTGCGCCATCCAGCGGCGTCGGGGTGCAACTGTCGCCCACCGCCAACGCCCTCGCCACCGCCACCGCGGTAAAGAAGCGCCTGGCCGAGCTGGCGCCGTACTTCCCGCCGGGCGTCAAAGCCACCATCCCGTACGACAGCTCGCTCTTCATCAGCATCTCGGTGAAGCAGGTCGTCGAGACGCTGGTCGAGGCGGTGGTGCTGGTGTTCCTGGTGATGTTCCTGTTCCTGCAGAACATCCGCTACACGCTGATCCCGACGCTGGTGGTGCCGATTGCGCTGATGGGCAGCTTCGCGTCGCTGCTGGCGCTGGGCTTCTCTATCAACGTTCTGACGATGTTCGGCATGGTGCTGGTGATCGGCATCGTGGTCGATGACGCGATCGTGGTGGTCGAGAACGTCGAACGGATCATGAGCGAGGAGGGGCTGTCGCCGCTGGCCGCCACCCGCAAGGCGATGGGTCAGATCTCGGGCGCGATCATCGGCGTCACGGTGGTGCTGATCTCGGTGTTCGTGCCGCTGGCCTTCTTCAGTGGAGCCGTCGGCAACATCTACCGGCAGTTCTCGGCAGTGATGGTGAGCGCGATCGCGTTCTCGGCTTTCCTCGCGCTGACACTGACGCCCGCCCTTTGCGCCACGCTGCTGAAGCCGGTCGAGGCCGGCCACCACCACGCGAAGACGGGTTTCTTCGGCTGGTTCAACCGCGGCTTTACCCGCACCGCCAAGGGCTATGAGGGCGTGGTGGCGCGCATCCTGAAGCGCGCTGGGCGCTATTTGGTCATCTACGCCGCAATCATCGGCGCCGTGGTGGTGATGTTCGGCCGGCTGCCGACATCGTTCATCCCGAACGAAGACCAGGGCAACATCCTGGTCAACGTCCAACTGCCACCAGGCGCCACGCAAGCCCGCACGACCGAAGTGATGAAGCAGGTCGAGGACTACATGCTGAAGCAGCCAGACGTGGAGAGCATCGTCAGCGTGCTCGGCTTCAGCTTTGCAGGCACGGGCCAGAACGCAGCGCTTGGCTTCGTCACACTGAAGAACTGGGACGAGCGTCCCGGCGAGGAGCGCAGCGCGCAGGCACTGGTGGCGAGGGCCTTCGGCGCACTGGGTCAGATCCGCGATGCGTTCATCTTCCCGGTCAGCCCGCCAGCGATTCGCGAACTCGGCCGCTCGAACGGCTTCGCGATGCGGCTGCAAGACCGTGGTGGTAATGGCCACGACGCGCTGCTCGCCGCGCGCAACCAGCTGCTGGGCATGGCCGCCAAGAACCCGCTCCTGATGTCGGTGCGCCCTGATGGACTGGAAGACGCGCCGCAGCTGCAGCTCGACATCGACCGCGACAAGGCCGGCGCGCTGGGCGTGAACTTCGCGGCCATCAATACCACGCTGTCCACTGCGCTGGGCTCGTCGTACGTCAATGATTTTCCGAACGCTGGCCGGCTGCAGCGGGTGGTGGTGCAGGCCGATGCACCGGCGCGGATGCAGCCCGATGACCTGTTGCAGCTCAATGCGCTGAACACCTCCGGTCAGCCGGTGCCGCTATCGGCGTTCACGACCACCCGGTGGATCAAGGGGTCGATGCAGACGGTGCGCTACAACGGCTACCCGGCCATGCGCATCCAGGGCGAGCCTGCGGCGGGGGTCAGCAGTGGCGCGGCGCTGGCTGAAATGGAGAAGCTGGCCGCGCAACTGCCGGCCGGCTTCGCTTATGAATGGACTGGCCCATCACGCGAAGAGAAACTCTCGGGCTCGACGGCGATGATCCTGTTCGCCTTCTCGCTGCTGTCGGTGTTCCTGTGCCTGGCGGCGCTGTACGAGAGCTGGACGATCCCGCTGGCGGTGATCCTGGTGGTGCCGCTGGGTGTGCTGGGGGTCGTGCTCGGCGTCAGCTTTCGAGGCCTGGAGAACGATGTGTTCTTCAAGGTCGGATTGATCACCATCATCGGTCTGTCGGCCAAGAACGCGGTGCTGATCATCGAGTTCGCGAAAGACCTGCACGCCGAGGGCAAGGGTGTGATCGAGGCGGTCCTGGAAGCGGCGCACCTGCGCTTCCGGCCCATCCTGATGACCTCGATCGCCTTCATCCTCGGCGTGCTGCCCCTCGTGATTGCCAGTGGCGCCGGCTCGGCCAGCCAGCGTGCCATCGGCACCGGCGTGATGAGCGGCATGATTTCAGCGACCCTGCTGGCGGTGTTCTTCGTGCCTGTCTTTTATGTGGTCGTGATGAAGGTGTTCGGGCGGCGCAGGCCACCGCCGGCGGCCGACGGGACCGTGGGGACAGGTTCGGAGGTGAGGCCATGAAGGCCGCCGCTCATCGACCACTGACGCAGCCCATGGCGCGGCTGACGATGCTGGCGCTCGCTGCGGTCAGCATGGCCGGTTGTTCCTTCATCCCGGCCCATGTGCGTCCCGAGTCGCCTGTGCCGCGCGCCTACCCGGGCAACAGCGCAACCGGCACACCCACGGGGCAAGCCGCCGCCGACATCGAGTGGCAGCGCTACTTCGGTGATCCACGCCTGCAGCGCCTGATCGAGACCGCGCTGCAGCACAACCGCGACCTGCGCATCGCGGTTCTGAACATCGAGCAGGCCCGCGCGCAATACCAGGTGCGGCGCGCCGACGAGTGGCCCACCGCCAACGCCGGCGCCACCGCGTCGCGGCAACCGAGGGTAGGCGACAGCGGCAGCGGGGGCAGCATCAGCAGCACCTACACCGCCGGGCTGCAGATCACCTCGTACGAGTTCGACTTCTTCGGTCGCGTGCGCAGCTTGAGCCAGGCACAGCTGGCGCAGTTCCTCGGCACCGAGGAGGCCCGCAAGACAGTGCAGATCAGCCTGATCGCTTCGGTCGCCAACAGCTGGCTCGCCCTGCTGGCCGATGAAGAGTTGCTGGCGGTCACCCGGCTGACGCTCGCCACCCGCGAGGAATCGATGAAGCTGACGCAACTGAAATTCGACAACGGTGCGTCTTCCGAGCTCGATCTGCGACAGGCGCAGTCATTGCTCGAGGGTGCGCGCGTCGCGCTGGCGCAGCAGCTGCGACAGCGAGCGCTGGATGAAAACGCGCTGGCGCTGCTTCTCGGTCAGCCCGTGCCCGCCGATGCGCTCCCAGCACCTGCGACAGCACCGAGCAGCAACGCGGGCTTGGCGCTCGCCGACACGGTGCTGCCCGACCTGCCCGCAGGTCTGCCCTCGGACCTGCTGAACCGCCGGCCCGACATCCGCCAGGCAGAGCAGCAACTGATCGCAGCCAACGCCAACATCGGCGCCGCCCGGGCAGCGTTCTTCCCGCGCATCACGTTGAGCACCAGCATCGGCAGTGCCAGCACCGAGCTATCGGGCCTGTTCAAGGGCGGATCTTTCGCCTGGAGCTTCGCGCCGCAGCTGGTGGTGCCGATCTTCGATGCCGGCCGCAATCAGGCGAACCTGGATGCCGCCCAGGTCGGCCGAGACATCGCCATCGCCCAATACGAACGCGTGGTGCAGAGCGCCTTCCGTGAGGTGGCGGACGCATTGGCCGGCCGCGCAACGCTGGGCGAGCAGCTTCGAGCCCAGCAGGCACAGGCGCAGTCCGAAGCCGTGCGGGCACGGCTGGCCGACTTGCGCTATCGCAATGGTGCTTCGAGCTACCTCGATGTGCTGGACGCACAGCGCTCGCT
>CANHNO010000158.1 GCA_947462065.1 Burkholderiales bacterium | reverse complement strand
CATGTTTGCCGGCCGAGTCAGCCAGCCCATCATGCGCATGGCGCAAATGTGGAGCGACTTCCAGCAGACCGGCATCTCGATGGCGCGCCTCGGCGATGTGCTGAACACGCGCACGGAAGTGCCGCCCAGCCATGCGGCGCAACTGCCACCGATCCGCGGGCAGATCACGCTCGATCAGGTCACCTTCCGCTACCGCCCGGAGGCTGCACCGGCCTTGCAAGGCTTCAGCCTCGACATCCGCCCCGGCGAGGTGATCGGCATCGTCGGGCGCTCGGGCTCGGGCAAGAGCACGCTGACGAAGCTGGTGCAGCGGCTCTACACGCCAGAGCAGGGCCGCATCCTGATCGACGGCATCGACATCGGGCTAGTCGATGCGGCACAGCTGCGCCGCCAGGTCGGCGTGGTGCTGCAGGACAACCTGTTGTTCCACCGCAGCGTGCGCGAGAACATCGCCATCACCGACCCGGCTGCGCCAATCGAGTCCGTGCTGCGCGCCGCGCAACTGGCCGGCGCACACGATTTCATCAGCGAGCTGCCCGAGGGCTACGACACGCTGGTGGGCGAGCAAGGCGCGAGCTTGTCGGGTGGGCAGCGCCAGCGCATCGCCATCGCCCGCGCGCTGTTCAACCAGCCGCGCATCCTGATCTTCGACGAAGCCACCAGCGCGCTCGACTACGAAAGCGAAGCCATCGTCCAACGCAATATGACTCAGATCTGCCAGGGTCGCACGGTGCTCGTGATCGCCCATCGGCTGAGCGCCGTTCGATACGCCCACCGCATCGTCGTGATGGACAAGGGCCATGTGGTCGAGATAGGCACGCACGATCAGTTGCGGACCCGACCGCAGGGGCTGTATGCCCACCTGTGGGCGATGCAGGAAGGCGCCGCAGCCCAACACACTCAACCGGTGACGCCATGAGAACCCCCTCCGAATCGGCCGCCCCGCGCCACCCCGGCCTCGACCTGCTGGCCCGCTACCGCGCCATCTTCGGCGCCGTGTGGGCCATACGGCACGAACTGTCGGGGCCGAAGCGGCTGGCTGACGAAGCCGCCTTCCTGCCCGCTGCACTCAGCCTTCAGGAAACGCCGGTCCACCCGGCGCCGCGGCGCTTTGCACTGGTGATCTGCGCGCTGTTCGTCGTTGCACTGGTGTGGAGCATCGTCGGTCGGATCGACATCGTCGCGGTGGCGCCCGGTCGCATCGTGGTGAGCGAGCGCACGAAGACGCTCCAACCGCTGGAAACGAGCGTCGTGCGCAAGGTGTTGGTGAAAGACGGCGATGCCGTTCAAGCGGGGCAGGTGCTGGTGGAACTGGACGCCACCCATGCCAGCGCCGACGGCGCCAACGCGCAGGAGCAACTGGCATGGGCGCAGTCGGAGGAATTGCGCACCACGGCCTTGATGCAGGCGCTGAGATCCCAACGTGCGCCAGCGCTTGCAGCGACAGCAACGAGCCAGATGAGCGCTCAACTGGATGCCGAATGGCAGGACATCTCTGCCCGGCTGGCCAAGCTCGATGCCGAGCAGACACTCCGACAAGCCGAACTGGCGACGGTCCGCGAGACGATCGCCAAACTGGACGCGACGCTGCCGATGGTCCGGCAGCGGGAGAGCGACTTCAAGGCGCTGGCGGACAAAGGCTTCATGTCCAGCCACGCCGGCCAGGACCGCACCCGCGATCGCATCGAACAGGAACGCGACCTGGCCACGCAGCAGGCCCGGCTCGCCGAAGCCCAGGCCGCGTCCCGAGAAACCACGCAAGCGCGCGCGGCATACCTCGCCGAAACCAAGCGCTCGCTGAGTGAACGGCAAGCCCAGGCGATCCTGAAGCGGCAGCAGTCCACCCAGGAGCTGAACAAGGCCCAGCAGCGCTCCCGGCTCACGCAACTCACTGCGCCAGTAGACGGCACCGTGCAGCAGGTGGCGGTGCACACCGAAGGCGGCGTGGTGACAGAAGCACAGGTGCTGATGGTGATCGTGCCGAAGGACGCCGAAGTCACCGCCGAGGTCGTGATCGACAACAAGGACATCGGCTTCGTCAACCCCGGACAGTTGGCAAGCATCAAGCTGGAAACGTTTCCGTACACCCGCTACGGCACGGTCGATGCCACCGTCAGCAAAGTGACGGCCGATGCGGTGGCCGACGAAAAACGCGGCGCCATCTTTCCCGCCACGCTGCGGTTCAGCCAGGACAGCATCGCCGTGGACGGCCAGCGCATTGCGCTGAGCCCGGGCATGAACATCACCGCCGAAATCAAGACCGGCCATCGCCGGGTGATCGATTACCTGCTGAGCCCGGTTCAGCAGACGTTGGGCGAAAGCCTGCGGGAGCGTTGATGCGCGTGCTCGTCATCCACCAGAACTTCCCCGGGCAGTTTGCGCACCTGGTGCGCACCTGGAGCCAGCGCCCCGGCTGGGACGTGCGCGGGTTGGGCCGCGACACCGCGCCCGGTTTGCCCGGCTTCAGGGCACTGATGCGCTACAAGCCCGCCCGCGCCGTGCGGTCGAATCAACACGCCTATCTGCGCCAGATGGAAGACGCCACGCTGCACGGGCAAGCCACCGCGCGCGCCATGCTGGGCATGCGCCAGTCAGGCTTCGTGCCTGATGTGATCGTCGCTCACCCGGGCTGGGGCGAAACGCTGTATGCCAAGGATGTGTTTCCGGCCGCGCGCCTGGTGCATCTGTGCGAGTGGTTCTACAGCGCCGATGGCGCTGATGTCGGCTTCGACCCGGAGTTCCCGGTCAGCTTCGACACACGTGCACGCATACGCACCTGGAACGCCCTGCACACGCTGAACCTCACGCACTGCGATGTGGCCGTCGCACCGACGCAGTGGCAAAAGAGCCGGCATCCGGAAATCTTCCACTCGAAGATTCGGGTGCAGCACGAAGGCATCGCCACCCACGAGCTGGGGCCCGACCCTGACGCCAAAGTGACCACGCCGAGCGGCCTGGTGCTGGAGGCCGGCGACATAGATCGGCCGGTGCTCACCTACGTCGCGCGCAACCTGGAGCCCTACCGCGGCTTTCACATCTTCATGCGCGCGCTGGAACGCATCCAGCGGATCGACCCGCGGTGCCATGCGCTGATCGTTGGCGGTGACGAGGTGAGTTACGGGCAACGCCCACCAGCGGCCGGAGAAACCAAGTCAGCCACGGCCAGCAACTGGCGTGAACACATGCTGACCCAAGTGAAGCTGGACCCGACCCACACGCATTTCATGGGCCGCTTGCCGCGTGAGCAATACCTGCGGGTGCTGCAGGTGTCGAACGCGCATGTCTACCTGACCTACCCCTTCGTGCTGAGCTGGTCGTTGCTCGAAGCCATGGCCTGCGGCGCCCCGATCGTGGCGAGCGACACCGCGCCGGTGAGAGAAGTGATGCGCAATGGCGAGAACGGACGGCTGGTCGACTTCTTCGATGCCAACGCGATCGCCGATGCCGCCATCAGCGCGATGCACAGCGAGAGCGGCAATGTGGGCTGGCGCATGCAGGCGATGGCGGATGCGCAGAGTTATCGGTTGGGCGCAGGCGTGAGTGGATACGACGACCTGCTTCAAATGCCCTTACCGGAGGCAATTCCAGGACAGCATGCGCAGCACGTGTCCCGCGCATTCCACGCAGCAACGGCAGCGACAGGGACGTAATGGGCACTCATAAGGCGCCCGAAGTATTTGCTGAGTCCCGGCGAGTGACTTGGCGCAGCAACATGAAGGAGCAAGGCAATGACGACTCGTGATCGACCCGCATCGACTGACGAAGCGACGCAAGACGCAGCCACCGTGCCGCGATCGCGCTTGCCGATGGTCGGCGCGACTTTGGCCCTGCTTGTGCTCAGCGCCCTTGGACTGAGCCAATGCGGATGGGTGCAAAAGATCAGCCTCGACCGAGAAGTGGACCGCCTGTGTGCCATCGATGGCGGCGTGCGGATCTACGAAACCGTCAAGCTGCCCAAGGAGGACTTCGGGCCGGACGGGGAGGTGTTTCCGCAGTATCGGAGCGAACTATTCACTGCCGGCAGATACGGGCCTGATTACGTCGGGCGTATGGCCAATGAAGTTTTGGTTACAGGAAATCCTGCGATGCAACGCATCAACAGCGCGATCGTTCGAAAGGCAGATGACAAGGTGTTGGGCGAGGTCGTGATCTACCGACGTTCTGGGGGAGATCTGCCAGGTCCGGCTGAACCCTCTCGGTATTCATGTCCGAAAGGGCCCGTCTTCAATGTAGAGCAGCAAGTGTTCAAGCCACAGGAGAAATGACATGTCGTTCCAGCAACTCTCGCTTCAAGCACAGCTTTCCCAAGCTGCGTATGCCTCGCTTTCCGCCGGCATATCAACGCAAGACTTGTTGGTTGCACTTCAGACTGAGAATGGTGGCTTCACAGCGATCCAAGCCCAACAGTTCGCAGCCAAGTACAGCGTCGTCCTGCAATACGACGACGACGCATCACCCCTGATTGGCAACGGCACCGGCCTGTCACTCACCGTCTTCAGGGAGACCACGACCAATCACTTGACCCTTGCCATCCGTGGCACGGAGGGTCTCGCAGCCGTCGGTCTGGACTGGAGGACCGGCAACAACAGCATCATTGCTGGCGGCGCCGCCTACCCCCAGATCGCAGCGCTATACAACTGGTGGCTGCGCGCCACGTCTGCAGTTGATAGCGTCGTACCGCAGTACGAATTCATAGCCTTCACGCTGGTTCGAAAGGCTGACGCGCGAGCCACAGGCGAACTGCGTAGCGCTCTTGCAGCGGACCCCGGCCAACGTCTCGACGTCACCGGTCATAGCCTGGGCGGGCATCTAGCCATGGCCTTTGGCGCTCTGTTCCAGGCGTCCACCGCATCAGTGACTAGCTTCAACGCCCCCGGCTTTATAGACAGCACCATCAACCAGGCGTTCTTTTCGCAGCTCGGCGGTGCCGTTCCCACCCTGGCCGTGCCTACCCAGAACTCCATCGGCGCGATGACCACCAACGTGATAGCGAACGAAGTGCGTCAGGAGGATGTCGGCGCCAACCCGATCGCTGGGCTCTGGTCTCGACCCGGTGCGGCCGTGGATGTGCCGATCGAGAACCAGTGGTTGTCAGGCGAACCCCTGCCCGCCAGTCCCAGCCTCAACCATTCGATAGTGGTACTGGGTGACTCCCTGGCCGTGTACGCGCTGCTTCAGAAGGTCAGCACAGGCCTAACAGCAGCGACGTTTGATGGCCTGCTCGCAGCAACATCGAACAACGAGTTCGCCAGCCTAGAAGGACTCGTCGGCGGGCTGCGCGCACTGCTGGGTCTTGGCACCTCAAGCTTGCCTGCTGGCAACGACAAGCGGGAGGATCTGTATCTGGGCCTCAAGTCATTGGACGACTCATTGGCATTCGCGGCACTGGCCGGCAAGGTCAGCATCAGCCCAGCAAGCCCGAGTCTGGCGACGTCCGCGCGCACCGACTTCGCCTCGCTGCTGAGCCTGCTGACGCTGTCACCCGTCGCCCTCAAGGCCACGGCGGGTAACGAGGCAGCAGTCGAGTCCGCCTTGAAGAGCGTTTGGAATGCTGCCCACACCGCCTGGCAAACCGACAAGGCCATGACCCAAGCCGACCGCGATGCAGGCAAGGCCACCTACACGCAGAACTACCTCGACGATCGTGCAGTCATGGCTTCTTGGCTGGTGTACCGGAATGCCAGAGACAACATCCAACTGACAATCAGCGACGCCAATGCGGGCGAGCAGGTATTCAGGGATTTCGGTGGCTCGTCAACGACCGTCATCCGCATGGGCAATGCGACCACCGGAGACAGCGATCGGCGCCAGTTCCTGTTTGGTGGCAACGGTACCGACCCTCTGTCAGGCGGCAACCGAGGCGACCGCCTCTACGGCGGCTCTGGCAACGACATCCTCAACGGCCAAGGCGGCACCGACTACCTCGAAGGCAACGACGACGCCGACATCCTTGACGGTGGCTTGAATGACGACACCCTGCTCGGGGGCTCGGGCGCCGACGTGTTTGTCGT
>CANHNO010000157.1 GCA_947462065.1 Burkholderiales bacterium | reverse complement strand
GCCCTGCAACACCGACAGCGGAGGCGTCAGCTTGTGCAACTCGGGCATGCCGTTGGCGTGCGGGCCCTGGAAGCGCACCACGGCGACGAAATCGCGCTCGAGCTCACCGGCCTTGAACGCGGCCTGCAGCGCTTCCTGGGTGTCGAACACGATGGCGGGCGCTTCGACCACATGCCGGTCGGCTGGCACTGCCGAGGTCTTGATGACGGCACGGCCGAGGTTGCCGGTCAACAGCGCCAGGCCACCGTGGTCGCTGAACGGGGCGGCAGCGGGGCGCACGATGTCGTCGTCGCGATGGACGGTGGTCGACGATGGAAGGTCGACCCAGCTCAGCGCGGCGGCGTCATCACGTTTCGGCAGCCGCGTGTAGTCGCGCAGGCCACCGTCAGCCACCGTCGCGACGTCGGCATGCATCAGGCCCGCGTCGATCAACTCGCGAATCACGTAGCCCGGCCCGCCCGCGGCCTGGAACTGGTTCACATCGGCACTGCCGTTCGGGTAGACGCGCGCCAGCAGCGGCGTGGCATGCGACAGGTCAGCGAAATCGGTCCAGTTGATCAGGATGCCGGCCGCACGCGCCACGGCCACCCAGTGGATCAGGTGGTTGGTAGAACCGCCGGTGGCCAGCAGCGCGACCATTGCGTTGACGATCACCCGTTCATCAACGAGCTGGCCGATGGGCGTGTACTTCCGGCCCTTGACCAGGCCGAGCACGGTGCGAACTGCATCACGTGTCAGCGTCTCCCGCAACTCGGCGTGCGGGTGCACAAAGGCGGCGCCAGGCACATGCAGGCCCATCGCCTCGAGCAGCATCTGGTTGCTGTTGGCCGTGCCGTAGAAGGTGCACGTGCCGGGGCCGTGGTACGAGGCCGACTCGGAGCGCAGCAGCTCGTCTCGGCCGACCAGCCCCTGCGCGAACTGTTCGCGGACCTTGCCCTTGGCGTTGTTGCTGAGACCCGTGCTCATCGGTCCCGCCGGCACAAAGACGCATGGCAAGTGACCGAAATGCAGAGCCCCGATCAAGAGACCGGGCACGATCTTGTCGCAAACGCCAAGCAGCAGCGCGGCGTCGAACACATCGTGGGTCAGCGCCACGGCGGTGCCCATGGCGATGGTGTCGCGCGAGAACAGGCTGAGCTCCATGCCAGGCAGACCCTGCGTCACGCCATCGCACATCGCCGGCACGCCGCCTGCCACCTGTACCGTGGCACCACGCCTGTGCGCTTCATCGCGAATCAGGGCCGGGAACCCTTCGTAGGGCTGGTGCGCCGACAGCATGTCGTTGTAGGCCGTCACCACACCGATGTGTGGTGCGCGTTCGGCCACGATGCGGAACTTGTCTTCGGCCGGCATCGCCGCAAAGGCATGCGCCACGTTGGCGCAACCCATGCGGTCGCTGCCGCGGGCTCGTTGCGCCGCAGCGGCCACACGGGCCAGATAGGCTTGGCGCAGTGGTGCGCTGCGTTCACGGATGCGCTGCGTCACCTGATCGACGGTGGAATTCATCGGCATGGTCTGCTTTCGACTGGGCGGCGACACCACCACTGCCCACAGTGTCGCAGGCGGGATTCGTTTTTGCGCGCCTCGGGATCGAGGCAGGTCTGGCGCCAAGCATCCAAGCAAGCGTGATGCCCAAGACGGCAAGACTGGGCGGTCTACTGCGGCACGGCCTCCATGCAGGCCCACAGCCCGCGCACCCGCTCCAGATCGGCCACGGTGTCGACATCGACCAGCACGCCCGGGTCGTCGACCTCCACCGGGTGTGCCGGGTAGCGCGACAGCATGCGGCGCGCGCCCTCGTCGCCTTGCAGCGTGACCAGCTCGGAATACAGCTCGACGTTGAAGGCGACCGGATGCCCGCGCTGGCCGTGAAGCTGGGCGTAGGCAATCGTGTGATCGCGCAGCGCTGCAGCCACCTGCTGCAGGGTGGCCGATTGCACCAGGGGCATGTCGGCGGGCAGCACCAGCCAGCCATCGGCGTTCGAGCGTGCGGACACCCCTGCCGCGATCGACGCGCCCTTGCCGAGCCGGGCATTGACGGCGCGCAGGTCGCTGCGCCCTTCGACCGCACGTGACGCCGCTTCGAGCAACACGATGTCCTGGCGAGCGACGTAGCGGGCGGCTTCGGCCACCAGGGACTCGGTGGTGATCACGACCAGCGGCAGACCGCTGCCCATCGCTTGAGTCAGCGTGGCGCCAAGCACGCTGGTGGTGCCCAAGGGCTGGCTCAACTTGTGACCGGCATCCTGAAATCGGGATCCGAGGCCAGCGGCCAACACAATGATCACGGGCCCGGAGGTCATCGTCTGCGTCCTGGACTGCTGAATTCTTGGAGCCAAGGATGCAGACAACGAGCCTGCGGCACCAGAGGGGCATCACTGACATCGGAACCCACTGCTTTCTATACTCGGACGATGAGCGACCTAGCCGATCTCCGAAAGAGCTACGAACGCGCCGAACTCGACGAGAGCGCTTCGATGGCCGACCCGCTGGCGCAGTTCGAGTTGTGGCTGCAACAGGCGATCAGCGGCGAGCTTCCGGAGCCCAATGCGATGACCCTGGCCACCGTCGGTGCTGACGGGCGACCTTCGACCCGGGTGGTGCTGATCAAGGGCTGCGACTCGCAGGGCATCGTCTGGTACACCAACTACGACAGCCGCAAGGGCCGGGAGCTGGCGGCGCACCCGCAGGCAGCCTTGCAGTTCCATTGGGTCGAGCTGGAAAGGGTCGTGCGGATCGAGGGTCGGGTCGAGAAGGTCGATGCGGCCGAGTCCGACGCCTACTTCGCATCGAGGCCGCTTGATTCGCGCATCGGCGCCTGGGCCTCACCGCAGAGCGAAGTGATTTCCTCGCGCAGCGTGCTGGTCGCCAATGCGGCGAAGTACGGGGCGCAGTACCTGTTGAACCCGCCGCGCCCGCCCCACTGGGGCGGCTACCGCCTGGTGCCAGACCGCTGGGAGTTCTGGCAAGGCCGCCGATCGCGGCTGCACGACCGGCTGCGGTATCGGTTGGAAGCGAAACAGTGGATCAGGGAGCGGCTCGCCCCCTGATCCAGCAACCCCGCGTCAGAAGGTCACGCGCATCCCCACCTGAACGGCCCGCCCTGGCAAGGGGGACAGGCCACGGATGGTCTCGATCGTCGATGCGCTGTAGGCCCGCTCATTGCCCAGGTTGGTGAGCTTGACGTACCACATCGCATCGGCCAGGTTCATGCTGATGCGCTGAGACAGTGACAGGTTCACCAGCGTGTAGCTCGACGTCGGCCGATCGGTGTCGGGCACGCGGTTCTGGCGCGCCGCATGCTCGGCCTCAATGCGTGCCGCCCACGGGCCCCGCGCCGCATCGAGGCCGAGCTTCAACCGCCACGGGGCGATGCGCGGCAAGGGCTCGCCGGTGCTTCGGTTGGTGCCGCGCGTCATGTCGAATTGGCTGGTGCCATCCAGTTGCCACGGCAGATCGGCCAGTCGCTTGCGGCCTTCGATCTCGACGCCATACAAACGCGCACGCACCGCATTGAATCGGTACAGCGGCACGCTGTCCGGCGTGCCAGCGGACACCACCGCGCCGGATTCGTCGACGTGTTCGCCCGAGGCGTCGAGCGAGATGAAGCGCGAAAACCGGGTGTAGAAAGCTCCGACTCGCAGTTGGTCGGTTTCGGTCTTCCATTGCAGCGCCAGGTCCACGTTGGTGCCGCGCTCGGTCGGCAAGCGACTGCTCCCCTCTTCATAGGCGGCGGTGGCTGCATGGACCCCATTGGCGTAGAGCTCGAAATAGGTCGGCGCGCGCTCTGTCGCGCTCAGTGAGCCGGAAAGCGACCAGGTGGGTGTCAGCGGGAGGACGTTGGCCAGGGAATAGCTCTGCAGCGAGAAGTTCCGGCGAACCTGGTCACCGAACTTCGGCAGCAGTGGGTCGGCGTCCCCATCGGAATCCACCTCGGCACGCTCAAAGCGGGCGCCCACAGACAGCGTGCCGCCGACCCACGCCATCTCTTCCAGCGCAAACAGGCCGGTCTTGCGGGTGTTCGTCTTCGGCACGAACGCTTCGTCGCCCAGCGCGGAGAAATTGAAATCCTCATGCTGCACGCCCAGCACCCCACGCAGCGGGCCGAGCGGCGCGTGCTCAGCCTCCAGACGCAGGTCGTAACCCTCGCTGCTGAACACCGTGCCCACCGCACCGCTGCCCTCGACTTCCTGGTGCCGGTAGTCGGTGTAGTTGGCGTTCAGACGCAGCGCCCGCCAGAGGCCGTCGGCGAGCTTGAGTTCGCTGGCAAAGCCGACGCGGTCACGCTTGAGCTGGATCATCACGTCGGGCTCGGCCGTGATGCCGTAATCGCTGCGATACGTGTCAACAGACAAGCCCACGCGACCTTGTGCCGGATCAGCACCTCCGCCGAAGAACAGGGATCCGCCGAGCGCGCCACCATGTGTTTCGGCGGCCGAATTGCGCACGCGGCTGCTGCGCGCGAGTGGCGTGCCATCTTCCAGCGGCGTGTAACGGGGCACCCGCAGATTCGAGGTGTCGCGGCCAAAGACATCGGCGTGCAACGCAAAGCGGTCGTTGCCGGACTCGATCAGCGCCGCACCACCGCGCTCACGCGCAGCACCACCGAGCCGCACCTCGGCAGATCCGGAGAAGCCGTCCATCGGGGCACGCGGAATCCGGTTGTCCAGCGTGTTGACGACACCACCGACCGCGCTGCCACCATAGAACAGTGCGCCTGGGCCGCGCAGCACCTCGATGCGGTCAACGATCAAGGGGTCGAGCGGCACCGCGTGGTCGTAACTCAATGAGGACGCATCCATCGAGGCGCCCGCATTGCTGAGGATGCGCACGCGGTCACCATCGAGCCCGCGAATCACCGGCCGGTTGGCGTTGGGTCCGAAGTAGGTTGACGACACCCCAGGCAGGCCAGCGAGTGTGTCGCCCAGAGAGCTGCCGCGTCGCAAAACCAGCCCGTCGCCGGACAGCACCGACACGGGTGCAGCGATCTGGGGGCTCCCCAGCGGATTGCCGGTGATCACGACGGTGTCGAGCGTGCGGGGGGGCAGCGATGTGCTGACAGAAGTGGTGGTTTCAGGCGGGGTTTGCGCCTGGCCGAGCTGAGGAGTTCCGGCCGCGAAGGCCAGACTCAGGGACAGCGACAGGGCGCTGCGTGGAGCATGAAAGCGTGTAGACATGGATGGATCGACTCTGGACATGCGAACACCAGCGCGCGACCCGGGGGCCAGACGCACCGATGGCGCTGAAAAAGGAGTGACGGCGCAGTCCATCGCGGACTGCGGCGTGCTGCTGCCAAGTGAAGGGCGCGGGGGGGGCTGGCCGGCGGCCAGGCCTGCGCCACTCAGCCGATCGCGGGCGGTGCTCGGGCGAGGAAGCCCGTGACCTGGGTGGCGTGGTGCCACGCTGCATGGATGGCGTCCGGGTGAAACGGCGCCTCGAAGGTCAGCGCGAGCGCCGGCAATTCGTGCAGCAGATCAGCATGCGTCAGCTGATCAAACAATGTGCAGCCTGCGCTGCCTTCGAAGTGGTCCGCGAACAGTGCCTGGAGCCAGGCATGCGTGTGGTCGTCGAACCCGGATGCCGCCTGTGGTTCGGTGAGGCTGCCGATGCTCGCGTCAACCGACACCGCGCTGGGCGCGTGCCCGTGATGCGGGTGCGCGACGCCGTGCAGCAATCCGATCGATTGCATCGTCAGCGCGCTGAAACACAGCGCCAGGGCGAAGGCCACGCGTGGCCAGACAGTCTTCATCACGCGCTCGACATCAAACCGTTTGCTTGACCCGGTTGGCGAAGGTCTTGCGGAATTTCTCCACCTTTGGCGCCGCCACCATGGCGCAGTAGCCCCGGTAAGGGTGGTTGGCAAAGTAGTGCTGATGGTAATCCTCAGCGCGCGAGTAGTCGGCCACCGGCAGCAACTCGGTGACGAGCTTGCCGGCCACTTTCTGGTCCACCTCGGCCATCACCTCGCGCGCCGCGGCCTGCTGGTCGGGGTGGTGGAAGTAGATCCCTGAGCGGTATTGGGT
>CANHNO010000156.1 GCA_947462065.1 Burkholderiales bacterium | reverse complement strand
TCTGACGCTTTGAGCAGGAGCCACTTGTGAAGAAATTGATCAACCATGTCGACACCGTGCTTTCCGAGTCGCTGGACGGTTTTGCCGCAGCCCATGCGGACATCGTCACGCTGGGCGCCGAGCGTCAGTTCGTACGCCGGCGCAGCCTGAAGCCAGGCAAGGTAGCGCTGATCTCTGGCGGCGGCTCTGGCCACGAGCCGCTGCACGCGGGATTTGTCGGCCACGGCATGCTCGACGCAGCCTGCCCGGGGCAGGTCTTCACATCGCCCACGCCCGACCAGATGCTGGCGGCCGCCCAGGCGGTGGATGGGGGCGCGGGGGTGCTGTTCATCGTCAAGAACTACTCCGGCGACATGATGAACTTCCAGATGGCCGCCGAGATGCTGGATGTGGAGAACGCCACGGTGGTGGTCAACGACGACGTGGCCGTCGAGAACTCGACCTACACCACCGGCCGCCGCGGCGTGGCTGGCACGCTGATCGTCGAGCGCATCGTCGGCGCCGCCGCCGAGCGCGGCGACAAGCTGGCGGAGCTGAAGGTGCTGGGCGATGCGGTCAACAAGGCCACCGCGTCAATGGGTGTGGCACTCACCTCGTGCACGGTGCCGGCGGCCGGCAAGCCCACTTTCCAGCTCGGCGACGACGAGATGGAAGTGGGTGTCGGCATCCACGGCGAGCCGGGGCGACGGCGCGTCAAGTTGACCGATGCCGACGGGATCGCCGCCGAGCTGGTCGGCGCGATCCTGAAGGACTTGGCACTGAAGCCAGGTCAGCCGGTGATCCTGCTGGTCAATGGTTTCGGTGGCACGCCATCGCTGGAGCTCTACCTGATGGTGAATGCCGCGATGAAGTTGCTGGGCGCTGCCGGAGTCAAGGTGGTGCGCCATCTGACAGGTACTTACGTCACTTCGCTCGAAATGGCCGGCTGCTCCATCACCGTCACAGCCGTCAAGGACGAATGGCTGCAGCTGTGGGATTCACCGCTGCACACTGCGGCATTGCGCTGGGGCGCGTGAGGCGCATCACAGTCATGCCTTCCACGACAAGAAGTCTTCATCGCATCGTCATCGTCGGCGGAGGTGCAGGTGGCCTCGAACTCGCCACGCAGCTCGGCGACACGCTGGGCAAACGCGGGCGCGCCGAGGTGACGCTGATCGAGCGCAACCGCACCCATGTCTGGAAGCCCAAGCTGCACGAGATTGCGGCGGGCAGCATGGACATCAGCGACCATGAGGTCGGCTACCTCGCGCAGAGCCACTGGCACCACTTCAAGTACCGCGTCGGCGAGATGATCGGGCTGGACCGCGAACGCCGCGAGGTGCTGGTGGCGCCCTACCTCGACGAAGAAGGTGTTGAAGTCGTGCGGGCGCGCGCCGTGCCCTACGACACGCTGGTCATTGCGGTGGGCAGCCAGAGCAATGACTTCGGTACGCCCGGTGTGCGGGAGCATGCCTTGCGGCTGGAAACCGCGGCCGACGCGCAGCGCTTTCACCAGCGCATGGTCAACGCCTGCATCCGCGCCCATGCGCAAAGCGATCCGCTGCGGCCCGAACAACTGCACGTGGCCATCATCGGCGCCGGCGCCACGGGCGTCGAATTGGCGGCGGAGCTGCATCGCACGACGCGCGAGGTGGTGGCCTACGGGCTGGACCGCGTCGACCCGGACAAGGACATCCAGGTCGCCGTCGTGGAGGCTGCGCCGCGTGTGCTGCCGGCGCTGCCCGAGCGCCTGAGCCGAGCCACCGAGCAATTGCTGAAGGAGATCGGCGTGGCGGTGCATGTGAACGCCAAGGTGGCCAGCGTCAGCCCCGGAGCCGTGCACCTGGCCGATGGCCGCAGCCTGCCGGCCGAGCTGATCGTCTGGGCAGCCGGGGTCAAGGCGCCCGACTTCCTGAAGGGCATCGGTGGGCTCGAGACCAACCGCATCAACCAACTCGTCGTCACCGGCACGCTGCAGACCACGCGCGACGAAGCGATCTTCGCCATGGGCGACTGTGCTGCCTGCGTCTGGAAGGATGTGGCGCCGGAGCGCGGCGCGCGCGAACACGATGGGGTGAAGATCGTGCCGCCGCGGGCGCAGGCCGCACACCAGCAGGCCAAACACCTGTTGCGGCAGATTCGGCGCCGCATCGACGGCCGGCCGCTGCAGGAATGGCAGTACCGCGACTTCGGCTCGCTGGTGTCGCTCGGCCAGTTCAGCACCGTCGGGAACATGATGGGCGGCCTGGTCGGCGGCAACCTGATGATCGAGGGTTACTTCGCCAAGCTGATGTACCTGTCGCTGTACAAGATGCATGAGCTGGCCTTGCACGGCGGAGTGAAGGTCGCGCTCGACACGCTCGCACGGCTGATCATCCGACGCACCGAGCCGCTGGTGAAGCTGCACTGAAGTTGCGACGGCCCCTGGCTTAGGTCGGTCTTCAGTGGTCGTTCTGCGAGAGAGCGGTGCGGCGCGGTGCCGTGTTGCGTTCATGTCCCCCGGGCCGGTCACCCGGTAGCCTCCGCTCGCGCAGACCAATGCCTGCGGGAAACAGCGCGATGCACCGACTAGGGCCTGTTGGTGAGCCTAACGGGCCTGGTCGCCAGCAGTCGGCGATACAGATCGGCATAGGCGACGGCCGCACCATCCCAGGAAAAGTCCTGAACCATGGCCCTGCACACCACCTGCTTCCAGCGATCGGGTTGGCGATACAGGGTCAGTGCACGGCGTACCGCCAGCTCCAGCGCCTGCGTGGTGGGCGCGTTGAAGACGAAGCCGGTCGCGGTGTCGGCAGCCAGGGCCTTGTCATCGGCATCGACCACCGTGTCGGCCAGGCCGCCCACCCGATGCACCAGCGGCAGGCTGCCGTAGCGCAGGCCATAGAGCTGTGTGAGGCCGCAGGGCTCGAAGCGCGAGGGCACGGCGATCACGTCGACGCCGGCGATGATCCGGTGGGCCAGCGTCTCGTCATACGCAAAGCTGACCTGGACCTGTCCCGGCGCCGCCGCGGCCAGAGCCCGGCACGCCGCCTCCAGCTCGACATCGCCGCTGCCCAGCAAAGCCAGTTGGACGTTTTCAACCAGCAAACGTGGCAACACCTCCAGCAGAAGGTCGATGCCTTTCTGGGAAGTGAGCCGGCTCACCACGCCGATCAGCATCGCGCCCGGGTCGACACGCAGACCGAGCTGGCGTTGCAGCGCACCCTTGGCGGCTGCCTTCATTTCCGGATGCGCAGCGTCGAAATGCGCTTCCAGACGCGGGTCGGTGGTGGAGTTCCACACCGCGTAATCGACGCCGTTGAGGATGCCGTGCAACTGCGCCCTTCGCTGCGTGATGACGCCCTCGAGTCCACAGCCGAAAGCGGGCGTCTGAATCTCGCGCGCGTAGCTGGGGCTGACGGTGGTGATCGCATCGGCGTAGTGCAGTCCCGCCTTGATCATCGAACCCTCGCCATGGAACTCGAGTCCATCGCTCGAAAAACTCGATTCAGGCAGTTGCAGAACCGGCAGCAGCGTCTGCGGAAACAGCCCATGAAACGCCAGGTTGTGCACCGTGAACACGGTGCGGCAATCGGTGTGCGGATGCAGCGCAAGGTAGGCCGCTGCCAGACCGGCATGCCAGTCATGGCCATGCACCAGTTGCGGCCGCCAGGCGGGGTCGATGTCGCCCAACGCGAGGTAGGCGGCCACCCAGCCCAGCAGCCCGAAGCGCTGCGGGTTGTCGGCCCAGCCCTCGCCGCTGCCATCAACATACGGATTGCCGGACCGGTCGTAGAGGGACGGCGCGTCGATCAGGTACACCGGCACGTCAATGCCGGGCAAGCGGCCCAGCAGCACCTGCACGCTGGCCGCACCGAAAGCCGGCCCGAGGCGACACACCAGGCTCACGTTCGTCAAGGGCTTGCGCAGGGCCGGGTAGCCGGGCAGCAGCAGCCGCACCGCCAGCCCGAGCCGCTCTAGAGCAGACGGCAATGCGCCCATCACATCACCCAGCCCACCGGTCTTGACCAGTGGGTAGATCTCGGCGCCGACCTGCAGGATGCGGGTGGGGAACGTGCTCACTCGCCGGTCTGCGCCAGCCGGTTCAGCATGGTCTGCGTGATCAGGGTGATGCCGCTGTCGGTGCGGCGGAAACGGCGGGCATCCTCGATTGGGTCCTCGCCGACGACCAGCCCGTCCGGCAAGCGGCAGCCACGGTCCACGACCACTCGGTCGAGCCGCACGTGATGGCCGACCGTCACGTGCGGCAGCATCACCGACCAGTTCACCGTCGAGTGCGAATGCACGCGGCAGCTCGAGAACAGCAGCGAACGGTTCAGCGCGCCCGAGATGATGCAACCGCCCGAGACCATGGATTCGATCGCCTCCCCGCGGCGACCAGGTTCGTTGTGGACAAACTTCGCCGGCGGCAGCTGCTCCTGCCAGGTCCAGATCGGCCATTCGTTGTCGTAGAGGTTGAGCTGCGGCTTGGTGGCGGTGAGGTCGATGTTGGCCTCCCAGTACGCGTCGATGGTGCCGACGTCGCGCCAGTACGGTGACTCATCACCTTCGCTCATCACGCAGCTCTTCGAGAAGGGCTGCGCGCAGGCCACGCCGTTGCGAACGGCGGCGGGAATGATGTCGCGCCCGAAGTCATGCGCCGAGTTCGGGTCGGCGATGTCACGCCGGAGCTCGTCGTAGAGGTACTGCGCGTTGAACACGTACACGCCCATGCTGGCGAGGGCCATGTCGCGGCGGCCCGGCATCGGGGGCGGGTTGTCGGGCTTCTCGATGAAATCGGTGATCTGCCAGGCGGCGTCGACCGCCATCACGCCGAAGGCGCTGGCTTCGGCCAGCGGCACCTCGATGCAGCCCACGGTGCATTCGGCGCCCTTGGCCACGTGATAGGCAAGCATGCGGCCGTAGTCCATCTTGTAGATGTGATCGCCAGCCAGGATCACGATGTACTTCGGTCCGTTGGACTCGATGATGTCGATGTTCTGGTAGACCGCATCGGCGGTGCCGCGATACCAGCTCTCATCGTCGAGACGCTGCTGCGCTGGAAGCAGATCGATGAACTCGTTCATCTCCGCCTTCATGAAGCCCCAGCCGCGCTGCACATGTCGCAACAGGCTGTGCGACTTGTACTGCGTGACCACGCCGATGCGGCGCAGGTTGGAGTTCAGGCAGTTGGACAGCGAGAAGTCGACGATTCGGAACTTGCCGCCGAAGTACACCGCCGGCTTGGAGCGGGTGTCGGTGAGTTCTTTCAGTCGGCTGCCACGGCCGCCCGCCAGCACCAGCGCCATGGCGCGACGCGTCAGTTGCGAGCGGTCAAAGACCTGATTCGACATGCGAGCGTGCTCCAGCGGCAAGTGGGACTGTGGTTGTACCCGATGGGCAAGGCCCCGTGGGGCAGCGTAAGCACGCATCGCCCGGCTTTGGCTGCGGCGAGCAGGACCTTGTGAAAACCATGTTCAAGGGGTCAGTTCCTGGGTGATCCTGTGTGGGAATACCAGCGGTGGCTCACGGTCGCTGGCCCGGCGTTCGCCCGAAGGCGGCGGATAGCGCCGCCAGCCGAGGCGCCGGTGATCCACCGACCTGCTCCCAGCCGAAACGCCAGGACCAGCAGTCGAGGCGGCCGGGGGTGTTCATTCGGTGCTCGGTACCCAGACCCAGCACATCCTGCATCGGGTACACCGCGAGCTGGGCGACCGAGCCGCAGATGGCGCGGATCATGGCCCAGTGGATGTCCGTGCCATCGGTTTCCAGATAGGCATCGACGCGGCGTCGTTCGTGGGCCGGCGCGGCGTCGTACCAGCCTCGCGCCGTATCGTTGTCGTGCGTGCCGCTGTAGGCGGCGCAGTGCACCGGGTAGTTATGCGGCAGAAAGGCGTGGGCGGCATCGCCGCTGAACGCGAACTGCAGAATCTTCATGCCGGGGAAGCCACAGCCGTCACGAAGTGCCTCGACGTCTGGCGTGATCACACCCAGATCCTCGGCGATCACCGGCAGCGGGCCCAGCGCGTCTTGCAGCGCCTCGAACAGCGTCGCCCCAGGCGCTGGCACCCAGCGGCCATCT
>CANHNO010000155.1 GCA_947462065.1 Burkholderiales bacterium | reverse complement strand
TCGTAGCGTTCTTCGATGTGATAGTCGAACCGCGCGCGTCGGTTCTCTGCAATAGACATGAGCGGGTAATCGCGCGGGGAACGCGTCCATAGAATGGCGGCATTGTATGAAGCACGTCAAAAAGTCAGTGCTGTTGTGGCACTCGCCGCACCAGATGTATGAGTTGGTCACTGCAGTGGCCGACTATCCGAAGTTCCTGCCGTGGTGCGCCCGCGCCGAGGTGCTCGAAAGTACCGGAGCCGGCATGACAGCCCGGCTGCATCTGGCATTTGCAGGCATCCGCCACGCGTTCACCACCCGCAATGAACACGAGACTGACCGTGCTGTGCAACTGAAACTGGTCGACGGGCCGTTCTCGGTGCTTGAAGGTCAGTGGTTGTTTCAGCCTGTGGGCGCTGAGACGCAGGCCTGCAAGATCGAGTTCGAGTTGCGCTATGCCTTCGCCAGTCTGGCGCTGGAAGCCGTGGTGAGTCCGGTATTCGACCGCATTGCCAGCACCTTCGTCGATTCCTTCGTCAAGCGCGCGGCGCAGGTCTATGGTGACCGCTGAACATGCTGGCCTCATCTCGGTGGCTGTGCTGAGCAGTCCGGCTCCCGGACATGTTCAACAGATTGACTTGCAATTGCCGCTTGGCGCCTGCGTTCGTGATGCTCTGAGGATGAGTGGCGTGACCTCAACCGCAGAGGACGCGCCATGGAAGGTCGGTGTGTGGGGGCAGTTGCGCGCGCTCGACCATGTGCTGCGGGATCGGGATCGCGTCGAGATCTATCGCCCGCTGCGGATCGATCCGAAAGATGCGCGGCGCCTGCGGCACCGTCAGCAATCTCGAGGCCGGCGCTGACGGGCGTGCCGTCGTTGCTCAGCGTGCTACTTGCAGTCGACGCTGATCGTGTCCCGCGTGCGGGCGACTTCTTCGGCACGAGCCTTGTCGTCGAGCAATTCTCGTTCGCCCTTCTGATTGACGCGCGCTACCCGGAGACCGTCTTCAAGGCCGCGCAACTGAAGTCGGGCACGGTTGCAGTTATCGGCTTTCTGGGCCGACAGCTTCTCCGCTTCCGCCTTCGCCTTGGCAGTTTTTTCCTGCTCTTCCTTGCGGAGCTTGGCCTCAAGTTCGGGTTCGACGACTTTCACAGGTGCCAGTACGGAGGCCGCTGAAGCCGCCGCCTGCGCCGCCGAGGCAGCTACCGGGGGAACCACGCGTCTGTTGGCTGCGGCGGGCCGCTGAAGGATGCTGGAGTCGGGCACGCCCTGTGGCGGCGGGAGGTCGCTGTATTGAACCTGGTTGTTCTTGTCGCGCCACTTCCACTGCGCCAGCGCCGGTGTACACAAGGTTGCGATGAGCAACGCTCCGCAGATCGCGGCAAACCCTGTACGCATGGCGAATCCTTCAAGCCTGACTGCCGAAAAGTTTAACCGTGGTGCCCTGTCGTGCGTGGCACTGATAAAGGCAGAAAGCGTGCGTCTGTTGCGGCATACCTATAATTTCGTTTTGCGTCAGGAGCCCTTTCCATGCGCCTTCTTGGTAAAGCGCTCACCTTCGACGATGTGTTGTTGGTGCCAGCGTTCTCCCAGGTGTTGCCCCGCGACACCAGCCTCGCCACCCGGCTCTCCCGCAACATCGAGTTGAACCTGCCACTGGTGTCCGCTGCGATGGACACTGTGACCGAAGCACGACTCGCGATTGCCATTGCGCAAGAAGGTGGCATGGGCATCGTGCATAAGAACCTGAGCGTAAAGCAGCAGGCAGCCGAGGTGGCGCGGGTCAAACGGTATGAGTCGGGCATCTTGCGCGACCCGATCACAGTCACCCCAGACACCCCCGTGCGCCAGGTCGTCGAACTGTCGCGCCAGCATGGTGTGTCCGGCTTCCCGGTGCTTGAAGGCGAACGGGTGGTTGGCATCGTCACCAACCGGGATCTGCGCTTTGAAACCCGGCTTGAAGCGCCGGTGCGCGACATCATGACGCCGCGTGAGCGGCTGGTCACCGTCGATGAGCGCGCCACGCTTGAAGATGGCAAGGCACTGATGCACCTGCACAAGCTAGAGCGCGTGCTGGTGGTCAATGCAGAGGGTGAACTGCGCGGTCTGATGACGGTGAAGGACATCACCAAGCAGACCAGTTTCCCGAACGCTGCGCGCGATGCGCAAGGCAAGTTGCGCGTCGGCGCTGCGGTTGGCGTCGGCGAGGGTACGGAGGAGCGCGTCGATGCGCTGGTGCGCGCTGGCGTCGACGCCATCGTGGTCGATACCGCGCACGGCCACAGCGCTGGCGTGATCGAGAGGGTGCGCTGGGTGAAGCAGCACTACCCGACTGTCGATGTGATCGGCGGCAACATCGCCACCGGCTCGGCGGCGCTGGCGCTGGTCGAAGCTGGTGCCGACGGCGTCAAGGTGGGCATTGGCCCCGGTTCGATCTGCACGACCCGCATCGTTGCCGGAGTCGGCGTGCCGCAGATCACTGCGATTGACAACGTCGCCAAGGCGCTGTCTGGCAGTGGCGTGCCGCTGATCGCTGATGGCGGCATCCGCTACTCTGGCGACATTGCGAAGGCGCTGGCCGCGGGCGCGCATACGGTGATGATGGGTGGCATGTTTGCCGGCACCGAAGAGGCGCCGGGCGAGATCGTTCTGTTCCAGGGAAGAAGCTACAAGAGCTACCGAGGCATGGGCAGCATCGGTGCGATGCAGCAGGGCAGTGCCGATCGTTACTTCCAGGACAACACCGGCGCCAACCCGAACGCCGACAAGCTGGTGCCGGAAGGAATCGAAGGCCGTGTGCCGTACAAGGGCTCGATGATCAGCATCGTGTTCCAGATGGCAGGTGGCATCCGTGCGGCGATGGGCTACTGTGGCTGCGCCAGCATTGAGGCGATGCGCAACCGGGCCGAGTTCGTCGAGATCACCAGTGCTGGCATCCGCGAGAGTCACGTCCACGACGTGCAGATCACGAAGGAAGCCCCGAACTACCGCATGGAATGACGACGCCCGTGACAGACGACACTGGCGTGGCAGCACCGGCTGAGGCCCTGAGCACCGTGCCCAAGGCGCCGCGCGACAAGCGTGAAGCGGCCATGCCGTTCATCCTGATCGCGGTGCTGATCGACATGGTGTCGATCGGCATCATCGTGCCGGTGATCCCGGAACTGGTCGGCAGTCTCACGGGCTCGCAGGCAGATCACGCGTTCTGGCTCGGGGTGGTCAGCTTCGCGTTTGGTATTGCCAATTTCTTCGGCGCGCCGATCCTGGGCGGCCTGTCCGACCGCTACGGTCGACGCCCAGTGCTCTTGCTGGGCTTCTGCGGTCTCGCGTTCACCTTTTTTGCCACGGCGTTGTCGACCTCGTTGTGGATGCTGATCGTGGTGCGCTTGCTGGGGGGTGGCATGCAGGCCAACGCAGCGGTGGCCAGCGCTTATGTGGCCGATATCTCCGCTCCCGAGGAGCGGGCCAAGCGCTTCGGCATGCTGGGCGCCATGTTCGGCATTGGCTTCATCATCGGCCCGGCGATGGGTGGCGTGCTCGGCGCCATCGATCTACACCTGCCGTTTTTTGTGGCCGGTGGGATCGCCCTGATCAACCTGGCCTATGGCTTCTTCGTGCTGCCGGAGTCCCTGCCGCTGGATCGGCGACGTGCGTTTTCTTGGAGCTCGGCCAACCCCATCACCGCGCTGAAGGCGCTCGCCAACCTGAAGGGCGTCGGCCGCTTGGTCGGCGTGATCGCCTGCACTGGCCTGGCTCAGGGTGTGCTCTACAACAGCTGGGTGCTCTACGCCACCTTCAAGTTCGGCTGGGATTCGAGCGCAAACGGCTGGTCGCTGGCCGCGATTGGCGTGGTCTCCGTGTTTGTTCAAGGTTATCTGCTCGGCAAGCTGCTGAAGAAGTTTCCGCCGACCCGGCTGGCGGTGTTCGGGCTCATCTCCTCTACGCTGGCCTATGCGCTGTGGGGGGCTTCGGTGGCCGGCTGGATGATGTATGCAGTGATCTTCGCCAACGTGCTCGGTTTTACCGTCAGCTCCTCGATCCAGAGCATTGTCTCGAGCGCTGCCGACGATCGAAGCCAGGGGCGCACGCTCGGGGCCGTGAGCTCGCTCAACAGCCTGACCGCCGTGTTGGGGCCGCTGATCACCACACCATTGCTGGTCTCGGTCTCGCACCTGCCGCAAGGGCACTGGGCGATCGGAGCCCCGCTGTATTGCGGGGCGCTGCTCCAGGCGATGGCGCTGTACCTGGCCTGGTCGCAGTTCCGCCGAATGGGCCCCCAGCCACCACATGCCGCGGTGGCGACGCCGGGCAGCCCGTGAGGGTGAAGCCGAGCGCCTCGCCTCCTTTCATTTGATCGCCATGCACGACAAGATCCTCATCCTCGATTTCGGCTCTCAGGTCACGCAGCTGATCGCGCGCCGCGTGCGCGAAGCGCAGGTGTACTGCGAGATCCATCCCAACGACGTGTCCGACGACTTCATCCGAAGATTCGGCGCGAAGGGCATCATCCTGTCGGGCAGCCACGCCAGCACGTATGAAGACCACCAGCTGCGCGCGCCGCAGGCGGTGTGGGATGCTGGCGTGCCCGTCCTCGGCATCTGTTATGGCATGCAGACGATGGCCGTTCAGCTGGGCGGCACTGTCTCGTGGAGCGACCACCGCGAGTTCGGCTATGCCGAGGTGCGCGCGCATGGCCACACTCGGTTGCTGAACGACATTGCTGACTTCACCACCTCCGACGGCCACGGCATGTTGAAGGTCTGGATGAGCCACGGCGACAAGGTCACAGAGTTGCCGCCGGGCTTCAAGCTGATGGCCAGCACGCCGAGCTGCCCGATTGCCGGCATGGCCGACGAAGCACGCGGCTACTACGCCTTGCAGTTCCACCCCGAAGTGACGCACACGGTGCAGGGCATGGCCATGCTGACGCGTTTCGTGCGCGATATCGCGGGCTGCCGCGGCGACTGGATCATGGGCAATTACGTCGATGAAGCAGTGGCGCGCATTCGCGAGCAGGTCGGCGACGAAGAAGTGATTCTTGGTCTGTCAGGCGGCGTCGACAGCAGCGTGGCCGCAGCATTGATCCACCGTGCCATCGGCGACCAACTCACCTGTGTCTTCGTCGACCACGGCCTGCTGCGCCTGAACGAGGGCGCAATGGTGATGGACATGTTTGCCGGCCGGCTGCACGCCAAGGTGATCCATGTCCAGGCGCAGGCGCAGTTTCTGGGCCACCTGCAAGGCGTCACCGACCCGGAGGCCAAACGCAAGATCATCGGTCGCGAGTTCGTCGAGGTGTTCCAGGCCGAAGCGGCCAAGTTGAAGGCTGCCGGCAACGGTGCCAAGGGTGCGAAGTGGCTGGCGCAAGGCACCATTTACCCCGACGTGGTCGAGAGCGGTGGCACCGCCAGCAAGAAGGCCACCATCAAGAGCCACCACAACGTCGGCGGCTTGCCCGCCACGCTGGGGCTGAAGCTGCTGGAGCCACTGCGCGAACTGTTCAAGGACGAAGTGCGTTCGCTCGGCGTGGCGCTGGGCCTGCCGCACGACATGGTCTACCGCCATCCTTTCCCCGGCCCTGGCTTGGGCGTGCGCATCCTGGGCGAGGTGAAGCCCGAGTTCGCGGCGCTACTGCAACGCGCCGATGCCATCTTCATCGATGAATTGCGCGCCACCATCGACCCAGCCACCGGAAAGAGCTGGTACGACCTGACGAGCCAGGCTTTCGCCGTCTTCCTGCCGGTCAAGAGCGTGGGTGTGATGGGCGATGGCCGCACCTATGAATGGGTCGTGGCGCTGCGCGCGGTACAAACCAGCGACTTCATGACCGCCGACTGGGCAGAGCTGCCGTATTCATTGCTCAAGCGCGTGAGCAGCCGCATCATCAACGAGGTCCGAGGCATCAACCGAGTCACCTACGACGTGAGCAGCAAGCCACCGGCGACGATCGAGTGGGAGTGAGGGGCGATGTTTTCTGCACAGCAAATCACTCGGTTTTCCTGAATTTGGTGGGCACCTAGGCAGTCGGGAGACGCCGAAGCGGGTTAGCGCATTGCGCGAGGAGC
>CANHNO010000154.1 GCA_947462065.1 Burkholderiales bacterium | reverse complement strand
TCCGCCAGCCCAACGCCCGTGTTGGCAGCCGCTGGCGTGTCACAGCCCGAGCGCTTCTTCAGCATGCTGCGTGCGGCAGGCCTCGAGATCACCCCACTGCCACTGCCTGATCACCACGACTACACCACCCTGCCCTGGCCCGCCGATGCGACCGATGTCGTCGTCACCGAGAAGGACGCCGTCAAACTGCGGCCGGAGCGTCTGGCAGCACAGGGCGCGTCGACCCGCATCTGGGTCGCACCGCTAGACTTCACATCCAGTGCAGACTTCGACGCGGCCTTGCTGGCCTTGCTGCGCTCCCGTTTCACGACCAGGACCTCCGATGGAGACACGACTGCTTGACCTGCTGGTGTGCCCGCTGTGCAAGGGGCCGCTGGACCACTGGCGCCCGCCGCACCAGGAACGCCAGGAACTGGTCTGTCACGCCGATCGGCTGGCGTTCCCCGTGCGAGACGGAATCCCGGTGATGCTCGAAGGCGAGGCTCGGGCAATCGGCAACGAGCCGCCGGCGCCGCCTGTCTTCCCGAAGCCGTCGGCGTCGGACGCCACCTGACCTGAATTCGTGCAGCGGATGGGCTTTTCGGTGCTGATCCCGGCGCGCATGGCGTCAACCCGCCTGCCCGGCAAGCCACTGGCCGACATCGGCGGGTTGCCCATGGTGGTCAGGGTGGCGCGGCAGGCGGCTCAGTCGTCGGCGACGCAGATCGTGGTGGCGGCAGACGATGCGAATATCGTCGCCGCCTGCCAGGCGCATCAGGTCGAATCGATCCTGACCCGCAGCGATCACGCCAACGGCAGTGACCGGCTGGCCGAAGCGTGCGCGCAACTCGGCCTCGATGGCGACGCGGTGGTCGTCAACGTGCAGGGCGATGAGCCACTGATCGAGCCAGCCTTGATCGATGCCGTCGCGGGCACCTTACCGAGGCACCCAGAGTGCGTTGTCGGTACCGCCGCACACGAGATCGACGACCCGCGCGATCTCAGCAATCCCAACGTCGTCAAGGTGGTGTGCGATCAGGCCGGGCGGGCGCTGTATTTTTCGCGCGCCCCCATCCCGTGGTGGCGCGATGGCAGCGCCCTGGGCGCACCAGCCATCGGCAGGATCGCGCCGTTGCGCCACATCGGGATCTACGCCTACCGAGCCGGATTCCTGAGGCGGTTCCCCACGCTGGCCGTCAGCCCGCTGGAACAGATCGAATCACTCGAACAACTGCGGGTGCTGTGGCATGGCGAGCGCATCGCGGTGCATCTGAGCACTTTCGCCACCGCCACCGGCGTGGACACGCCAGAAGATCTGGCACGTGTTCGGCAACTGCTGGCAGACCGCAACTAGGCACACACCCGAACGACGACCAGCCCGTTCGGTTTTAAACTACTCCGTCCGGCTTAGAACGTTTGTCGGAGCGCCGCGACCCCATCGACCGGACCACAAGGACACGCATGAGATTGATTTTATTGGGCGCGCCCGGCGCGGGCAAAGGCACGCAAGCCACCTTCCTCTGCAAGAAGTTCGGCATTCCACAGATTTCCACGGGTGACATGTTGCGCGCTGCGGTCAAGGCGGGCACACCTCTCGGCATTGCTGCGAAGCAGGTCATGGACTCGGGTGGTTTGGTCGGTGACGACATCATCATCGGTCTGGTCAAGGAGCGCCTGGCCCAACCAGACTGCGCGAACGGCTTCCTGTTCGACGGATTCCCCCGCACCATCGTGCAGGCCGATGCCATGAAGGCCGCGAGCGTGAACCTGGATGTAGTGCTCGAAATCGATGTGCCCGACGAGGCCATCATCGAGCGCATGAGTGGCCGCCGCGTGCACCTGAACTCGGGGCGCACGTATCACATCAAGTTCAACCCGCCGAAGGTCGAAGGCGTTGATGACGCCACCGGAGAGCCGTTGATCCAGCGCGACGACGACAAGGAAGAAACCGTCAAGAAGCGCCTGGACGTTTACCAGAAGCAGACGCGGCCTCTGGTGTCGTACTACTCGGACTGGTCTGCCTCGGGTGACTCGGTGGCTCCGAAGTACCGCAAGATCAGTGGAACGGGTAGCGTCGACGAGATCACTGCGCGAGCGTTGGAATCGCTGTCGTGATTCCCCACTGACGGCGGACGCCGTCAGCCACCGAAGGCCCTGGCTCGAACCTCCCGAGCCAGGGCCTTCGACATTTCATGGCCCGAATTGCTCATTGCCGACCATGCCCAGCTTGGTGACGCCGAGGCGTTGCGCACTTGCCAGAACCGTCGCGACGACGCCGTACTCGACGGCCCGGTTCGCCCTCAGATGGAGCTCGGGTTGATCGGGTTGGGCCGCTGCCGCCTTCAGCCGCGCCTCCAGCGCTTCCCGATCGGGCAGCGCCTCGCCGTTCCAGAGCAATCTGCCGCTGGCCTCGATGTCGAGCGTGACGACCTCTGGCTTGATCAGCGGCGGCGCACTGGCCTGAGGCATGTTCAGATTCACCGCATGCAGCTGTACCGGGATCGTGATGATCAGCATGATGATCAGCACCAGCATCACGTCGATCAGCGGCGTGGTGTTGATGTCCATGATGACCTCGGGTTCGTCGCTGCGGCCGGAGCCGATGTGCATTGCCATGGATCGCTCTGGATGGTGAAGGAAGCCGTCAGGACTTCAGCGGTGGCTCGGTGACAAAGCTGACCTTGACGAGGCCCGCTCGCTGGCAGGCGTACACCACACGGCCGACCGCCTCGTACCGAGTCTTCACATCACCGCGCACCTGAATCTCCGGCTGCGGACTCCTTGCCGCCGCGACCTTCAGCCGCTCGACCAGCGCCACGTGGTCGGCCAGCGGCTGCGCGTTCCAGTAGACGCCCCCTTCGCGATCGACCGAGATCTCGATGTTCTCGGGCTTGGTCTGGCGTGGCAGGTTGACCTCTTTGGGCAAGGACAGCGGCACCGTCTGCGTGACCACGGGTATGGTGATCAGAAAGATGATCAACAGCACCAGCATCACGTCGACCAGCGGCGTGGTGTTGATGCTGGCAATGACGTCTTCGTCGTCGTTGCCTGAGCGCAGTTGAAGGGCCATGAGCGGGTGGCGTACCAGTTGAACGGCTTGTCAGCGCAGGTTATTGGCGCCCAGCAGGATGCCGTGGAGGTCGGCAGCGAAGCCGCGCACCGCGTCCATCGTGAGCTTGTTGCGGCGCACCAGCGCGTTGTAGCCCAGCACCGCCGGCACCGCCACCGCCAGGCCGATCGCCGTCATGATCAGCGCCTCCCCCACGGGACCAGCCACCTTGTCGATGCTCGCCTGGCCGGCAATCCCGATCGCGGTCAGCGCGTTGTAGATGCCCCAGACGGTGCCGAACAAGCCAATGAAAGGCGCGGTCGATCCGACGGTGGCCAGGATCGCCAGACCGCCTTGCAGGCGCGACTGAACCTCGTCGACGCTGCGCTGCACGCTCATCGTGATCCAGGTGTTGCGGTCGATGTGCTCGGTCAGCGCGCCCTCGTGGTGCTCGCGCGCATTGATGCCGGCTTCGGCGATGTAGCGAAATGCACTGCCTGCCCCCAGGGTCGCGACACCCGCCTGCAGTGTGGGCGCCTTGAAGAAGCTCTGGCGTACCGCGCGAGCCTCGGCACTGAGCTTCAGGCTGGCGGCCAGTCGGGTGACCAGGATGTACCAGCTGGCCACGCTCATCAACACCAGGATGAGCAGGGTGCCCCGAGCCACGAAGTCGCCCTGCGCCCATAGGGCGCTCAAACCGTATGGATTCTCGACCACGCTCTGGCTGACACCAGTCGCCATGGTGCCGACCACACCCGCGGTCTCGGCGTTCGACTGTGCATGGGCTGCCAAGGAGCCCACACCGATCAGCAGACCGCAGGCGAAGCCTCGAAGCTTCTGCTCGACACGGAGTCCGGAGTTGTCATGGAAGAACATGGTCATCGGTGAGCAGTGGCAACGAGGCCGGTACGTTGGATGGTGGGGACGAGAGAGTATGCAAGCGCGAGCAGGCCTTCATCGGATGTCAAAAAAGAACTCCTGGCGGATCTGCACGCCGTCGCCATTGCACACATAGCCTTCCTTCATCGCCACCTCGACGGCATTGATGAAGGCGCGCAGCGTGCGGCGATCGGGCACGCCCTTGAGCGTGTTGCGGTCGATGTCAACCTGGACCACGCGGCCGGCCTTCAGCGTGGCGATCACAAAGAGGCTGCCCCTGACCTCGCTGGAGACAGCGGGCGCGACGGGCGGGGGGGTGCGGGTGCAGGCAATGCCGGCGGCCACCACCTGCGGCCTGCCCACACCCGAGGCGGGAGCGGCCGACTCGATCGCTGCAGGCGGTGGTGCCGGCGAAACCTCGAGTAGCGCTGGCGCTGGCGGGCTTGCCGTGATGGTGGAGGCGACCTGTGCCGGTGCGGCGACCACCACCTCGGGCGGCGGCACGATCACCGGCGGCGGCAACTGGCGCTTGGGCGGCGCCACCACCGCAGCCGGAGGCGGCGGCAAGGGAGGTGGCGGCGCAGGCGTGATTTCGTCGATCAGCCGGACTTCCACCGGCGTTTGCACCACTTCCATCACCTTCTGGGCCAGACCGTTGGCCAGTGCATAAATCACCAGCACGTGCAACAGGACCACGAGGCCCAATCCCCACAGATGACGGCGTGGGTCGTTGGCAGCTTGCGAGAAATCCATCAGCGGTGTTCGAAATCAGGAACGTTAATTCAGGCTTGCATACACGGTGCAGCCGCGTGAGCGAGTCCACCGGATCGCCGATGACTCAGCGGGATTGCCAGCGATCAGCACCTGACCAGACGCGGAACCGCTGCCAGAAGCCGGCGGGTGTAGTCTTCCCTCGGATGGGCCAGCAGCTCCTCGGCCGGGCCCGCTTCCGCGATCCGCCCTCGATGCATCACTGCCACCTGGTCAGCAATGTATTCGACAACGCCGAGGTGGTGGGTGATGAACAGGTAGGCCAGCCCCAGTTCACCTTGCAACTGCTTGAGCAGGTTCAGGATCTGCGCTTGCACCGAGACGTCCAGCGCCGAGGTGGGCTCGTCGCAGACGATCAGCCGAGGCTCCACCGCCAGCGCACGCGCGATCGCGATGCGCTGCCGCTGTCCCCCTGAAAACTCATGCGGATAGCGCTGCAGCACCTCACGGCGCAGGCCGACGCGATCGACCAGCGATTCCAGCAGCGCGCGTCGCGCCTCGCCATCGAGCTCGGGGCGGAGTGTCAGTACGCCCTCTTCCAACACCTCGAACACCCGCATCCGTGGATTCAGTGACGCATACGGGTCCTGGAAGATCATCTGCACCGAACGCCTTGCCCGCCGCAGCGCTTCGCCGCGCAGACCGAACAGATCCTGCCCGTCGAGCAACGCGCGACCTTCGATGTTGGCCTGGCCGCGCAGCAACTGCATGATGGCCTTGCCCAGCGTGGTCTTGCCGCAGCCCGACTCGCCGACCAGCGCGAAGGTCTCGCCTTGGCGGATCTGCAACGACACATCGTCCACGGCCACCGAGTGCGAGGCGATGCGCTGGAATACTCCGCTGCGGATCGGGAATCGCACCGACAGGTGTTGCACGTCGAGGAGCAGTTCCGTCCCTTGGTGCACGACAGGCGCTGGCTGCAGCGCTGCGACGGCGCCGTGGGGTTCGGCCGGCCCTTGGGCCGGCTCCGCTGCCGAGACGTCAGCGGGCGAGACATGCAGCCAGCAACGCACTTCGCGCGACGGGATCACGCCAGCCATCCCCGGCGTGACCGGAGGCAGCAGCGCTGGCGCTTCGCTGTGACAGCGACCAAAGGCCCGGTCACAACGCGGCGCGAAGCGACAACCGACAAATTCCTGCGACAGTGGCGGCACCGTTCCCGCGATCGCCGCAAGCACCGCGCCACGCTGGTGCGCCTGCGGCAGCGACTTCAGCAACAGCCGCGCGTAGGGGTGCCTCGGCTCGCTGAAGAACTCCGCCGCGCTGGCCACCTCGACGATCTGCCCGGCGTACATCAGCGCCACCCGCTGCGCCATGCCCGACACCACCGCCAGGTCGTGCGTGATCAGCAGCAGGCCCATGCCCTGCTCGCGCTGCAACTGTTTC
>CANHNO010000153.1 GCA_947462065.1 Burkholderiales bacterium | reverse complement strand
ATGATCACCGTGCGCGATGTGCTCGAAGCCATCACCGGCGAATTCACCACACCGAGCGACGATGCCTGGGCGGTGCAGCGAGACGATGGCAGCTGGCTGTTCGACGGGCTGATTCCGGTGCCCGAATTGAAGGACCGGCTGGAGCTGAAAGACCTGCCCGAAGAAGGCCGCGGCCGCTACAACACGCTGGCCGGCATGATCATGCTGCTGCTCGGCCGGCTGCCGAACACCACAGACAAAGTCGAGTGGGAAGGCTGGCGCTTCGAGGTGGTGGACCTCGACCGCAAGCGCATCGACAAGGTGCTGGCCACGCTCTCGCCGACCGGCGATCACGACCGCTGATCGGTGGATTTGTTCTCGCAGCGCCTGCTCAACGATGGCGTGCGCAAGCGCGAGGTGTTCGGCTGGGCGATGTACGACTTCGCCAACTCGGGCTACACCACCGTCGTGCTGACAGCGGTGTTCAATGCGTACTTCGTCAGCGTCGTCGCGCAAGGTGCGGCCTGGGGCACGCTGGCCTGGACGCTGGCGATTGCGGCTTCTAGCCTGATCGTGATGCTCACGTTGCCTGCGGTCGGCGCCCACGCCGACCTGCGCGCCAACAAGAAGCGCTTGCTGGTCGGCTGCACCGTGGCCTGCGTGCTCGGAACGCTCGCGCTGATTGGGGTCGGGCCGGGCGACCTGTGGCTGGCGGTGCTGGCCATCGTGGTGTCGAACGTCGCGTTCTCGTACGGTGAATCACTGACCGCTGCCTTCCTGCCCGAACTGGCACGACCCGGAGCGCTGGGCCGGGTGTCGGGCTGGGGCTGGAGCTTCGGCTACCTGGGCGGCATGCTGACCCTCGGGCTGAGCCTGGTCTATGTGCTGGCCGCGCAGCAGCGCGGCGAACCGGCGACGTCGTTCGTGCCGGTCACGATGGCCATCACAGCCACGGTCTACGCGGTGGCGTCGCTCGCCACCTTCATGCTGCTGCGTGAGCGGGCGGTGCCGCAGAACACCGTGGGCGGGGCGTTGACGGATACCGGCATAGGCGCCTCGCTGGCGCGACTGGCCGACAGCTGGCGTACTGCGCGCCGCCACCGTGACTTCTGCTGGCTGCTGGCTTGTGGCGCTTGCTACCAGGCTGGCATCGCTGTGGTCATCACCTTGGCCGCGGTGTATGCCGAGCAGGCGCTCGGCTTCAAGCAGGCCGACACCATGCTGCTGATCTTCGTCGTCAACATCGCCGCGGCGGCGGGTGCATTTGCCTTTGGCTACGGGCAGGACCGCATCGGCCATCGGCCGGCGCTAGCGATCACGCTGGTCGGCTGGATCGTGATGACGGTGCTCGCGGTGCTGGCGAACGGGCCTGGCTTGTTCTGGGTTGCTGCGCTGATTGCCGGCCTGTGCATGGGCTCCAGCCAATCGGCCGGCCGGGCGATGGCAGGCCTGTTCACACCGGCCGACCGCCGCGGCGAGTTCTTCGGTCTGTGGACCTTCGCCACCCGAGCGTCTGCCGTCGTCGGACCGTTGACCTTCGGACTGATCACCTGGCTGACCGGCGGCAACCAGCGCCTGGCGATGGGCTGCACGGCGGTGTTCTTCGTCGGCGGCCTGCTGTTGCTGGCCAAGGTGGACATGGCACGCGGTGAGCGCGCGGCGTTGCCCGAGGGCGCTGCCTGAGGCGCACCGGCCGGCTGCTCAGGCGGCGCTCAGCTGGCGCAACTCACCGGAATCGAGGTGATCCAGCAGCAAGCGCAGCACCTCGGCGTTTTTGGGGTCCTCGGCGTTGTCCAGCGCGTCTTCCAGCACATCGCGAATGCTGTCGGGCTCAACCCGCTCCATGTCCCAGTCGGGGAACAGGCGCTCGCGGACTTCTTCGCTTTCGCTCAGGGGCACCACGCTTTCGTGTCGCGGATCGGCCTTCAGCAGCGACATCAGGTGCAGCACGTTCTCGCGCGGGCCTTCCAGCCACTGGAAGAAGACGCCGCTGCCGAACACCAGCAAGCCGGTGATGCCGAACACCGGGTTCCAGCGCCGCGCCGATTCGACGATCCGATTCACGTCGGCATCACCGATGCCCGCAGCAGCGCGGCTGCAGTAGACCAGGTTGTACAGAAGTGGCAGCCTGTGCCCCGATACGGGCTCGTCGTTGTCGGTAGAGCGCATGGGATGAGTGACTCCAGAATTGCCACGCAGCCCAAACCGCGCGCCGCAAAAGCTTGAGGATAGTCCACGCCAGAAACAAAAAGCCCCGTCTCGTGAACGGGGCTCGGCGTTTGATTCGACTGGTGCCCGGCTGACAGCCCCCGTTGCTGGCGGTAATACTCCGGGTCGAACAGATGGCTTTCCCGGATCAGGTCGGCGTTGCTCTTGCCAATGGTTGGGGGCGAGGTCTGCGGGCGCTGTTGCATCATGCGGTTTTCAGTGTCCTTCGGCCGCGATTGGGTCGATGTCCGAACCGGTCAGCGCATCTTTGATCTGGGTGACCAAGATCCGGCCAAGGGCAGGCACGTTTGACGGGTTGAAGTACTCTCCATGCCCGCCGGGCAGCATTTCCACCCGGAAGGCGTCGGGATAGGCCCGTTGGAACAGGGTTTCCGGCGACGCGATCTGGCCGTATGGGTTGAAGTAGCTTCTGTCACCAAACAACAATAGCACCTTGCCAGCCTGAGGATGGAAGCGGCCCTGCTCCATCAGGACGGTGAGCGCGACCTGCCTGCCCCGTCGGCGCAGTTCTTTGGCGACTTCGGCCATGACAAGACCGCCTTGGCAGTTGCCACCAACGGTCAGCGGGCCATCGGCGGCAACGCTATCGATTTCATCGGCATAGAGGGTCGCGAGCGCGTTCAAGGTCGGCGGATCGTAGTCGAAGGCCATATGACCAGAGCGCAGGCCGAACAGATCAATCTGGTCGCCGATAGCGTCGCTTAAAGCGGCAAACTCTTCACCGGACTGGAAACACCAGTACAGGCTGCGACCGACCAGCGGACCAGACCGCAGGTGGCGGAGCAGACCTGTCGCGCCCTTTCTGTCCCCGGGCCAGCTTGCCAGATGCGGTCGCAGCTTTCCGGCAAGCTGGCTGCCAAGCTCTGGACTGGGCCCGGGAGCCTGGGTCGCGATGCGCTGTTCAACGGCGATCCCGACGGCTTCGATCGTATCGCCGCCATCCTCCAGCGACAGGTCCAGTTCGATACCGAATTCAGCCTCGACCGTGAAGATGAAGTTCGCCATGCCAAGCGAGTCCAGACCCGCGTCGCCAAGGCTGTCACGCACACCTGCGATGGCAACCTCGGCTGCTGTGGTACGCAGGATCTCCAGCAGGCGCAGTTCTGTCGGGCTGCCGGGGCGTCGCGCCGCAGGCGGGCTTGCAATGGCCGGTGGCAAAGGAAGGCCGGATCGGTCGAGCTTGCCGTTCGCGGTGCGGGCAATATCGTTCAACGGCAGTGTGAAATTGGGGTGCATGTGGCGGGGAAGTCGCGCGTTCAAATGCGCCTTCAGGGCCGTGTGATCCAGAACCGGGGTGTTGGGGCGAAGCACAACATGAGCTATCAGCCGTTCACCGGCATCGGTGTCGATCTTCGTAACGCAGGCGTCCTTGATCATCTGAAAGTCGCACAGAACGGCCTCAACCTCTGCGGGTTCAACCCGATGACCCCGGAACTTGAATTGCTCGTCCAGACGCCCCAGAAACCGCAGAACGCCGGCGTCATCCATGACCGCCCGGTCTCCCGTCCGATACACCCTTCGAACCGTCCCGTCCGGCATTGTCACAGGGACAAAGCAGGCTGCCGTCAGGTCCGGCTGGTTCAGGTATCCCCGCGCCAGCCCGGCACCAAACAGGCACAATTCCCCTTCCTGACCACGAGGAACGGGCCGCAGAACCGTATCCAGCACGCAGACACCCATGTTGTCGATCGGGCGGCCGATGGTCACGGGACCGCCGACGATGCAATCCGCAAATGTGGCTTCAACGGTCGCCTCGGTCGGCCCGTAGGCGTTGATGAACCTGCGGCCAAAGCCCCAACGTGCGACCAGCGACGGGTGGCACGCCTCTCCGACCACGATGACCGACTGCAGGTCTGGCAGGTCGCTCGGCGGCATCATGCTCAGGCCGGATGGCGTGATCGACAGATGCGACAGCCGCGCCTCTTTTACGAACCGCACAAGGGCCGACCCGGCAGAAGCCTCAAGGTCGGTCGGCAGGACGAGGCAGCCGCCCGCTGCCAGCGTCATGGCCATGTCCCCCACCGAGACATCAAAACCGAAGGCCGTGACAAGGGAAACCCGCGCGTCAGGCCCAATAGCGAAGTGTCGCGCGGCGGCGGCAGCGAAATTAGCGATGGCGCCATGGCTGATTTCAACCCCCTTGGGGCGCCCGGTGCTGCCAGAGGTGAAAATCAGATAGGCTAGGGAATCGGAGGCAACCGCGCCGGGGGACAGGTCCAGGGGCAGGAAGTCATCCGGCGCCACGGTGCGATCGGTGATTTGGCCGCAGTTGACGAAGGGCAGACTTAAGTCCGGCATCGCGGGACTGGCGCCATTGACCACCACAACCCCTGTGCCCGACGCACGCAGCATCCATTCGACTCGCTCTGGCGGCTGTTGCGGGTCAATGGGCAAATAGACCGCCCCCAGACGCAAAATTGCCAGAAAGGCCACAACCCGGTCGACTGTACTGCCAAGGCAAACGACAACCGGCTGCCCGGCTAAGGCACCACGAGCCCGCAAAAGGGTCGCCAGATCCCTGGATCTGGCCATCAACATGCCATATGACAGCGTGCGTTTTCCGATCTGGACAGCGGTGCTGTCCGGTGCCGCCAAAGCCAGTGCGGCGATGCTGTCTGGCAGACAGGGCACGGGTGCGCTGGAGCGGCCATAGACCACCGAAGATGCGGCTTTCGGCCTGTGCTGCTGACGGAAGCACGCCGCGTTCAGAAACTGCGCCAGGCCATCGCCCGAACGCCCCGCCATCACGACCACCGTGTCATCCGGCCGCAAGTCGGAGGTCAGCGCCGTGGCGAGGTCCGGCAGGTTCCCCACCCGCTCAATCTCGAGCCCTGCATCGGCGCAGGCCTGCGCTAGCACATCATCGGCCGCGACAGGCTTCTGTCTTTCGCCCAAAGTCTCTACAGGAAGCACCAACCGCCGGTCGGCCAGCGCCAAAGCCTGCGCGAAGGCAGGAGCCATGTCCCGGATACGGCTGCCCAATTGCGGTTGCAGAACGGCCACCACCCGCCCGACCTTGCCACGCAAGGCGGTCAGGGAGGCGGCAATCTCCCTCGGGTGATGGGCGAAATCATCAAAGAGGCGCGGTCCCGTTACAGGACCGATGCTTTGCAGACGCCGGTCAACGCCGCCAAAGCGTGACAAGGCGGCAAGCGCGGTTTCGGCGGCGACCCCAAGGCCGGTTGCCATTGCCAAAGCAGCCAAGGCGTTCATTTGGTTGTGCCGCCCTGGAACCCGCAAGGACAGATCGCCAAGCCTTTGGCCGTCTTGCATAACTTCCGCGCGGTTCAGGGCTTTCTCGACCGCCCGCAGATGATTGTCCGGCTCGAACCCGTAGGTAACCACTGGCCGGGTCAAGCGTTGCGCCAACCTGCGGGCGCCGACATCATCGCCACACACCATCAGGCAGCCGCTGTCGGGCGTTTGGCGGCTGAAGTCAAGGAACGCATCCTCCAACCCGGACTGGTCGCCATAATGGGTGGCGTGATCATCATCAAGATTCGTCAGCACGACATGGGCCGGTTGCCAATCGCGCAACGCCCCATGCGCCTCGCAGGCCTCAAGCACGAAAACCGCGTCCGGCGCACCCAAACGCGCCGGAGGCATGGCAGAAATCTCAGCGCCCAGGAAATAGCCGAAACGCTGCTCTGCCTCTGCCAGAATGTGGATCAGCATCGCCGTCGTCGTGGACTTGCCGTGGCTTCCTGAAATGCAGATGCACCGGCGGCCTTTCAGAAGGCGGGAAAGGGCCAGCGACCGCGAAAGCGTTTCCAACCCGGCCCGACGTGCCGCGCGCAGGCCCGGATGGTGGCGCGGCACCGCCGGACTTGCAACAACACGGTCCACATCGGCCAGCGCTTGCGCGTCATCGCGGTCCAGTACCGTGACACCGCTCGCCAGCAAAAGCTTGCGCCGCGCCTCGGTCAGGCCGGGATCGGTGCCCT
>CANHNO010000152.1 GCA_947462065.1 Burkholderiales bacterium | reverse complement strand
GGTGACCGAACCCGTGCAAGGCATCGTTGCTGCCCGAAACCGAGCGATCGCCGAGGCACTGGGCAGCGACGTGCTCGTATTCATTGACGACGACGAACTGCCGCAGCCGGGCCTCCTGGCCGCTGCCGCATGCGCCATCCTGAACGAAGGAGCGCAATGCGCGGGCGGTCGGGTTGAGGTGGACCTATCGGGGCGGGTGCGCCCGCGATGGCTGGAAGACAACCTCCTCGGCTTCCTCGCAGAGGTGAATCACGGCAACGAGCCACTATGGATCGTCGACGACTCAACGCCGATCTGGACCGCAAACATCGCTTACGACATGCGCCTGTTTCGCGACGACGCAGCCCTTCGCTTCGATCACCGCTACGACCGGCAGGGCCAGCAACTGGGGGGCGGCGAGGACCTGGCCATGCTTCGCACGCTGCTCAGCCGAAGCTCGCGCGTGCGCTACCGACCGGACATGGCGGTGCTGCATTCGGTCGATTCCTGGCGGCTGCGACGCAGCTACTTCCTGAAACTTCACTTCCAGGCAGGTTTTCGTCGAGCACTTCACGAGTTGCCAGACTACCCGGGCAGCTTGCTCGGCGTGCCGCCCTTTATGCTGCGACAGTTTGCTGAACACTGTGCAAGAACCTTTGCGATTGCCGTCCGCCGACAGCCGGGTTTGATGCGCCAGGCCATGAACGCAGCGTTCGCGTGGGGCACGCTCGTCGGCTACCGGATGCGTACCAAGCCGTGACTTTTCGATAGCGCGAAGACAGCTTTGACAGCCAATCGGGAGCACAAGATATGAACATGGGACCCATCCGGGGTGCGATCTTCGTGCTGGCCCTGCTCGCCACGGGAACTGCCGGCGCACAGACTCACCTGATGAATGAGCTCGATTTCCTCAAGTTGCCGCCCGAGTGCTCGGCACGCCTTCGCGGCAACGACGCGACCAAAGGCATGTGGCGACAGCGGATCGGTGATGAGCAGTTTCTTCACCTCCACCACTACTGCTTCGGTCTGTTTTTTTTGAACCGCGGCATGGCGACATTTGAGAAGCGCAAGCGCAACCAGAATCTGGACCATTCCGTGAAGGAGTTCCAGTACGTCATCGAACGCTGGCCTGCCAGTTCCCCCTATCGCAAGCAGGCGTTAGAGGCACAGCAGCGCGCGCGCATGCTGACAATGCGCTGATGCAGCGCTCATTCGCCACCCGCAGGCCGGGATGAGGCGCAAAGCAGGCAGCGGGTTTTCTGGCTGGTTGACCCGCGCGGACGCGGCATCAGCACAGGGGGCGCGCTGTGCATCGACGACAGGCTGGCGTGGTCATGCGACCGCGGGCCGCGATTTGCATGGCTTGGCTCCGGACACGACGGACGACCCGCCCGCCTTCGCTCACCATGTCGGGGAGTTCCAGAATCATGCTTCCATTGCTGCCGCTCTGGGCCTGCAGACTGACTCATCAACACAGGACGTACTGCTCTCAGGTTGGCACGAGTGGGGCGCCGGCGTCTTCTCGCGAATCGATGGCGTGTGCGCTGTCGCGATCTTCGATGGCTCCGAGGTGGCCCTTTACCGTGATGTGTCGGGCCTCGTCGATCTCTACTTTCAGGGTCCGGCAGCAGGTCGCCTGAGCTTCTCGACCGAGTTGGAAGCGCTGATGCAGATGACCGGCACCCCTCGCCGTCTCGCACCACGCGCTCTGCACGAGTACCTCCGGTTTGGCGACATCGCGGGCCCGCACACCATCTGGCAACAGGCAGTGGCCCTGCCAGCGGGCAACTGCTTGCGGTGGTCCGGCGACTTCGCCAGAGCAGCAAAAGTCACTGACCGGCCTGGGCCCGACATCTCTCGCCTCAGCGTCGACGACGCAGTGGACGCACTCGACGCACGCCTCCAGCAAAGCGTGACCGCCCGCCTGCAGGGCGCTCAGCGCCCTGCCGTATTCCTCAGCGGAGGTATCGACTCGTCGCTGCTGTGCGCGTTGGCCGCGAAGTTCCGTCCTGACGTGACGGCCGTGACCGTTGGATTCGATGGCACAGAGCACGACGAGACCCCCGTTGCACAGGCGGTTGCACGGCATCTGGGAATCCGTCATGAGGTGCTGCGCTTCAGCCAGGACCAATACGCCTCGGCATTCGAACGTCTCGCGCGTGACATGACGCAGCCTATGGCCGATCCGGCCACTGTGCCCACCCTGCTCGCGCTCGATCACTGCGGGTCTCACTACGATGCTGTGCTGGACGGTACAGGCGCCGATGAGATCGTGGGCCTGATGCCACCTCGGCATGTCAGGCTCGCCACGCGCTACGTGGCGCTGGCACCGCGCGCAGTACGAGCCGGCATCGCCGAGGCGCTGAGGCGGCACCCCCGTTTGGCGCGCTTTGCGGTCATGGCCGAGTTCGAACATCCGGCGGAACTCCTGATCCGATGGAATGGCTTCGGACGCACGGAAATCGAGTCGATCACTGGGGATCCCGTCTCTTTCGCCGAGACGCTCTTCTTCCGCACGTTCGAGAGCCACCGATGGCGATCTCATGCCGATATCGGGCGTGCCCTGCTCAACGCCATGCCGTGTGATCGCCTGCCCCAGGCGATGATCGCGTCCGGCGCGGATTTAAGGTTCCCGTTCTGGAGCGCCGAGGTGGCTCCGTTTGTGAGCGCACTGCCGGCCAGCCATCGCCATACGTCGACACGGCCGAAGCGAGTGCTGCGTTCGCTGCTGGGGAAGTACGTTCCGCGCGATTTATGGGATCTGCCGAAGCATGGCTTCGACTTTCCACTGGGCAAATTCCTCGCAGACAGCGATTTCCGAGTGGCACGCCAGCACCTGGAGTCGGACCGATGGCAGCACAATCCTTACGTCAAGGCCGATGCTTCGCTGGACTACCTGCACCGGCTCGTCGCCGGTGACCGATCGGTGACCTTCCGCGTGTGGCTGTTAGTTGCGCTGGCCGCCTGGCTCGAGGCTCATGAATCCGTCCATGATTGATCGCAGCATCGCTCCGCGCCGCATCTTGATGTACACGGCATATTTCGCGCCGGAGTTCAGCGGGGCGGCTCTGCAGGCGCTCACTTTGGCGCGCCAGTTGCGCATTCGTGGGCACCATGTGGAGTTCGTGACGAACCGCTGGCCAGGACTCCCTGACACAGCAATCATCGACGGCTTTACGGTGCAGCGCTTGCAACCCGGCCGAATGCGCAAGCACCGGGAATTCCGGCTGTGGTTCAACCTGTCCTGCTTCGTCTGGCAGCGACGCAACGACTTCGACATCCTGCACAGTCACGGCGCTTATTTCACCAACGCGTTCGTCGGCCCTTTGGCGCGTGCCCTGGGATTGAAATCAGTCGTCAAGGCCAGTCTGGCAGTTGACGACATGCAGGACTTCGACCAACCCTGGGTCGGCACATTGCACAAGGCCATGCTGCGACAGGCTGATGCGTGCGTGGCAATAAGCGCCGACCTGGCAACGGAGTTCGAACAGGGCAACATCGAGCGCCAGCGAATCCATCGGCTTCCCAATGGGGTAGACACAAAACGCTTCTGTCCAGTGTCCGATTCTCAAGTCGAGGCCCTGAGGTACAGACTGAAATTGCCTCTTGGCAGGCCGATTGCCCTGTACCTGGGTGTGCTGGACCAACGCAAGAACATCCGCTGGTTGGCAGAACAATGGATCGCCAATGCGGGATTCGGCACTGGCGCCTTGTTGCTGGCCACGGGGCCGCAGGCGCGGGAGGATCAAGACGGAGAACTTCTGGACCACCTGCGCGAACTGGCACGCCAGCAACCGGCCCACTTCGCACTGCACGAGTTCAATGCCAATGCAGAGAACTACTATCAGTGTGCAAACGTGCTTGTCCTGCCCTCGGTGAAGGAAGGATTACCCAACGTCGTGCTTGAGGCGATGGCCTGCGGCCTGCCCTGTGTTGCGGCGCAGGCCAGTGGCACGAGTGAGCTGATCGTCGAGGGGCGCACAGGTCTCACCTATGCGCAAGGCGACGTTGCCGGTCTCGGCAGTGCCGTACGGCACTGCATCTCGCCCGCAGGTCGAGTCATGGGTGAGCTCGGGCGAGAAATCGCATTGGAGCAATACGACATCAAGACGGTAGCGGGCGCCTACGCCAGTCTCTACACGGCAGTGACAGCCCAACGCAGGCGTGTCCTCTACGTCGAGAACGGCATCGGCTACGGTGGCGCCGTCATCTGCCTGCGCCATCTGGTGAGAAACCTGGACCGCACACGATTCGAACCGATGGTCGTGACTGGTCTGGGAGGCGCGATGTACCAGGAAATCGCTCGTGAAGCCCGATGGAAGCAGATTCCCGATCGCCGGGTAGACGTGGTCTCGATGAAGCGGAGCCTGGTCGCGAGCCACTGGCCCGACAGGATTCCAGGCCTGCGCTGGGTCGCAAATCAGGTGCTGGCGAGGACTGACGACGTTTTCAACTTCCTGCCCTCATTCCTTCAGACCATCTGGACAGTGATGCGCTTCCGTCCTCACGTCATCCATGTCAACAACGAACCCCTGTGCAATCGCGCTGCGGTATTGGCTGGGAAGCTTATGCGTGTGCCAGTGGTTGCCCACGTACGGGGAGATCAGCAAGGTTCGATGCTGATGCATTCACTCTTTCGCCTGCCAGACTATTTCGTCGCGGTCTCGCGGTGGGTCTCAGAGAGCATTGGTTCGCTAGGCGTGGCCGACTCAAGACGAACCTACATCTACGACGGTATCGAGCTCGAGAATCTGAATGTGCGCGCTGACGGTGCCGCGTCCAGACTGCGGTGTGGCGCCAGCCAGGACACCTTTCTCATCGGTTTGGTTGGCTTGCTGATTCCGTGGAAAGGCCAGCGGTTGTTCCTCGATGCCGCGGAGAGGCTCGTCGATGAGCTGCCGCTTGCACGCTTCGCTATCGTCGGCGGGACTCCTGACGAGTGCCTGTATTTCGAAGCTGAACTGAAGCAGCGCATCGAGCGATCGAAACTCAACGGCCGGGTTGTCTTCACCGGCCATGTGGGTGATATGGACAGCGTCTACAACGGGTTGGACGTGGTCCTCTCGGCATCCACATCACCCGAGCCGCTGGGCACGATGATCATCGAGGCGATGACGATGGCGCGAGCGATCGTCGCGCCGGACCACGGTGGCGCTCTCGAGATGATCGAGGACGATCAGACCGGACTGCTTTTCAAGGCAGGTGATGCGGATGATCTGGCCGCCAAGATCCGAAGGTTGCATGACGAACCTGACCTGGCACGCCGCCTGGGCCAGAACGCTCGCTCCAAAGCATTGGCCACCTTCGGTGTTGAAGCGCATGCGCGCCAGGTCGAGGGTGTTTACGAGCGTGTGCTGCGCACAGGACTGCATCCCATCCAGCAAGCCGAATGAATGCTCCTCGCATCTCGGTCGTCATACCGACATACAACCGCGCAGGCTTCCTGGAAAAGGCGGTAGCCAGCGTTCGCACTCAATCGCACCCTTGCGATGAAATCGTGATCGTCGACGACGGGTCGACCGACGACACCGCAGCTGCAGTTGCGGCTCTCGGAGCAGGAGTTCGGTATGTGCACCAACCGAATGCGGGACCCTCCGCTGCGCGCAATCGCGGCATGCGCGAGGCCCAGGGCGATCTGGTCGCGTTTCTCGACACCGACGATCGCTGGCTGCCCACAAAGATCGAGCGACAACTGGCGTTGCTGGCGGCGCGACCCGACGTCGCGATCGTCGTCACGGACGAGGCGATGGAACTGGGCGATGGGCGACTGCTGCACGCTTCGAACTTCGCACACCACGGGATCGATCGACTGTTGCCGATCACTGCCGATGGCGTGGTACCTGATGCGCCACGTCGGCTCTTGAAAACCAACTTCATCAGCACCAGCACCGTACTGGCGCGGCGCGATCTGCTGGTTTCTCTCGGAGGGTTCGACACCCGCCTTCGCTACGGAGAAGACCTTGAGTTGTGGCTCCGGGTAGCCGCCGCACACCCGATTGCCAGCGTCCGTTCAGTCGAGGCGATCCGAGTGACCCATGGCGGGAACACAACCGCAGCCATCGAGCCGATGTTGCTCGGCTACGTCGAGCTAGCCGCAGTCATTCGTGGATGGGCCCGCGAGCTGATGCCGCAGTGGGGACTGGACCCCGATCGCATGGTTGCCGACAGCTGGTGCGATCTGGGCTATTGGTACTTCTCGAATGGGCGCCTGCCCGAGGCG
>CANHNO010000151.1 GCA_947462065.1 Burkholderiales bacterium | reverse complement strand
TCGAGGATGATGATGTTCACGGCATGAGGGTCTGCATAGACCAGTCCATTGTGACTGCCGCCATCGAACATTCCCGCGAAGTAGCATGAGTTGCCACCGGTTTCATCCGGTTCATCTGTCGGGAGCTCACCATGTCCGCCGAACTGCCCCTTGGCACGACGATTTCCATGTACTCGAGCAGCGTGCCTGTGTTCGTCAGGATGCTCAGTAACCTGGACCACTGGCTCGACGCAGCCACTGCACACGCGGCCGCAAAGTCGTTCGATCCACAGGTGCTTCTGAGCATGCGGCTGGCGCCTGACATGCTGCCCTTCACCAAGCAGATCCAGATCGCCAGCGATACCGCCAAGTACTGCGTGGCGCGGTTGTCTGGCGTCGCTGCCCCGAAATTCCAGGACAACGAAACGACGATCGCCGAATTGAAGCAGCGCATTGCCAATACCCTCGATTTCGTGCGGTCGGTGCCGGCCGATCGGATCAACGGTTCAGATTCGAAGGTGATCGAGGTGCCAATGCGCGGTACATCGCCGTTGACATTCGCCGGTGAGACCTACTTGAAGCACTGGGTGCTGCCGAACTTCTATTTCCACCTGACCACGGCCTATGCGCTGCTCCGCCACAACGGGGTGCCGCTGGGCAAGATCGATTTCCTCGGACGAGACTGACCGAGGCGGATCAGCGCAGCTGTTCGCTGCCCCGCCTGTCCAGGGCCGAGCGGCTTGCCGTCATCGCCAAGCGGTCCGCGGGCATGCCATGAGGCGCATCGAACCTTCCGACGGCAAGCTCCTTGCCGCGCGGCAGCGTGCACGTCGGGGCATCGTGGACCGCACGCCAGAGTTCCGCGTCGGCATGCTGGGCGCGCGGCTGCAGCTGCATCTCAGCGGTTCCAGAACCCGGCGCAGAGTGTGCGCAGAGGGAAATGACGGTTGATCGTCGCCATGCGCAACTGAGCTTGCGATTCACTGTGCTGCGTTGCGATCAGGGTGTACACCGCTGTGCGCAGGTGCCACAGCTCGCGCGGCGAGCGGGCGCGGGCGATCCGCTCACGCACGGCCTGAGCTGCATCGGTTTCGATGTCGTCCAGGGCGTCAACGAAGGCGTGGCGCACCTCGGCTATCGGCGAGGGTGAGCTCTGAGGTTTCGAGGAGCGCAATGGCAACGCATTCAGCTCGGCCGGCCGACTGACGTCCCAGCCGGTGTTCAGCCAATCACGCAGGCCACGGCGCCAGCGCGACACGCGGTACAGCCGGTCGGGTGGGAAGACCTCCGTGCGCTGGGACACCGTGCGCAACAGCGGTTGCTGGACCTGCTGCGGCTCCGGCTGGCGGCGCACGCGCGCCTGCCAGGTGGATTGCAGCCTTTGTGTCCAGGGGGTTGGCATCGCCAGCGGGCTCTGTGTCGGGTGTGATGTTCAACACGGATTCTTGTCGCCGAGCCCCGATACGATCTGCCGAAAAGCCCGGTGATCGCCACGCAACTGCTGTGCGGTCGCGCTGTCTCTCACTGACGCCCAGCAGGCCCGCTACATCATCATGTTGTTGCGGATCAGACCGACCGCCAAGCCTTCAAGTTCGAAGTCGACATCGCCGAACGGGACCACGATGGTCTGGAAGTCCGGGTTCTCCGGGTGCAGCTCGATCGTCGTCCGGGTGCGTTTGAAGCGCTTGACGGTGACCTCGTCGCCAAGCCGCGCAACGACGATCTGCCCGTTCTTCGCGTCCTTCGCCTTCTGCACCGCGAGCAGGTCGCCATCCATGATGCCGGCATCGCGCATGCTCATGCCACGAACCTTCAGCAGGTAGTCGGGCCGGCGCGGGAACATGCTGGACTCCATCAGGTAGGTCTGGTCGATGTGCTCCTGCGCCAGGATCGGGCTGCCCGCTGCCACCCGGCCCACCAGCGGCAACGTCAACTGCGCCAGGCTCGGCAAGGGCAGGCTGAACTGCTTGCCACGCATCAGGTTCAGCGCACGCAATGTGTCAGACTTCAAACGGATGCCCCGCGAGGTACCGCCCACCAGTTCGATCACGCCCTTGCGAGCCAGCGCCTGCAGATGCTCTTCGGCCGCATTGGCTGACTTGAAGCCGAGCTCGGTGGCGATCTCGGCCCGGGTCGGTGGTGCGCCGGTGCGTTCGATCGCGCTTTGCACCAGGTCGAGGATCTGCTGTTGCCGGTCGGTCAGCTTCGGGGCGTCTTGCATGGCGGTCCTTTGAGGAATTCTTCGCGACGACAGCTCTCCGCAAGGTCACTGGTCGTCTATCCAGTGACTGTATTTTCATCCAGCTTTGGTCAAAATGCAAAACAGTACGTCCCTCATCGTCGTGCTTGGCACGGGCGGCACCATCGCTGGCACAGCGCCTTCGTCTGCCGATGACAGTGCCTACACCGCAGCGCAGCTGAGCGTTGTCCAGTTGCTGGCGGCAGTGCCCGAATTGGCTGGCGTTCCGATCGAGAGCGAGCAGGTCGCGCAGGTCGACAGCAAGGACATGAGTCATGCCATCTGGAAGGCGCTGGCGCTGCGCGTGGCGCATCACCTCGCACGTGAGGAGGTGGCGGGCATTGTCATTACCCATGGCACCGACACGCTGGAGGAAACGGCTTTTTTCCTGCAACTGGTGTTGGCGCCTGCCAAGCCGGTGGTGCTGACCGGTGCGATGCGTCCGGCCACCTCGTCGCAGGCCGACGGCCCGGGCAACCTGCGCGATGCGGTACTGGTGGCGCGGGAATCGGGCCGCGCCGGTCGTGCAGGCGTGGTCGCGGTGATGGCTGGCAAAGTGCACGGTGCGCGGCAAGTGCGCAAGGCGCATCCGACCTGGCTGGAAGCGTTCGATTCTGGTGATGCCGACCCGCTGGCTGTTGTGCAAGGCAGTAGCGTGATCTGGCCCGCCGATCCTGCGAAATCACTGGAAGCCGACGCCAATGCCCCGTTTCCTGCAGCACTCATTCGCGATGTGGCGCACTGGCCTCGGGTGGAGATCATCGTCAGCCATGCCGGAGCCAGCGGTGGGGTGGTGCGCACGCTCTGTGCCGACGGCGTGCAGGGTTTGGTCGTCGCGGCCACCGGCAATGGCACCTTGCACCATGAACTTGAAGCCGCTTTGCTGACGGCTCAGGCAGAGGGTGTGGCCGTACGGCGAAGTGCGCGCTGTGGTGACGGGCGCGTACTCCCACCCGCAGCGCAAGGCCTGCCCGGAGCCGGCGATCTGAGCCCGGTCAAAGCGCGGATCGAATTGATGCTGGCGTTGATGCCGCCCGGCCCGCCATGAAAAACGGCCCCGCAGGACCGTCCGTTCATGTGGCTAGCGAAAGCCCTGCATCACCACTGCCCTGGTTCACCGACTTTCGCGCAGGGTGCCGGCCAGGTAGTGCGCGAGGTCATCAAGGTCTTCTGCCTTCAGGCCCGAAAGCGCCTCGTTCATCGCTGGCGTGTAGCCGAGCCGCGTGCCACTTTGAAAGCCCTTCAGCACGATCTGTAGGTAATCCTCTCGCTGACCGCCCAGGCGCGGCACCTGCCCGCCGCCCGCGAGATCGGCGCCGTGACAGGAGCCGCAGCGGTGGGCGGTGGCGAGTTGCCGGCCTCGCTCGAAGCGAGCCGCATCAAGTGGCGGCGGGGCGGGCTCCGCCGGCGTGGCCGTCAACGCCGCTGCAGGGAGTCGTGCGACGGCTTCCGAGTAGCCGCGCAGATCGCCGTCGCTCATGCCCTTGGCGAGCGCGCTCATTGCCGCACTCGCCGGGTGGTCGTTGCGCCGGCCGTCGCGGAACAGGAAGAGCTGCGTGATGACATAGAACGAGTGCTGACCGGCCAGCGAGGGCACCAGCGGCAGTTCGCTGCGTCCCTCGTTGCCGTGACAGGCCGCGCAGTTCGCGGCATATCGCTCGCTGTAGTCGATCACAGGCTTCGACGCTGCGGCGGGTGACGGTGTTGCCTTGCTCGCTGCCACGGGCTTGGAAGCCTGGGGCTTGGGCGCTGGCCCCTGCGCCCAGGCCCCAGGAGCCATGGCGATGACGCTCAGCAGCGTTGTCCACTGCCAGAGCGTCGCCCTGCACCACAGTCTCATTTGCCAGCGTAGGTGATGCGGTAGATCGCGCCGTTGTGATCGTCACTCACCAGCAAGGAGCCATCCTTCATCACCATCACATCGGCCGGGCGGCCCAGGAACTGATTGTTTTCCACCAAGCCGGTGAGGAAAGGTTCGACGCGGGAGATACCACCCTTGCCGTCAGGGAAGGCCACCACCACATCCGCGGCGTTCTTCAGCGTTCGATTCCACGGACCGTGGCGGGCGATGAAGATCGCGCCCTGGTACTTCGCCGGGAACATCTTGCCGCTGTAGAAGCGCATGCCCAGCGGCGCCGAGTGCGCGCCGAGCTTGGCGGCCGGCTTCACGTAGTCGCTGCAGTTCTTGCCCCAACCCAACTCGGGGTCTGCAAAGTCCCCAGAGTGGCAGTAGGGGAAGCCGAAGTTCTGTTTGCCTGGCTGGGTGACGACATTCAGTTCGTCTTCAGGCAGGTCTTCGCTCAGCCAGTCGCGTTGGTTGTCGGTGAACCACAGGTAGCCGGTCTTGGGCTGGAAATCGAAGCCCACCGTGTTGCGCACGCCGCTTGCAACCACCTCGACGCCCGAACCGTCGAGGTTCATTCGGAAGATCTTCGTGTAGCGGTCGTCGCTCTCGCAGATGTTGCAAGGCGCGCCTACCGGCACGTACAGCTTGTTGTCCGGGCCGACCTTGATGAACTTCCAGCCGTGGGGCACGTCACCCGGCAGCTTGTCGTAAACCATCACCGGCTCCGGCAGCTTGTCGAGGTGGGCCTCGATGTTGTCGTAGCGCACGATGTCCTTCGGTGTCGCCAGGTACAGGTTGCCCTTGTGGTACTCGATGCCGCTGGGCAGGAAGAGTTTTTCGGCAAGAGTCTTCACCTCGCGCTGGCCGCCGTTGTTGACCACCGCGTACAGCTTGCCGGCGGCGAACAGGCTGCTGACGAAGATCGTGCCCTTGTCGCCCTCGCGCATGCTGCGGGCATCGAGGATGTTGCTGACGAAGACCTCGGCCTTGAAGCCTGGCGGCAGCTTCATCTTGGCGATCGGCAGCTGGTCGGCCGCGGTCGGGATCGGGAAGGACGGCACTGGCGCCATCTTGTCGGCCGTTGGGTTCTTCGGCCGGCCCTTGGCCCAGAAGGGTTCTTCGGCGGGCGGGGTCTGGGCAAAAACCGTGCTGGCAGTCAGCAGCGCTGCTGTCAGCGCAGCCACATGGAAGCGGAATCTCATGATGGTCTCCTCTGCGGATGAGTGCGCGGCCCTGCGTTGCGTCGCCGGGCCGCTGGCGTTGTCAAGCGATTTTCAACGTCACGTCGATGTTGCCGCGGGTTGCGTTCGAATATGGGCACACGATGTGTGCGGCCTCCACCAGCCTTTCGAGCGCTGCGCGGTCCATGCCAGGCACCGAAACAGTCAGCGTGACGGCGATGCTGAAGCCGGTCGGAATCGGGCCGATGCCGACATCGGCGGTGATCGAAATGTCCGAGGGCAGGCTGATCTTCTGATTGCCGGCCACGAACTTCATCGCGCCGATGAAACAGGCCGAATAACCCGCCGCGAACAGCTGCTCCGGGTTGGTGCCGAAGGCGCCGTTGCCGCCGAGTTCCTTCGGCGTGGTCAGCTTGGCCTCGAGCGCGCCGTCGGACGACTTGGATGTGCCTTCACGGCCTCCGGTGGAGGTGGCGTGGCCGGTGTAGAGGATCGTGTCGGGGGACATGCGGGGCTCCTTGGATGACGTGGTCAATATGAGGCGGTCTGCCTGCGGGTGAGTCTGGGCCGTGAGTTTATGAGTAGCGAAGCCACCTCAGCCCGCCTTGGCCGTCAGCTCATCGACCTGCGTGCTGAGCTCCAGCCACTGACCTTCCAGCCGCTCAATTTCTTCGGTGATGGCCTTGAGCTTCTTGCCGTTGTCCGCCAGTTGGGCCGGTGCCATCGTGCCAGTGGCGAGGCTTGCCTCGATCGTGTCGCGGTCGATGAAAAGCACGCCCAGGCGGTTGTCGATGCGGTTCAGTTCCTTGCGCAGCGGCTTCAGTTCATCGGACTTGAGCTGGCGCGCTTGCGCGTCGGCCTTGCGGTCCTCGCTGCGGGCGGGTGCGGCAGCCGCTGAGGGGGCTGAGGGCTTCGCAGCAGGAGGTGCTGCCGCTGGCGTTGGCTTCACGGAGGACACGCCGGCCTTCTTGCTGGCATTGCCCGCCTCGCGCAGCGCCTTCGCCTGCGCGCGGGCGGTGTCCAGCAGGTACTTCTGGTAGTCGTCCAGGTCGCCGTCAAAGGGTCGCACACCGCCATCGGCGACCAGCCAGAATTCATCGCAGACCTCGCGCAACAGCGCTCGGTCGTGGCTGACCAGC
>CANHNO010000150.1 GCA_947462065.1 Burkholderiales bacterium | reverse complement strand
GTTGCAGACCCTCGTCGACACCTGGTCTCACTTCCACGCCGAACAGGTGTACCGCGCCGATTCGCTCGGCGTCATGCGCACCGGTGCGCGCTGGCTGACGATGTTGTCGCTAGGTTGGGTGCTGGCCAAGTGGCGCCGCGCACGGCCGCGCTCGCTGCTCGACAACAGCCCGCTTCGGGAACTGCTGACTCAACTGGTGCCCCTGCACCGTCTGCGGCAGGTCATGGACAGCGGGCATCTGCAAGCGCTGGCGGTCAGCGCGTCCGGCTATGGATCGGGACTGCATGTGACCTTCTATGACGCGCTGGCCGACATCGCGCCCTGGAACCGATCGCAACGCGTGTCGGTGGCCCAGTCAATCACGATCGACCATCTGCTCGCCTCGTCATCGATTCCGTTCGTGTTCCCAGCGGTGTCGCTGGGGCCGAAGGACAGACGCGAGTACTTCGGCGACGGGTCGATGCGACAGTCGGCACCGATTTCGCCCGCGGTGCACCTGGGCGCGGATCGCATACTGGTCGTCGGTGCCGGGCGAATGAACGAACCTGCGCTGCCCGTCGGGACACGCATCGGTAGCGACGAGTACCCGAGCCTCGCGCAGATTGCCGGCCATGCGCTGTCGAACATCTTTCTCGACGCGCTGGCGGTCGACATCGAGCGGCTGCAGCGCATCAACCGAACGCTGTCGCTGCTGTCACCGGAGGCGCGTTCGAACAGTGGTCTCCGCTCGATCGAGGTGCTGGTGATTGCGCCTAGCCAGCGCCTCGACGACATTGCCGCGCGCCACCTCGGTAGTCTGCCGCCGTCGATCCGGACCTTGCTGCGCGGCGTGGGCGTATCTGGCCAGGGGCACGAAGCACGCGGTGCGGCGCTGGCCAGCTATCTGATGTTTGAGGCGCCGTACACGCAGGAACTGATGGCACTCGGCGAGGCCGACACCCTGATCCGCCGAGACGAGGTCGCGCAGTTCTTCGGCTGGGATCGGCGCTACCGACCACGTGGCCCTGAACACCCGCTGGCCCAGTATTCGCGCGCCGATCGGGTCGAATTCGGTGCCGACGAGTCCGAGTCAGCCATCAAGACCCGCTAGCGTCGATCCCCAGCCACCGGCCACCACGCCAGTGGGAGGTTTCATCGACTCGACTGTGGCGCGGTCGTTCTGTCAGTGCCATGGGCCTGGCCGTGGAAGATGGCTAAGGCGCCAACGATCACTGCGGCGACTCTTTTGGCGGCCTGACGGCACGAGCCACAAAGCCACTGAGCGCGATTGCCGAGACAGTGATACCAGTTTCCACACCGAGCAAGGGCAAGCCCATCACACCCAACGCGCCGCCGAAGGCCATCATCAGTGGAAACACCACCGGCAAGACGCAGATCGCAGGCGTACCCATGAAAGGCGCCCCACAGTGCGACGGCCACCGTCGCGATGATGTGATGTGCGGATAACTGGCGATGTGGCGTTCAGAACTCGATGCGCATCGCTGTGCATGCCGTTCACTCGCCGGCCTCTTGACTCGGTCAAACCTTCAGTACAACATTCCAGTGAATCATGGAGCGTAAATGAGCGATCGATCTGATGCCTTACCGTGTAGCCACGAGCCACAGTGCATCAGTTCGACTCTCAACTATGCGCCGAGCGAGCTTGAGGCCGCAGCGTTCATGTGCAAGGCGTTGGCAGATCCGCTGCGCTTGCACTTGTTGCTCTGTTTGGCGCAGGGCGAAATGTGCGTGTCCGAACTGGTCGAGCGCGCAGAGGACAAGCTCAGCAGCGTCTCTGCGCGGCTCAAGCTGCTACACAACGCGCGGCTGGTCACGCGGCGGCGCGAAGCGAAGCACGTTTTCTACGCGCTGGCCGATCGCCATGTTGAAGATCTGATCCGTAATGTCCTGCAGCACGCGGTGGAAGTGTCCGCAGGAGCCTTGCATCCTTCCACCATTCACAGGAGCACCCACATGACAAACTGCAGCGAAGCTTCCCATGAGCGCCACGATCATCAGCACGGCCCGCAATGCGGGCATGTGGCGGTACTGCATGAAGGACACATTGACTATCTCCACGATGGCCATCTCCATCATGCCCATGGCGACCACGTGGATGAGCACCTGATTGCCGTTACGGCAACCAACCCCGAGGCCTGCACGCCGCAGCACGCCTGCGCCGCGCATCCGGTCGATCATGTACACGGCCCTGGCTGCGGGCATCCTGCTGTGCCTCACGGTGACCACGTGGACTATCTGGTGGATGGCCACTTGCATCACCCGCATGGCAACCATTGCGACAACCACGGTCCGATCACACTGGCCTGAGCACCTCCCCAGAACACGTCAGCGCTCAGGGCGGCGCTTGCTGCTCACGCTGGAGTCTGGGCCCAGGTGTGCAGCGGTCGCATCGAGCCGGTGATCTTGCGGTAGAAACGGGCTTGCCAATACGCCCTTGCGGCACAACGTCTACTCGCGCAGGCTCTATGTCATCCATCGAACTCATCGCAGCCATCGTCTTCGCGATTGCGCTGCTGCACACTTTTTCGGTCAAGTATTTCGAGCAGTTGGCCCAACGCAGCCCGCGCAACGCTGGGCTCTTCCACCTGCTTGGCGAGGTCGAGGTTGTGTTTGGCTTCTGGGCGTTCGTGCTGCTCGGCCTGATGGCGCTGGTCGATGGCGGTGACCGGGCGATTGCCTATGCCGAGTCGCGGAAATACACCGAGCCGCTTTTCGTCTTTGTGATCATGGTGGTGGCGGCGTCACGGCCGGTGCTGGAAGTGATCAAGGGCATGATCGAGACGCTGGCCAAACTGGCGCCGCTGCGCACCGCGGTCGCTCGTGTCTGGCTGTGCTTGGCGCTGGTGCCACTGGTCGGCTCGCTGATCACGGAGCCTGCGGCGATGACGCTGGCCGCACTGATGCTGGCACCGCTGGTCTTTCGTCCTGGCATCCCCGAACGGCTGAAGTACGGCGCACTGGGAGTGCTGTTCGTCAACGTGTCCATCGGCGGCACACTGACATCGTTCGCGGCGCCGCCGGTGCTGATGGTGGCGGCTACCTGGCAGTGGGACAGCGCCTTCATGGCCACCCATTTCGGCTGGCGTGCTGCCATTGCGGTTGTCATCAACGCCACCGTGGTGACCGCACTGCTCAGCCGGCACCTGACCGAGCCAGCACTCAAGTTACCGGCCGACCGCGCGCCGCCCATTCCGCTAGCGGTCACCCTGGTGCACCTCATGGTGCTGTCGGCGGTGGTGGCGTTCGCGCACCACCCGGTGATTTTCCTGGGTGCATTCATGCTGTTTCTCGGCTTCACGCAAGCCTATCCACGGCATCAAAGTCCTCTCATCCTGAAAGAAGCGTTGCTGGTTGGCTTCTTCCTTGCCGGGCTGGTCGTGCTGGGTGGCCTGCAGCAGTGGTGGTTGCAGCCTATCGTGTCCAGCCTGCAGCCAACCGCGCTGTTCTTCAGCGCCTTGGGCCTGACCGCCATCACCGACAACGCAGCGCTGACCTATCTGGGCTCACAGATCCAGGGCATGACCGATGAGGCCAAGTACATGCTCGTTGCCGGCGCGGTGGCTGGCGGCGGCCTGACGGTGATTGCCAATGCACCGAACCCTGCTGGTGTGACGCTGCTGAAGCATGGCTTCGACGACCATGCCATTGGCGCCGGTGGGCTGTTGCTGGGCGCACTGCTACCCACTGTGGTCGCGGCCGCCATGTTCCTGGTGTGACTTTTGGGGCTCGCCCCACAATCCGCGCGTCGTTCCGGGCTGTAAGGGTTGCCCTGCGAGTTCGACTCAATAGGGCAAGTGCCGAGGCTGCTTGGCCACTGCAATCAATCCACCCTCATCCTTGTTGGAGATCCACATGAACCACCGCCTCATCGCTTCGTCCGCCCTGGCCTCCGTCCTCGCGCTCGGCGTCCTGTCCACTGCTTCTGCTGCCGATGCACCGGCCAAGGAAAAGTGCTTCGGCATCGCCAAGGCCGGCGCCAACGACTGCAGCAACCTGTCAGGCACGCACTCCTGCGCGGGCCAGGCTACCGCTGACAACCGCCCTGATGAATGGAAGTACGTTGCCAAGGGCACCTGCGCCTCGCTGGGCGGCAAGACCGCCGACGAGGCCAAGAAGGCACTGAAGAAGTAAATCGCGATGCCCGTGACCGCAGCCTCGCCCTGCCTCGCAGGGATCGGCCTGCGGCACCCGCATTACGCGCGTGTCGTCCAAGAACAGCCCGCCGTCGGATTCGTCGAGGTTCATTCCGAGAACTTCTACGCCGACGGCGGCGCTGCTTTGGCGGTGCTCGATGCGGCACGCGAACACTATCCGGTCAGCCTGCACGGTGTCGGGCTGGCGCTGGGTTCGGCGGTTGGCGTCGATGCCTGGCATCTCGATCGGCTCGAAAGGCTTGTGCGGCGGATCGATCCGGTGCGGGTGTCGGACCACGCCTGCTTCGCCCGCGCGCCAGTGCGCGCCGGCGGGCCTGTGTTGCATGCCAGCGATCTGCTGCCGATAGCGCACAACGCTGCGTCGCTCGCGATCCTGACCGACAACGTCGGACGGGTGCAAGACCGCCTGCGGCGGCCGCTGCTGATCGAAAACCTGTCGGCCTACCTGGCTTTCCACGACAACACACTGGCAGAAGCCGAGTTCCTCACCTTGCTCTGCCAGCGCAGCGGCTGCAGCTTGCTGCTCGATGTCAACAACCTGATGGTCAACGCGCTGAACGAGCGCACACCCGATCCGCTGGCCTGCTGCCGCGCCTTCATTGACGCGCTGCCACCCGGTATCGTGGGTGAGATCCATCTGGCGGGCTATTGCGAAGCTTCGGACATCGTGATCGACGATCACGGCAGCGCGGTGCGGCCCGACGTGTGGGCACTGTATGAACATGCCTTGCAGCGCTTCGGCGCGGTGCCCACGCTGATCGAGTGGGACACCGACGTGCCGCCGCTCGAGGTGCTGCTGGCCGAGGCACAGCAGGCCACGGATCGTCTGGCGAGGCGAAACCGATGAACGGTGACGACACCGGCCGCGCGCGCGAAGCCGACCGCCAGCAGGCTTTGGTGGCCGCCTTGTGGCCACCCGATGCCAGCGCCACCGCAGCAATCGAGGACTGGTGCAGCGGCCGTTCGGTGACCGTTGCTCGCGGCCTGCAGGCCTACCGCGACAACGGCACGGCCAACGCCGCGCGCGCCCTGGAGGCCGCCTACCCAACGGTACGCGCACTGGTCGGTGCCGACGGGTTCCAGTTGCTGGCGCGCGAGCTGTGGACTGCGCACCCACCGGTGCTTGGCGATCTGGCTCATTGGGGAGAGTCGCTGGCGGCTTTTCTGGAAGTGCATCCCGATCTGTCCCACTGGCCCTACCTCGGTGACTGTGCCCGCCTCGACTGGGCGGTGCAGCGCTGCGAACGGGCGGCAGACGCTCCATGGAATGCCGCATCGATCGCCCGTCTTGGCGACACCGATCCGCAGCAGTTGCAACTGCAGCTGCGTCCAGGGCTTGCGGTACTGGCGTCGCGCTGGCCGGTGGTGACGATCCACTTGGCTCATCGAGACGGCGCAGCGCCCGATGCACTGGGCGCCGCACGTGACGCGGTGCAGGCAGGTGTCGGCGAGTCGGCCCTGGTGTGCCGATCGGGCTGGCGCGCCCAAGTTCACCGGGTCGATCAGGTCACCGTGATCTGGACGCAGCGGCTATTGGCTGGCGACTCGCTGGCGTGCGCGCTTGATGCGGTGTCCGATGCGTCAGCCGTCGGCCCCTTCGATCTGGCAGGCTGGCTCACGACCGCGATCGCAGCGGGCTGGCTGAAAGAAATCATCGTCACCGGCGACTGAGTGGGGTCAACCTGGAGCCATGGCCATGAACACCCCTCACCCGACGTCCCTGTGGTTGCGACTCTGGACACTTGCCGAGTTCGCCATCCGCGGTCTCAATGCCATCCAGCCTGCCGCGCAATTGCTGGCGCGCTGGTTCATCGCGGGCGTGTTCTTTCGCTCGGGGCTGACAAAGATCGCTGACTGGGAAACCACCGTCGCGCTGTTCACCGACGAGTACCACGTGCCGCTGCTCAGCCCGCAACTCGCCGCCGCACTCGGCACGGGTGCTGAGCTGGTGCTGCCCGTGCTGATCCTGCTGGGCCTGGGGGGGCGTTTCGCGGCAGCGGGGTTGTCGATCCTCAACGTCGTGGCGGTCATCAGTGTCGAGGACATGCCCATCCCGGCGCTGCAGCAGCACATCTTCTGGGGCAGCGTGCTGGCCGGCTTGCTGCTGTGGGGGCCGGGCCGCTGGTCGGTCGACCACTACATCTGGCCCTGGCTGCGCCAGCGCCTGTTCGGTGCGAACGACTTGCCGACTTCGCCCGACGCCAGCAAGGCGCCTGGGAGCCGCGCTTGACGACTAAGCACCGGCTGACTTGGCT
>CANHNO010000149.1 GCA_947462065.1 Burkholderiales bacterium | reverse complement strand
CCGAGAAATCGGGCCGGTCTTTTCAGCTCAGCGGTGCACCGCCCCGGCTGAGCCAGCTCGCTCGTCTTTATGGTGTCGCCGAGTTGCTCGGCATCGCACCCCTGCAGGACGCTTCAGCCTCCTCCTGAGCGAGCCCGCGGGTTGCGGCCGGGCGCACAGCCTGCCTGAACTCACTGCTCTTCCGCCCACGCGAATCCATCGCGCGCCACCAATGCGCTGGCCGCGGCCGGCCCCCAGGTGCCTGCTGCATAGGGCCTGGGACCGCCACCCGCTGCGTTGTCTCGTTTCCAGGCTTGCAGGATCGGCTCGACCCAACTCCAGGCCTGCTCCTGTTCGTCGCTGCGCACGAACAAGTTGAGCCGCCCGGCGATGGCTTCGAGCAGCAGGCGTTCGTAGGCACCCACCCGGGTTTCGGGAAAGGCCTTGTCGAAATCCAGATCGAGCGACACCGCCGACAGCGCCTCGTTCTGGCTGGTGCCCTTCGCGGCCAGCAAGTGCAACTCCAGCCCGTCTTCCGGCTGCAGCTTGATCACCAATTTGTTCGGTCGGTTGATGCCCGGAAAGATGCTGTGCGGTGTGGGCCGGAAATTGACGACGATTTGCGCATCACGAGCCGGCAGTCGCTTGCCGGTGCGAAGGTAAAAAGGCACGCCGGCCCAGCGCCAGTTCTGCACCTCGGTGCGAAGTGCGAGGAAAGTTTCGCAGCGGCTGTCAGGCGGCACCCTGATTTCGTCGAGGTACCCCACGACTGGCTTGCTTGCCGCGTTACCGGCTCGGTACTGGCCGCGCACCACGTCGCGCGCCACGCTGTCGTCGGTGAAGGGCTTCAGTGACCGCAGCACCTTCAGCTTTTCGTCGCGGATGGCGTCGGCGTCGTAGCGCGAGGGGGGTTCCATGGCCACCATGCTGAGCAGCTGCAGCGCGTGGTTCTGCACCATGTCGCGCAGCGTGCCGGTGCGGTCGTAGAAGTCACCGCGCGTGCCTACCCCCAGGCTTTCGGCCAATGTGATCTGGATGTTGGCGATGCTTTCCCGGCGCCACAGCGGCTCGAACAGCGCGTTGCCGAAGCGCAGCGCCATCAGGTTCTGCACCGAGGGCTTGCCGAGGTAGTGGTCTATGCGAAAGGCCTGGGTTTCGCTGAACACCGAGCGAACGACGCGGTTGATGTCCTGCGCGCTGGCGAGGTCGTGACCCAGCGGCTTCTCGAGCACGACGCGCACGTGCGGGCCGTTGAGTCCGACGGCGCCCAACTGAGCGCAGATTTGCGGGAACAGGTGCGGGCTGGTTGCAAGGTACAGCACCGTCGTGGCGGCGCCGCGATCCTCCAGCCATTGCTTCAGCCCCACGTAGTGCTCGGGCTGTGACAGGTCCATGCGGCGGTAGTGCAGCAACTCTGCGAAGCGCGCGAACTCCTCGTCGCTCGGCCGCTTGCCGCCTTCGACATCCTGGAAGCGCTCCTTCAGCCAGTCGCGGTACTTGTCGTCGCTTTGCTCGTCGCGTGCCACCGACAGAATGCGTCCGCCTGGCGGCAGCTTGCCGTGGCGAAACGCCTGGAACAGCGCAGGCATCAGCTTGCGCCAGGTCAGATCGCCGGTGCCACCGAAAAAAACCAGGTCGAACGACATCGTCAAAGTCCTCTCGTTGGGGTCGGGGGGAAGCTGCAACTCAATGCGCAGGATAGAGCTAGGAGCGTGCCAGATGTGCAAGTCGACGCCGGCTCGGGTTCTAATGCGGTGTGCTCGACCTGCCAGCGCCCCCCATGAACCAACTCGAACAACTCAAGCAGTACACCACCGTCGTCGCCGACACAGGCAATTTCAAGCAGCTGGCCGCCTTTTCGCCGCGTGACGCCACGACCAACCCTTCGCTCATCCTGAAAGCTGTGCAGCAGCCCGACTATGCGCCGCTTCTGGCCGAAGTCGCTCACGCGCACAGGGGCGCTGCACTCGATGAAATCGTCGATCGCACACTGGTGCGTTTCGGGCTCGAAATCCTGAAGGTCGTGCCGGGCCGGGTGTCGACCGAAGTCGATGCCCGATTGAGCTTCGATACCGCTGCCACGCTCGCCCGCGCGCGCAGGCTCATCGGCCTGTACGACGCCGAAGGCATCGGCCGCGACCGCGTGCTGATCAAGATCGCCGCCACCTGGGAGGGCATCCAGGCCGCACGCACACTGGAGCTCGAAGGCATCCATTGCAACCTGACCTTGCTGTTCTCTTTCGCCCAGGCAGTTGCCTGTGGCCAAGCCGGCGTGCAGCTGATCTCGCCCTTCGTCGGGCGCATCTACGACTGGTACAAGAAGGCGGCGGGGGCGACGTGGGATGAAGCCGCGAACGCGGGTGTCAGCGATCCCGGCGTGAAGTCGGTGGCGCACATCTACCGCCACTACAAGAAATTCGGCATCGCGACCGAGGTGATGGGTGCGAGTTTTCGGAACGTCGGCCAGATCGTGGCGCTGGCTGGCTGTGATCTGTTGACGATCAGCCCCGAGCTGCTCGCCAGTCTGCAATCGAGTGAGGCGACGATGACCCGCCTGCTCGATCCGACCGAGGCGCGCGGAGCTGCACTCGAGCCCGTGAGCCACACCGAAGCGAGCTTCCGCTACGCGCTGAACGAAGATGCCATGGCCACCGAGAAGCTGGCCGAAGGCATTCGCGCCTTCGCGGTCGATGCGGGCAAGCTTGATGCTTTGATTCAGGCTCTGTGAGGGCTTGCTCACCATGATCCGCTGTGACCGCACCGCCGCCTGGGCTGCGTTGAAGGGCCATTTCGAAGCGCATGGCCGCGACTTTGACCTGCGCGAAGCCTTTGCGCGTGACCCGGCTCGATTTGCCACGCTGAGCTTCGAGGCGCCCGGCGTCTTCGCCGACTTGTCGAAGAACCTGCTCGATGCGGCCACGATCCATTTCCTCATCGACATGGCGCGCGAATGCGGCCTTGAGGCACAGCGCGACGCGATGTTTGCCGGCGAGGCCATCAACACCACCGAAGACCGCGCCGTGCTGCACACCGCACTGCGCGCACCGCGCGGTCAGGGGCCGCACAGCGCTGAGGTGCACGCTGTGCTCGACGCGATGCTGTCCTGGGTCGAGGCGGTGCGCGATACCGCCGTCAGCGGCATCCGCCACGTCGTCAACATCGGCATCGGAGGCAGCGATCTGGGTCCGCAGATGATGGTGCCGGCGCTCGATGCCTACGTGCATCCGGGCCTGCAATTCCATTTCGTCTCCAATGTCGATGGTCACGACATCAGCGCGGTCCTGCGCCGGCTGAAGCCTGCTGAAACGCTGTTCATCGTCGCCAGCAAGACCTTCACGACCCAGGAGACGATGGCCAACGCGCAACTCGCGCGGGCCTGGTTCGAGGCCGAGGGTGGCACCGACATCGCGCGGCATTTCGTCGCCACCACCACCAACGTCGAGGCGGCCGCCGCCTTTGGCATCACCACGACCTTCGGCTTCTGGGACTGGGTCGGAGGGCGTTTTTCGCTGTGGTCGGCCATCGGCTTGCCGATCGCGGCGGCCATCGGTGCTGACCATTTCCGCGAACTGCTGGCCGGGGCACATGCGATGGACCGGCATTTCGTTGAAGCCCCGCTGGCGGCCAATCTGCCTGTGCTGCTGGGCCTGCTCGATGTCTGGTATCGCAATTTCCATGGCGCCACCAGCCGAAGCGTGGCGCCTTACCACCAGGGACTGCGGCGCCTGCCGGCCTACCTGCAGCAGTTGGAGATGGAGAGCAACGGCAAGCGGGTTGATCGCGCTGGCGAGGTGCTGCCTTATGCGACCAGCCCGGTGGTCTGGGGCGAGCCCGGCACCAACGGCCAGCATGCCTACTTCCAGATGCTGCACCAGGGCACCGACCTGATCCCGGTTGAGTTCATCCTGGTGCGCCGGCCTACCTTCGGCAGCGCCGGGCTCGATGCGGACCTGTTGTCGCGTCTGGAGCGCCAGCAAACGCTGCTGCTGGCCAACGGGCTCGCGCAGTCGCAGGCCCTGATGTGTGGGAAGACTGCCGAGCAGGCGCTGGCCGACAAGCCGCTGCCGACTTCGACGCAGGCCGATGCTGCCACCCTGTCGCGTCACCGCAGCTTTCCGGGTAACCGCCCGAGCACCACCCTGCTGCTGGATCGCCTGACGCCGCACAGCCTCGGCGCACTCATCGCGCTGTACGAGCACCGCGTTTTCACCAGCGGCGGGCTGTGGGGCATCAACAGTTTCGATCAGTGGGGTGTGGAGTTGGGCAAGGTGCTGTGCCGCGACTTGCTGCCGCGACTCGCTGCGGGCGGCGCTACTGCCGACCTGGATGCCTCGACGGCCGGCCTGATCGCACGCCTGCGCGCATGACGTTGGGCGTGAATCGGCCACTGCCGACGTCCATCGTCTGGGACTTTGGCGCCGTGCTGTTCAGATGGGATCCGGCAGCGCTGATCGCGCGGACACTGCCGCATCGCATCAGCGCCGATCACAGTGCACAGCACTGGAAGCACGAGTTCTTCGCCCGGCCGGATGGCACGTGGATCGACTTCGACCGCGGCGCGCTCGGAGTGGACGACGTGGTTTCGGGCATCGCGCAACGCCTCAAATGGCCGGAAGCCGAGGTGCGAGCGGTGGTCGATGCCGTCCCCGACGAACTGCAGCCGATCGAGGGCAGTGTGCGTTTGCTGCAGGCCTTGCACCAGCGCGGCCATCGCCTGCACTTCCTGTCCAACATGCCGGCGTCGCTGGCCGATCATCTGCATCGTCAACATGCGTTCTTGGCGCTGTTTGCCAGCGGCATCTACTCGTCGCATGTGCAGCTCATCAAGCCCGAGGCGGCGATCTATGCACTGGCCCAGCAGCGTTTCGGGCTCGACCCCGCGACCACACTGTTCATTGACGACCATCCTGACAACATCGAGGCCGCGCAGCGCCACGGCTGGCAGGCGCGGCAGTTCACAGGGGTGGACGAATTGGCAGCCGATCTGCGCGAACTCGGCCTGATCGACTGATCAACCGAAGCGGGAGCGCCAAGCTCAGCGGCGCGGCTGCGCCAGCCACTCCTCGGCCATGCGCACCCACAGCGTTGCACCCAGAGGGATCAGCGCGTCGTTGAAGTCGTAGCTCGGGTTGTGCAGCATGCAGGGGCCGAGACCGTGGCCTGCCTGTCGATGGCCACCGTCGCCATTGCCCATCACGAAATAGGCGCCAGGGATGGCTTGCAGGTAGTAGGCGAAGTCTTCAGCGCCCATCGTCGGTTCGAACTCGAGCACGTGGTCGGCACCCACCAGATCGGTCATCACACGACGCGCAAACGCGGTCTCGTCGGTGTGGTTGATGGTCGGCGGGTAGTTGCGCTTGAACTCGAACTCGCAGCCCACGCCGAATGCAGCGCAGGTGTGCTGTGTGATCTGCTGCATCCGCTGCTCGATCAGGTCAAGTACCTCCAGCGTGAAGGTGCGCACCGTGCCCTGGATCTCGCACGTGTCGGGCACCACATTCGTCGCTTCGCCTGTGTGGATCATCGTCACCGAAATCACGCCGGCGTCGATCGGTCTCTTGTTGCGGGTGATGATGGTCTGGAAGGCCTGTACCAGCTGGCAGGCCACCGGCACCGGGTCCAGCCCCAGGTTGGGCATGGCCGCATGCGAGCCCTTGCCGCGCAGGGTGATGCGGAACTCGTTGCTGCTGGCGAAACACGGGCCGCTCTTGATCGCGAACTGGCCGAAGGGGATGCCGGGCCAGTTGTGCACGCCGAAGATGGCCTCCATCGGGAACTTCTCGAACAAGCCGTCGGCGATCATCTCGCGCGCCCCGCCGCCGCCTTCTTCGGCCGGCTGGAACACCAGGTACACCGTGCCGTCGAAATTCCGGTGCCGGGCCAGATGTTTGGCGGCGGCCAGCAGCATCGCGGTGTGGCCGTCGTGGCCGCAGGCGTGCATCCTGCCGGCGTGGCGGCTGGCGTGCGCGAACTCATTGCGCTCGGACATCGGCAGCGCGTCCATGTCGGCGCGCAGGCCGACCGCGCGATTCGATATGCCGCTCTTCAGGATCGCGACGACGCCGGTGGTGCCCAGGCCGCGATGGATCGGGATGCCCCAGTCGGTGAGCTGCCGCGAGATCACGTCCGCAGTACGCCGCTCCTCAAAGCAGAGCTCAGGGTGCGCGTGCAGGTCGCGGCGCAATGTGGCCATGGCGGGCGCGTCGGTGACGATGGAGTCGATCAGGCGCATGGCGTGGCGGCGTGCATTCGGGGACTCCGTTCAGTTTAGCGAAGCCGTGGGTGTGCCTCCGCCGGCCCAGGGCTGTGCAATCATCGATCGGCATGAGCCGACACACCCTTCGCGCCACTGTCGCTGCTGGCTTGTTGGCCGCTTTCACCACCGGTTGCAGCAGCCTCGGCTACTACGCGCAGTCGGTCAGCGGCCACCTG
>CANHNO010000148.1 GCA_947462065.1 Burkholderiales bacterium | reverse complement strand
ATCTCGGACAACAGCGCTCGAATACCGAGCTCGTCGTCGACAACAAGGATGGTGGCCATGAACTCTCAGTGCACGGTGTCGACGTCTCGGGTCGCCGCCGCGGTGTGCGCGTCTGACGGCGCGAATTTCGAAAATGATAACGAAACTTGTGCCCCTTGAATCACCGCCGTTCCCGATGCGGCATCGCTGTCGCCTGTGCCATCGGCGGGGCCAGCCTCCAGATTCACGAGTCGAACGCGCGCACCGTGCTCGTCAGCGATCTTCTTGACGACGGCAAGGCCGAGGCCGGTGCCCTTGCTCTTGGTGGTGACATAAGGCTCGAAGGCGCGCTTGAGCACCTTGTCCGGGAAGCCCGGACCGTTGTCGGTGACGTGCAGTCGCACCACCCGCACGGCGCCCTGCTCGGTACGGGCGACTTCGGTCCGCACCCTCACGCAAGCGTGCTGCTGTGGATGCACCAGCGATGGGTCGGCCACGGCGTCCAGCGCGTTCTGCACGAGGTTGTGGATCACCTGCCGCAGCTGCGTGGCATCGCCGACGATCAGCGGCAGGTCGTGCGCCGCGGTGAAGACCAGGGTGCCGGCTTCCTGTGCGGTGGAATACAGCGTCAGCACCTCGCTGACCAATGTGTTCAGGTCCAGCGGACTCAACCGCGCGGCGGGCAGCCGGGCGTAATCGCGGAATTCATTGACCAGCGTCTTCATGGCCTGTACCTGAGTGACGATGGTGCCGACCGCGCGCACCAGCATCGCCTGGTCCGCGCCCTCGAGCTTGGCTGCGAGCTTGTGCTCCAGTCGTTCGGCCGACAGCTGGATCGGTGTCAGCGGGTTCTTGATCTCGTGCGCCAACCGGCGCGCGACCTCGCCCCAGGCTTCAATGCGCTGCGCGGACACCACCTCGGTGATGTCGTCGAACACCATCAGCCGGGCGCCCTCGGGCATCGCGGCGCCACGCACCAGCAGCGTCAGCGCGTCGCGGTCCGGTCCGGCCTGCAACTCGAAGGCCTCCTGCCAATGGTCGCGCTCGCCAGCGTCCAGTCGGTCGGCATGCAGTTCGAAACGCTGCCACACCGCCGCGGCGAAGTCCTGCAGCCCCTCCACATCAGTCAGTCTCTGACCTCGGTAGGCGCCCAGCGGCAAGCGAACGATGCGCGTGGCGCCAGGGTTCACCGTGTCGATGCGACCTTGGTGGTCGAACACGATCACTCCGGCGGTCAGGTTGTCGAGGATGGTCTGCAGGTTGGCCCGCGCACCTTCGACCTGCGAAACGCTGCGCTGTACCAGAGCGCGAGCTTCGGAAAGCTGTTCGGTCATGTCAGCGAACGACCGCGTCAATCCACCGAGTTCATCGCGCGAGTCGAACACCTGCTTGACACCCAGATCGCCTTGGGCGACCTGTCGCACCCCATCGGCCAGCATCAACAGCGGCCTGGCGATCTGGTTCGACAGCGTCAGCGCGAGCAGGAGCGCGCCGAACACCGCGAGGATCAGCGTCAGCGTCAACGTGCCGATGTACATCTCGCGCAGGCCCTCGCGTGCCAGCGAGCGCTGCTGATACTCGCGGTAAGCCGACTGCACGGCCAATGCGTTGCTGGCCAGCGTTGGGGGCAGCCGTGCCGTGACCATCAGATAGCGTTCCTGCGGCGTCAGCGCGATGCCGGTGCTTGGCAGGTAGGCCAATGCTCGGATGCGCGCTTGGCCAGGGTTCGGCGTCGGCGATGCGTCGTCGCCGGGGTCTCCCGTGGCCGAACTGTCGTCGTCCAGCCCTTCGAGCTGCGCCACCGTACGCCCATCGCGTGCATTGCGCAGCAGTGTCGGCGAGGGCCGGTCCGGCCCCAGCAACTCGGATGACCGGTCAGCAGACAGCAGCACCTGGCCGACGCCGTTGACGATGGCCACGTTCTGAGCGGACAGGTCTTCGCGCAATCGTTCCAGCGCCAGCGCCTGTACCTCGCCGCGCCCTTCACCCAGGCGGTCGGCCGCGAGTTGGGTCTTGCCTGCCAGGTCGTTGACCTGGGCATCCAGTGTGCCGCGCCCCAGAGCCAGCCCCGCGTCGAGCGCACCTTCGACCTTCACGTCGAACCAGCTCTCGATGCCACGCGAGACGAACTGATAGCTCACGGTGTAGATCAGCACGCCGGGCAACACGCCGACCAGCGCAAAGATGGCGGCCAGTTTCAGCAGCAGCCGGCTGCCGAACTTGCCCCGCTGGACACGTACCAGGAGTCGCGTCGCAGCGATGCCGATGACCAGCATCAGCAAGCCGGCCACCAGCAAATTGACCCAGAACAACCACCGGAAGTGCTTTTCGTAGAACAGGCGGTTGTCGGTGGCGATGGACAGCAGAAAAGCCAGCACCATGGCGACACCGGTCGCCGCAACCAGGGAGACGAACAACGCCCAACGCGTGGAGTTCTTCATCGGTGCTCGCGGCGGCCCTAGGGCCCGTTCACGCGCTGGGTTTTCTCGATCAGCAGGTTCCAGTCGGGTTGCCCGCCGATGCCGATCTGCATGGCGCGCGGCAGCATGCCGGTGTCCAGCTTGTAGCTGAACTCCACATACAAAGCCTCGTTGTCGCTGATCTGACCTGGATCTGCGAGCTTCCAGCTGCCGATCCGGCTCACCGTCGTCACCGCTTCGTTCAGGTTGTCGAAGCTCTGGCTCAGACCGCCAAAGCTGACGCGATAGCTGCGTGTCAAGGGCTGATAGGACAGGCGCCAGGTCCGCGACGCCGAGGCGATGCGTCGATCGCGCCAATACCGGCGATCGTGGTACAGCGAGGCATCGGCCACGAAGTACAGCGGCACCCCCTTGTGCAACGCTTCTTCGACGGCTTGCGACAAATCGAAACGCACCGCGACGTCGAGCAAAAGGCCTTCTTCACTGCGCGTCATCTCGAAGCGGCTGAGTGCTGGTGCTTGCGCCAGCAAGCCCCAGCAGCTGGCCGCTCCGAGCAGCAGGAATGCGGCCAACCAGACGGAAAACGGCGAGCGCCACCGGGCGAACATCGCGCCCGGCGGGTGGGGGCAGCCATTCGTCGGGTTGCGGTACACGTTGAGTCTCAGTTTTTGTGAAGCAGGGCGTAGAAGAAGCCATCGCCGGTGGACGCTGGATCCGGCCCCGCTGCGGCAGTCTCATTGTCGGGTAGGGGCAGCAGATGGCCGGGCGATGCGGGGGCGGACAGCAGTCGCGCACCCGTCTGGCGTTGCAAAAAAGCATCGATCTGCGCCTGTCCCTCGGCCTTGAAGACCGAACAAGTGCAATACAGCAGCCGACCGCCCGGATTGAGCAGGGGCCACAGCGCGTCGAGCATCTTTGCTTGCAGCGCAGCCAGCGCAGGCACATCGCTGGATCGTCGCAGCCAGCGGATGTCCGGATGCCGTCGCACGATGCCCGAGGCGGTGCAGGGCGCGTCGAGCAGGATGGCGTCGAAGGGCTGCCCGTCCCACCAGGTGTCGGGGCGGCTGGCATCGCCTGCCTTCGACCTGGCCTTCAGGTGCAGGCGTTGCAGCGTCTCGTCAACGCGCATCAAGCGCGCGGCGTCGTGGTCGAGGGCCAGCAGGTCGAGGTCGGCCAGCTCCAGCAGATGGGCTGTCTTGCCGCCCGGCGCGGCACAGGCGTCGAGCACCCTCGCCCCTGGCTCGAGCGGCGTGCCAGCCAGCAACAGGGGCGCGGCGCGCTGGGCAGCAGCGTCCTGCACCGACACATCGCCGTCGGCAAAGCCCGGCAGACGGCTCACTGGACAAGGCGCGTCCAACAGCACGCCGTGCGCGCCAACGGCTCGGCCCGGCAGGCCGGCCTCGTTCAGGCGGGCCAGATAGGTGGCGACGCTGCCGCGACGTGTGTTGACGCGCAGCGTCATTGGCGGACGGCGGTCATTGGCCGCCAGCAAGGCCTGCCAGTGCTCCGGCCAATCGGCCTGCAGGCGATCCACCCACCACTGGGGATGGTTGGTGCGCCCCGCTACCGTCCGCTGGGTGACCTCGAGCATCGCCGCTTGCTCGCGCACGAAGCGGCGCAGTACTGCGTTGACGAATGCGGCACTGGCGGGCAAGCGCTGGCGCGCAGCGGTGACCGCGTGATCGACCAGCGTGTGATCGGGGTAGGGCGCTTCGCCGTCGGGCCACAACAGCGCCAGCGCGCTCACCAGCAGCGCGTCGATCGCTTTCGGCGGCGGCTTCGGTGCCAACCACTCGCGTGCGGCCTGCGCTTGCCCGAGGCGCCGCAGCACATGAAAACTCAGCGCCTGCACGCCCGGCCGAACTTCGCTTGGGCATTGCGCCAGCACTTCCGTCAGCGAGCGCCCGGCTCGCACCGCCTGGATTGCGTCGGCGGTATGGCCAAGCAGCCGTGCCAACGGTGGCGACGCGCTGGGCGTGCGGTCGGAGGGCGCGGTATGGACTTGAAGATTCACCGCGGCAAGTCTACGGGTATGCCTATGGAGTCGCACCGAGGTGCGCGGCACTGAAGCTGGGTTACGCTCTGGAAGATGAAGCCTGAAACGCCGCCCATGCCCCCGCGCTCTCCACTGGACTCAACCCCCACCATCTTCAAGGACGATGGCGAACTGGCGCAGTTGAGCGCATCACAGCGCATCCGCTACCGCCTGGTGGGCGCCGACTGCCGCTACCACGCCAACGACAACATCTCGGCTTTCATCAAGGAGGGCGAGCTCGAGGAACTGAAGGCCGAGGTCCAGGCCAAGCTCCAGGAGGTTCTGGAAGCGCTGGTCATCGACACGGAGAGTGACCACAACACCCACGACACCGCCAAGCGCGTGGCGAAGATGTTCCTGACCGAGGTGTTCCGAGGCCGCTACACGCCGATGCCCGAGGTGACCGAGTTCCCGAACATCACTCGGCTCAACGAGTTGATGATCGTGGGCCCTGTCACAGTGCGCAGCGCCTGCTCGCACCACCTGTGCCCGATCATGGGTCGCGTGTGGATCGGCATCTTGCCGAACGAGCATTCGAATTTGATCGGGCTGTCCAAGTACGCCCGCATCTGCGAATGGATCATGAGCCGACCGCAGATCCAAGAAGAGGCAGTGACCATGCTGGCCAACGAATTGCAGGGCCGTGTCAAGCCTGACGGTCTGGCCATCGTGATGGAGGCGGATCATTTCTGCATGCACTGGCGCGGCGTGAAGGACACCAGCGCCAAGATGATCAACAGCGTGATGCGCGGATCGTTCCTGAAAGACGCGAACCTGCGGCGTGAATTCCTGTCGCTGCTCGATCGCCAGAAGACCTGACATGCTCCCCCTCACTTCACCCTGGAGAATTTCATGCTCGTGCGCTTGATGTATGTCAGCCGCGCGTCCGACTCGGTGAACCAGAACGAGTTGGTCGCGATCCTGAGGAAGTCGAAAGCCAACAACGTCGGGACCGGCATCACGGGCGTGCTGTGCTTCTCTGCCGGCATCTTCCTGCAGGTGCTCGAAGGTGGGCGATCACAGGTCAGCGCGCTCTACAACAAGATCGCCACCGACCCACGGCACCACGATGTGGTCCTGCTGAGCTTCGAAGAGGTAGGTGAACGCAGCTTTGCCAGCTGGTCCATGGGCCGCGCCAACCTGGCGCGGCTGAACCCGTCGCTGGTGATGAAGTACTCCGAGACGGCGCTGCTGAACCCGTATGCGGTGTCCGGCAAGATGTCGATGGCCTTGTTCAATGAAATGGTCGCTTCCGCGGCCATCATCTGCGACAGCTGATCCGCCCTGGCATGTCGCTGCTGGGATCGACCTTCACAGAGTGCCGGCGGCCTGGAAGCCGAACACGGTGGCCACCAGCCGGGTCGGAAACTGACCGATCGCGTCGTTGTAGGCTTTCGTGGCGGCGTTGAACTGACTGCGCGCGAAGGCCAGCGTGTTGTCCGCAGCGGCCAGCTGTTCGGCGTTGGCCTCGAGCTCCAGCCCGCTGAGGCGCTGCTGCCGGGCTGGTAATTCGGCCTGCAGTTGCTGTCGCGCAGAGATCAAGGCTTCTTCGGCCAGCCGAAGGCCAGCGGCAGCGCTGCCTGCGCTGGGCCGGGCACGCAGTCCGTCGCATGCCGATTGCAACTGAACGCAAGCCATCAACACCGCTTGGTACAGCGGCGGCGCTTGGTCGACCAGCAAATGCAGACCGTGGGCCCACTGCAACAGCAGCGCGTGGCGGTGCTGTACCTGGGCATCGACCGGCGCAAAGGCCTTGGCGATGTCGTCGCGCAGCGTGATCAACCGGTTGTAGGCACCCACCGTCCAGAAAACCAGCACCGCGCAACCGACCAGCGCCGCAATCGGGGTGTCGGTCATCGGTCGCGCTCGCGGGTTCGCATCGCGCGACGGATCAAGTGCGAACCTCGCCTTGACCCAGCACCACCCATTTCAGTGACGTCAGTCCTTCCAGCCCGACCGGGCCACGCGCATGCAACTTGTCGGTGCTGATGCCGAT
>CANHNO010000147.1 GCA_947462065.1 Burkholderiales bacterium | reverse complement strand
GCAGACTGCGACGAGTCTGCAACGGGTGCAGCGCGAAGGTGCCGACCTGCTCGTGCACAGCGATCGCGGCGTCATCCACGCCCAGATCGTCATCGTCGCGGTCGGCGTCCGCCCGGACGTGGCGCTGGCACGCGAGGCCGGCATCGCCCTCGGTGCCAGTGGCGCCATCGCGGTGGACAGCGCAATGCGCACCAGCGTGCCCACGGTCTTTGCCGCTGGCGATTGCGCCGAAGCCCATCATCTGGTGCTGGATCGCCCGACTTGGGTGCCGCTCGGCACCACTGCCAACAAGCAGGGCAAGGTGGCCGGTGCGAATGCCGCCGGTGGCAACCAGCACTTCGGCGGCATCGTCGGTAGCGCCGGCTTCAAGTGCTTCGACCTGGAGGTGGCGCGCACCGGCCTGGGGGCTGCAGACATCGCCAGTGCCGGACTCGATGCGGTTGCAGCCGTCTCGACCCACCACACTCGGGCACGCTCTTATCCGGGCGACAAGCCCATCACCACGGTGGTCTATGCCGAGCGCGGCAGCGGGCGCCTGCTGGGTGCACAGATGATCGGCGGCGAGGCCGTGGCCAAGCGCATCGACGTGTTCGCCACCGCGCTCCATGCGCGCATGACACTGGCTCAGGTCGAGGCTCTCGACCTGACCTACGCGCCGCCCTTCGCCCCGGTGTACGACGCGATCCTGATCGCTGCCAGCGTCGGTGTGAAGGCGCTGGCCAAGCCGCGGCGATGACTCCCACCGGGTGCCCGGCAGAGCCGAGTTGGCGGCGAGCGCCCGAGTCAACAAGCTCAGTGACATCCGGCTCCGCCACAATCCGCGCCGGCACCCCCCCTCAAGCTCGGACGAGACCCCGTGACGACACCCGACACACTGCCGCCCGCGCCCCGCGCCGTCGCGGCCAAGCCGAACCCCTTTCTCGAGATCGCGGTCACCATCGTCGTGCCCTCGCTGGTGCTGATGCAGCTCAGCGGCGACGACCGGCTTGGCCGCGTCGGCGCGCTGGTGCTGGCGCTGGCCTTCCCCATCGGCTGGGGTCTGTGGGACGGCATGCGCCGGCGCAAGGTCAGCTGGCTGGCCCTCATCGGCGTCGTCAGCACGCTGATGACTGGCGGCATCGCGCTGCTGCAGATCGACACGCAGTGGCTGGCAGTCAAGGAGGCCTCGATCCCGGCGCTCATCGGTCTGGTGGTGGCGGGCTCGGCCTGGATGCGCCGGCCGCTCATCCACGCCCTGGTGTTTGACGCCTCGCTCTTCGACGTGCACCGCATCCGCCAGCGCCTGGCCGAACGTCGCAGCGAGTCCGAATTCGAGGCCCGGCTTCGCACCGGCACGCTGCTGCTGGCTGGCACCTTCGCGTTTTCGGCGGTGGCCAACTTCTTCCTGGCGCGCTGGGTCGTCACCAGCCCGTCGGGCAGCGAGGCCTTCAATCAGGAACTCGGCCGCCTGACGCTGCTGAGCTACCCGGTGATCGCGATCCCGTCGATGCTGATGATGATGGCGCTGATGTGGTGGTTGGCACAGAGCGCGAGCCGCCTGACCGGGTTGACCGTGTCCGAACTCTTTGGCCCCGAGCCGGCACCTCCGCCGGCGGGGCCGGGCCAGACTTAGACTTGTCAACGCCGACCGAAAACTGACCTTTGGCGCACTTGCGCTGGTACTCCCTGGCGTTGCCCCGCGCCCCTTCGGGCTTGCCGGAAGGCAACCGTACCTCTCGTTTTGAAAAGTCCGGAGTTGGGGAAATGTCACCCCTTCCGGATCAGCCGATCAACCGGCAGATCCATCGACTGCGGCCGCCGCACCTTCGCCTTTCGCCTCTGGCGATATCAGATCACGGCGTTTCGGTTGGCGTGGTGAGCAGCTCCAGGCCTTTCTCCCGGTAGAACGTTTCGAACTGCACATCGAGCAATCGTTCGCCACGCTCTTCCTGACGTAGTTGCTGTTCGTCAGCGATCGTCACCACATATCCATCGCCGAGACCGAAGATGGAGATGTCTTCTACCTCGCGCACCATGTAGCGAATGCCGTCGCGGTCCTGATAGAGCGCTTTGACCGTTGGGCGTTCTGGTCGCATGAGTATTCTTTCAAGGGGTCGATTGCAAGCAAGATGCAAACGCATCGTTGGGGACTGGCATGAATACTATGCTTTTCGCGCGATGCTTCGCTATGCCCGCAGCGTTGGGACTCAACGCTTGAACAATGGTCTGACGCTGGTAGAACTGATTGATTGGACGCAGCGATCTGCGGCAGGCAGCACATCAACTCGCTCAGGCAGTTCGCCTATCAATCGTGCTGAGCGCCATTCGCGCTTTGTTCAGCGCAGGTTGAACAGCTCCTGATGAAAAGCCGCCGCGCGCAGGCCGTGAGCGCGCAGATCGCGCCGCAATGCCGCTCCCATTCCGGTCGGGCCACAGAACCAGATGCTGCGCACAGTCCAGTCTGGCACCATGGCTCGCAGCCGCTCGCCGGTGAGGCGTCCGTCGCGAGCGTCGAGCATCACGTGCAGCTGGACACCTGCGGCCTCCGCGTCGTGCTCCAGGCTGGCGGCGGCGTGATCGTCGAGTCGAGGAACTGTATGTATGAGGTCAACAGGCTCGCTGTCCGGGTGCAGCGCGAGGTGCTTCATGCGGGCGATGAAGGGCGTGATTCCGATGCCGCCACCGATCCAGATTTGCCCTGATGCCTGACCCACTCCCTTGACACCCCTGAAGTTGAAGCAGCCGTACGGCCCTTCCACGCGCACGACATCACCGACGTGCAGGCGGGTCGGCAGACTGGCGGTGTAGTCACCCAGTTCCTTGATGAGCAACAGCAGTCGGCCATCGTCTTGCCAGGCTGAAGACAATGTGAAGGGATGCGGTTCGGCATCGCCATCGAAGCGCACGAAGGCAAACTGGCCTGCAGCGTGGCCTGCCCACCGAGTGGCGAGTTGGATGTTGACTTCGAGCACGTTCATTTCGGCGTGATGGGTCACTTGCTCCACCACACCGAAGGCCTGGCGACTGCGCCCAGCCCGCCTGAACAGCAGCAAGACGGCGGCCATGCTGCCGCCGGCCATCAACAGCGCCATCAGCGGCCCGATGAGCTGACCCCAGTACGTGGCAGGCATCAAGATCAGGGCGTGGAAGACGAGCACGAGGTAGGCCACGGCCAGCAGCCGGTGGGTGCTGAAGAAGTATCGGTACGGAAAGCGCTTGACCAGCGCCAGAGCAATCAGCACCACTGCCGCATAGAAAGCCCATTCACCAGCGGTTTCTGCCGCGCCGCGCTGAGACTGCAGAAAGCGCAGCAAGGCGTCATCGGGTGGGCCAGCGCGGGTCCGCTGCGACCGCTGCAGCAAGCCCAGACCCACCAGCCACTGGGGGGCCTGCGTCCATGCCCAATGCATGATGGCCATCACCAGGGCGGTGATGCCGAGCCACTTGTGCAGCCGGTACATCTTGTCCAGGCCGCCGAGCGCGGGCTCGAGCACCGCCGGCCGCGTCGCCAACATCAGCGCTACGCTCATGACGCCCATGGCGACGAGACCGGTGTAGTTCACAAAGGCGTTGCGAATTGCGATGAACGTGTGCTGCTGCCACAGCAGTGGGTCGGCCAACAACCAGAGGCCGGTGAGCACCAGGAAGCATGCGAGCCAGGCGATGCGGATCGGCTTCATCTGCAGGACAAGGCCAGGGCCGAGGTGGTTCTGGAATTCAGTTCGGTCATGGCCGGTTGTGGTCTGAGACAGGCCTGCTGGCGGACATCGCGCGGTGGCTACTGCAGGCAGATTGCCTGCTCAGGGATCTGCAGTCTGTGCGGAAGAAGACGCTGCGCTGGGCAGATTGCGGACATGCGCGCTGTTTGCGTTTTGAAGTGATCATGCCGACTCGCTCACTGGCAAGGCGTCAGCGTCTGCTTTGCGCCAAGCAAATCGGCGCACTCGATGTCACCGTTGGGTCGAGACCCGGTCCAGACCCGTTACGGTCTTTCGCAGATCTGCGCCCACAGGCATCGGTCTGTGCGAGCGGCGGCTACCGGGTGACCGGCTCCGCTCATGCCTGGGGGCATAGCCCCAGGCGCTCGCCAGGCACAAACAGTCCTCAGGACTGTTTATGTCCGGGCTTGCTCCCCCGGGCCGGTTCACTGCCCAGGCGCTTCGGGTCAAGCCGATCCGGCCCTCCTCCTTTACTTCGCTGCGCCGGTCACCCGGCATCCTCCGCAGGGAACCAAGGTTGCCTTCAACGGCCGCCTTCAACCGCCGTGGTAATGCCCAGAGAGCTGGGGTGGGGTGCCGTGTGGAGTGAAGTAAAGGAGGAGGGCCGGATGGGCTCGCGAGAAGCGCTTGAGTCGACAACCGGCCCGGGGGACATGAACGCAAAACGGCACCCCGCCGCACCGCTCTCGCGCAGATTGAGCACTGAAGACCTCTGCCCGCGAAAGACTGCAAATGGCCGGGAGCGTGAGATCACGAACGGCTGCTTCGCAGCAGCGAAACGAGAAAAGGATTGGCTCGCGGTCCGGCCGCCTTGGAGCAACCCGGCTGGCAGGTTTGGGTCGCGAGCAGGCCGCTGGCAGGGCTGTGAGTCCCTGTCCTACATGCGCAAGGTTGCGGCGGGAATATGGTGCAAACGTGAGGTGTCCCTTCGGGTTGATCTGCCCAGGCCAGAGTGATGCGGTGAACGAGAGAGCGGCTCGTTGAATCGACATCCTGTGCTCGTCGGTGCAATGGTTGCCCAGTCACCGAACGACTGGTTCCATGGGTCATGCGTTCAGGGTTGCACGCACACGCTGAATGCAAGTTCTCCCCGACTGACAGCGACTTCACGTTCATCCACTTTGGTGAGGCAGAACGCAATGACCACTCCCTACTTGATCTTCTACCTGGCCCTGTCGACCTTCGGCATCGCCATCTGCGCCGGGCTCTACCAGCTGTATCGCGTGAAGAAAGCCCGCCGGGAGCACCATCGTTCAGCGCGAACGCCAGACGAGGTGGCGAGAAATCTCTGAGCCGACACCGGCTGTTTCCCATCTGGCGTGCCGTGGCCTTCCATGTCTTGAACCCATCGATGAAGCAACGCGATGAACAAGGATCAGGTCCGGGGCACTGCCAAGGAAGGGGCCGGCAGGCGCGATGCAATTCTTGAAAGGAACCCTCATGATCTCAGCTCGCGGCTATGCCGCCCGTGACGCGCAAAGCCCCCTGCGCGCCTTCGCTTTCGAACGGGAAGGTCCGCGTGAGCGCGACGTGCAGATCCAGGTGCTGTTTTGCGGCGTCTGCCACTCAGACATTCACCAGGCAAAGAACGAGTGGTCGAACACCGTGTACCCCTGCGTGCCCGGCCACGAGGTTGTTGGCCGTGTGGCGAAGATAGGCGCTGATGTGACGATGCATGCGGTGGGCGACATCGTTGGCGTGGGCTGCATGATCGACAGCTGCCGGAACTGCAAGCCGTGCAGGATGGGCTTGCAGAATTACTGCGAAGGTCCGAACAGCTGGCTGGCCACCTACAACGGGCCCATGGTGCCAGCCAAGATGGCGCCTGACGGCCTGAACGTCTACGGACGCGACAACACCTACGGCGGCTACTCCGATGTATTGGTGGTGAGGGATGACTTCCTGATCAGGATTCCTCCGGCGCTGAAGCCCGAGGTCGCCGCGCCCATCCTGTGCGCAGGCGTCACCACCTACTCGCCCATGAAGCACTGGGGGGTTCAAGCCGGCCACAAGGTGGGCATCATCGGCTTCGGCGGGCTGGGCGACATGGCTGTCAAGCTGGCTCGTGCCATGGGCGCGCGGGTTGTCGTATTCACCAGCAGCCGCGACAAGTTCGAGGAAGCGCGCAAGCTCGGTGCCGAGCCCGTGCTGGAGAGCGATGCAAAGACGTTGGAGCTGCACGCGTCCAGCTTCGACTTCATCTTGTCCACGGTGCCGCAGAGGCACGACTTGAACCCTTACCTGCCTCTGCTGAAGCGCGACTGCACGCTGGTGGTGGTCGGTGCGCTGGAAGTCATGGCGCCGGTCAACAACCAGCAAGTCGCCTTTCACCGTCGAAGCATCTCGGGGTCGCTGATCGGAAGCATCGCCGAGACGCAGGAGGTGATCGAGTTCTGCGCTCGGCACGGCATCGGCCCGGACATTGAGATGCTGCGCATCCAGGATCTGAACGAGGCCTACACGCACATCGAGAAAGGCGAAGTTCGCTTCCGCTACGTCATCGACATGGCGTCGCTGGCTGAGGAGTCGGCGCCTGCCTGAGCCCATGGTGTGAGGGCGGGTCTGTTGCCGCGCAAGAGACCCACAACTTTTGGGTAGAAATCTGAGGCAAGGCGGCGCAACCGACTGCGCTGGACGCCCACAATCGCGGAATGACATCGCCAATGCCAATGCCACTGCATCCCTTCTCGTCCTCGTCCCCTGCCTGGGTCCGGGCGGCTCTCGGCCTGGGCATGAGCCTGGGCCTGTCCGCCGCACTGATCACCGGCACT
>CANHNO010000146.1 GCA_947462065.1 Burkholderiales bacterium | reverse complement strand
GTTCTGATGATCCAGCGCTTCATGCGAGGTTCCTGAGCGGTCCGCCGGCACTGTGTCTGCAAACTTTGGCATGACACCGATGACTGCCGGGCAACATCCTGCAAATCATAATCGGCACATGATCACGCCACCGAACGCTTCGCTTGCCGTTTCGCTCACCCACTGGGGCGTGATACGGGCCGTCGGTGCCGATGCGGCCAGGTTTCTGCATGGCCAGCTGACGCAGGATGTGGAAACACTCGGTCGGGCACAAGCGCGCCTCGCCGGCTACTGCTCTCCCAAGGGCCGCTTGCTGGCGAGCTTCGTGATCTGGAGGCCAAGTGACGATGAGGTGCTGCTGGCCTGCCATGCGAGCGTGCTGAGTGCAACGCTGAAGCGGCTGTCCATGTTCGTGTTGCGCGCGCAGTGCAAGCTGAGCGATGCCAGCAACGACCTGGCCTTGATTGGTGTGAGCGGTGATTCCGCGCGTCACGCCACACAAGGGCTTCCGGTCTGGGGCCGGCGCGAAGACGCTCATGACACCTGGATTCGACTGCCCGACGTGGCGGGCATCGCCCGCGCGTGGCAGGTGATGAATGCCCCAGCGCCTCCACTGGCCGACCGGCTCGCGCTCGACACCTGGCAGCGGCTCGAAGTGGACAGTGGCATCGTGACGATCGAGGCCGCAACCGTCGATCAGTTCGTGCCGCAGATGCTGAATTTCGAACTGATTGGCGCAGTGAATTTCCAGAAAGGCTGCTACCCCGGTCAGGAGGTGGTCGCACGCTCGCAGTACCGCGGCACGACGAAGCGGCGGACCTTTCTGTTCTCTACCGAGGCACCGATCGTCGTCGGACAGGAGGTGTTCCACAGCGCCGACCCGAGCCAGCCAGCGGGGCTGGTCGCGAGTACCGCCCCGACGCCGAGGGACGACGCGACATCAGCAGCGCAACACGCATTGATCGAAGTCAAGTTGGCGGTGTTCGATGGCGGTAGCTTGCACCTGGGCGCACCCGATGGCGCGTTGCTGACACCCTGCCCCATGCCTTACGAGGTGCTCAGCGACCAGATGGCTTGAATCGGCTGCCCTGATGTCACGCGAGCTGTATGTGTATTACCGGGTGCCTGTGCATGAAGCCGAGGCGTTGCAGCTTGCCGTGACCAAGATGCAGGAACGCTTGCGCCGCGACATTCCAGGCCTGCAGGCACGGCTGCTACGGCGGACCGACCAAGCTGCGGCTTCGGACACCTGGATGGAAACCTATGCCGTTTCACCTGCCGCCAACGCGGGTGGGGTTACCGATGCGCTGAGCGCAACCATCGAGCAATACGCCGCCGCCTGGCGGCATCTGTGCGAAGGCCCGCGCCACACCGAGGTCTTCGACGCATGTGCCTGATCGCGTTGGCCATCGATCAGAGTCGGCGTTTCCCGCTGGTGGTGGCGGCCAATCGCGACGAGTTCTTCAACCGCCCTGCTGCGCGACTCGCGTGGTGGACGCCGGACGCAGGCGGACCGGCCATTCTGGGCGGGCGTGACCTCGAAGCCGGCGGCACCTGGCTGGGCCTGAATGCGCAAGGTCGACTGGCGATGCTGACCAATGTGCGCGACCCGTCGCGCATCGATCCCGAGGCACCATCGCGCGGGCAGATCGTGCCGCAGTGGCTGTCTGGTACCGAACCCACCGACCGGTTCTGGATGCGCACCGCGATGTCGGGCTACAACGGGTTCAACCTGATCGCTGCCGATTTCAAGCGGGGTGAATGCTTCTGGGCGTCCAGCCACAGCGCCCATCCGGTGCGACTGGATCGCGGCACTTATGGTGTATCAAATGCATCTCTGGACACCCCTTGGCCCAAGACAAGGACCTTGAAGCAACGCCTGCGTCTGGCCCTGGATGAAGCTGACTCGCTCGAGGCACTGGCAGGCCACCTGTTCTCGGCGCTTGGCGATAGACAGACCGCCGCCGATGCCGACCTGCCCGCCACCGGGGTTCCCATCGAGCTGGAACGGGCGCTGTCGGCCGCGTTCATCCGCACGCCGGAGCGGCAGTACGGCACGCGCTGCTCGACGCTGATGATCAGCCAACGGGTCGGCCGCAGCCTGGTGACGCATGTGATGGAACGCAGCTACGCCGCCAGTGGCGCGGTGGCGCTGTTGCGTCAGGCCACTGTGGAGCACTGGCCGCCGCGTTACAGCGACAAAGGGTTTTCGCCGCCAGTGGAACGGGCAGCGGTATCCGACGGAGCGCGTACCCGCGTGCGCAGCCTGCTCAAGCCCGCGTCGCCGCACCGCTCCACCAGACATGCTGCGCCCTGAGTCTCAACGCAGGTCGCCGGGGTGGCCCAGCGAGTAGCGGCCAGGCTGTGGCCTGATCCAGACGATCAGTGCTCGTTCTTGTCGAAGAACTGTTCGTCTTCGGTGGAACCCTTCAGTGCTCCGGTCGACGCCTGAGCCTCAATCGTCGTCGTCACCGCATCAAAGTAACCCGTGCCGACCTCGCGCTGGTGCTTGACGGCGGTGAAGCCGCGCTCAGCGGCAGCAAACTCGGCTTGCTGCAGTTCGACGAATGCGGTCATGTTCTGACGCGCGTAGCCGTAGGCCAGGTTGAACATCGAGTAGTTCAGGCTGTGGAAGCCGGCCAGCGTGATGAACTGGAACTTGTAGCCCATCTTGCCGAGTTCATGCTGGAACTTGGCGATGGTCGCGTCGTCCAGGCTCTTCTTCCAGTTGAACGACGGCGAGCAGTTGTAGGCCAAAAGCTTGCCCGGGAACTTCGCATGGATCGCGGCGGCGAAGCGCTTCGCGTAATCCAGGTCGGGTTTGCCGGTCTCGCACCAGACGATGTCGGCCACCTCAGCGTAGGCCAAGCCTCGCGAAATCGCCTGCTCCAGCCCGGCCTTGCTGCGGTAGAAGCCTTCGACGGTGCGTTCGCCGGTGAGGTAAGCCTTGTCGTTGTCGTCCACGTCGCTGGTGACCAGATCGGCGGCTTCGGCGTCGGTGCGGGCGATCACCAGCGTGGATGCGCCCGACACGTCGGCGGCGAGACGGGCAGCGTGCAGTTTGGCCACCGCTTCACGCGTGGGCACCAGCACCTTGCCACCCATGTGGCCGCATTTCTTGACCGAGGCAAGCTGGTCTTCGAAGTGAACGCCTGACGCGCCCGCTTCAATCATCGACTTCATCAACTCGAACGCGTTGAGCACGCCACCAAAACCGGCTTCGGCGTCGGCAATGATCGGGGCGAAGAAATCGGTGTCGTTCTTGCCTTCAGACCACTGAATCTGGTCGGCGCGGGTGAATGCGTTGTTGATGCGCTTGACAACCATCGGCACCGAATTCGCGGGGTACAGCGACTGGTCCGGGTACATCTCGCCGGCCAGGTTGGCGTCGCCGGCGACCTGCCAACCCGACAGATAGATCGCCTTCAGGCCCGCCTTGACTTGCTGCATCGCCTGGTTACCGGTCAGCGCGCCAAGCGTATTGACGAAGGGTTCGTTGTGCAGCAGATCCCACAGCTTGACAGCGCCCCGCTTGGCCAGCGTGTGCTCGACCTGAACCGAACCGCGCAGGCGCACGACATCGGCTGCGGAGTAGCTGCGCTTGATGCCCTTCCAACGTGGGTTTTCGGCCCAGTCTTTTTCGATGGCTGCGATTTGTTGTTCGCGAGTGAGAGTGGTCATGGCGTGGGCTCCGGATGAGGATGAAGAGAAAACGAATGGCACGGTGCCAACAAGCCAAAGGATAGGTTCGATCGCTCAGATTGGTAAGACTTATGTCTTATACAAGAGTAAAAATTTCATACAAATAAATCAATGCGTTGTCGACGATGTTTCATGATTCGAAACGACTTTCCATATCCGACAAGCACCGCCGTGCTGCAGCATTCAGCCGGCGGACAGTGGCTTGATGTCGTCATGCTGAAGCGCTGCGCATGCCGCTTGCGCAGCCAGAAGACCTTGAGTTCGTATGATCGAAGGACCACAGCGGCGCCAGAACACCATGACCTCGTTTGCTTTCCAGTCCCACGGTGCATTCCTGAAAGCGCCGCCAGCCGACGCGAGCTGCCGCTACGCCGTGGCGGGCGTGGCATGGGACGGTTCGGTGACGAACCGTCCCGGCGCCCGCTTCGGGCCGCAGTCGATCCGTCGATCCAGCCACATGCTGTGCGATGCGATCCATCCTGTTTTCGATGTTTCGCCGCTCGGACCGCCCGTCGCCAGCCTCGGCGATGCAGGCGACCTTCCCTTACCCAACACCAGCCTGGAGGGCATGCGCGTGGCGATGGCCCCGCTGGTGCATGACCTGCTACGGGCGCATCACATGGTGTGGTTGGGTGGTGACCACTCGATCACGCTGCCTCTGCTGCGGGCCTACAAGTCCTGGCTGGGGCGTCCGCTGGCCGTGATCCATCTCGATGCCCACTGTGACACCTGGACCGACCACTTCGGCGAGCCCAGCGGCCACGGCACCTGGGTCTATGAAGCGATTCAAGAGGGGCTGGTGATTCCCGCGTGCTTCACCCAGATCGGCATCCGCTCGGCTGGCGAGCGCGCGGCCCGAGAGTACGTGCGCGATCAGGGCGGCTTGATCTACACGGCCCGCGACCTGCGCGGTCTTGAAAGCCCACAACAACTGGCACCGATTCTTGGTGGCATCCGATCCCGATTGGCCAAACACGGCCATCCGCCGGTCTATCTGAGCCTGGACATTGACTGCCTCGATCCGGCCTTCGCGCCCGGCACCGGCACCCCCGAGCCCGGCGGCATGACGACCAACCAGGTGCTCAGCGTGCTGGAGGAACTGGCCGACCTGCCGTTTGTCGGCATGGACTGCGTGGAGGTGGCCCCGGCGTACGACCATGCCGAACTGACCAGCAACGCCGCCGCAAACTTTGTCTGGACCTACCTCTGCGGGCGCATCGCGCACGACCCGGAAGCCTGATCCGGCATCAATCGATAGCCTGCAAACTCAATCCATCGGGAGCGCGGTGGTCTTCTTCACCGTGCGCAACACCAGCATCGAGTTTGACCGAGTCACCCCTGGCAGGCTGGACAGAACGTGGCTATGGAAGTGCTCCAGGTCCTCGGCATCCCGGTAAGTGAAGCGCAGCAGGTAATCGTTGGTCCCGGCGACGTAGAAGCAGTCGTGTATCGCGGGCACATCGCGGATAGCCTGCTCGAAGGTGTCCATCGTTGCACGCGTGAGCTTTTCCAGATTGACGATGGTGTAGCTGGTGCCATGGCGGCCGACCTGCTTCGGATCGACCAGCGCCACGTACTGCGCGATCACGCCGCGATCTTCCAAGGCCTTCACGCGCCGAAGGCAGGCCGAAGGTGACAAATGCACCTTTGCGGCGAGCTCGATGTTGGTCAGTTTCGCGTCGGCCTGCAGCACCTCCAGCAGGGCTCGGTCGATGGCATCCAATGTCGCCTCGTTGTCCTGATTTCGCATGATTCTCCAGAAAACGCCGCTGACACGCTCGATTATTGCGTTCGGAGATCCACCCGAACAGCCAAAGAGCTCCCAAATTTCAAGCGTCAACCACTAAACTGAATCCATGGAATCCGGCTGTTCAACGGCACACCTGAAAGACACCAAGATGCAGCCACAGCTCAACGCTTACTGGATGCCCTTCACGGCAAATCGGCAGTTCAAGGCAGCGCCGCGGATCGTCTCCGGTGCGGCAGGTATGCACTTCGTCACCGCGGAGGGTCGCCAGGTACTTGACGGTGTGGCGGGGCTCTGGTGCGTCAATGCCGGTCATGGTCGGCCGCGCATCACAGAAGCGATTCAGAAACAGGCCGCGGAACTCGATTTCGCCCCGCCCTTCCAGATGGGTCATCCGAAGGTGTTCGAGTTGGCCGAGCGACTGGTTGAACTGACGCCTCCAGGCCTCGACAAGGTCTTTTTCACCAACTCAGGCTCAGAATCTGTAGACACCGCCTTGAAGATGGCGCTCGGTTACCACCGCGTGCGAGGCGAGGGTCAGCGGACTCGCCTGATCGGCCGCGAACGTGGCTATCACGGGGTCAATTTCGGCGGCATTTCAGTCGGTGGGATGGTTGCCAATCGAAGGATGTTCGGTCAGATGCTGGGCGGCGTCGATCACATCCGCCACACCCATGACCCGCAGCGCAATTCGTTCAGCAAGGGCCAACCCGAGCACGGCGCTGAACTGGCCGACGATCTCGAACGGCTGATTGCACTGCACGACGCCTCGACCATTGCCGCCGTCATCGTGGAGCCGGTCGCTGGTTCGACGGGGGTACTGGTCCCGCCGAAGGGCTACTTGCAGCGGCTGCGATCCATCTGTGACAAGCACGGCATCCTGTTGATCTTCGACGAGGTCATCACCGGCTTCGGCCGCCTGGGTGCGATGTTCGCGGCGCAGGCGCTGGGCGTGGTGCCCGACATGATCCTGTTCGCCAAGACCGTGAGCAACGGCGCCGCGCCGCTGGGTGGCGTGATCGTCAGCCGCACCATTCACGACACGCTGATGCACGGCCC
>CANHNO010000145.1 GCA_947462065.1 Burkholderiales bacterium | reverse complement strand
GGGGCGTAACGCCTTCAGGGCCTTGTGGATGATGGTGGTGCAAGGATCGGTCACCTGATTCGATCTATATGCTGGCTGATGAATAGACGAGTCCGGGAGCTTGTTGCTATACCCTTTCATGGAACCAACCAGCACACCCGCACCGTCGCCTTCCGATGCAACGGCAGGTGCGGAAGAAGCCGCAGCTTCGGCGCTGCGCACTTCGGAAATACGCTACCGCAGGCTCTTCGAGGCGGCGCAGGAAGGCATCCTCATCCTCAACGCCAGCACGGGCCAGATTGATGAAGTCAACCCCTATCTCGTGCAGCTGTTGGGCTACACACACGTCGAGATGCTGGGCAAGAAGTTGTGGGATGTGGGCGCGTTTGCCGACGTCGAGCGCTGCAAGGACATGTTTGCCGAGTTGCAGGCCAAGGGCCACGTGCGCTACGACGACATGCCGCTGAAGACTTGCGGCGGCAGCTTCATCAGTGTCGAGTTCGTCAGCACCTCCTACGACTGCGATGGCGTGCAGGTCATGCAGTGCAATATCCGTGACATCACGGGCCAGCGTCGGGCCGAGACCGCCAGCGCCGCCAAGAGCGCCTTCCTGGCCAACATGAGCCACGAGATTCGCACGCCATTGGGTGCCATCACTGGCGTGGCTTACCTCATCCGGCGATCGCAGGTCACGCCGCAGCAGGCCGACTGGCTCACCAAACTGGAGCTGGCGGCGAAGCACCTGCTTGAACTGATCAATGCGGTGCTGGACCTGTCCAAGATCGAGTCGGGCCGGCTGGTTCTGGACGAGGTGCCGGTGAGCGTGCCGCGCATCACCGCCAACGTCGTGTCCATGCTGGTCCAGGCCGCCTCGGCCGCAAGACTGACGCTGAATGTCGAGATGGCGGCGCTGCCGCAAGGCTTGGTCGGCGATGCCCCACGGTTGCAGCAGGCCTTGCTCAACTACGTCGCGAATGCCATCAAGTTCACGCCGACCGGCGGCGTGACAGTGCGCGCTGCTTGCGTCGAGGACACGGCCGGCAGTGCCCTGCTGCGCTTCGAGGTACAGGACACCGGTATCGGTATCGCCGATGAAGTGTTGCCCCGTCTGTTCACTCCCTTCGAGCAGGCCGACAACTCGACCAGCCGCAAATACGGCGGCACGGGCCTGGGCCTGGTCATCGTGCGCCAGCTTGCGCGGCTGATGGGCGGAGATGCCGGCGCCAGCAGTCGGCTCGGCCGGGGCAGCACCTTCTGGTTCACGGCACGGCTGCGCAAGGACAACCGCGCGACTGCGCCGCTGCACTTTGCAGCGAACTCGGCACAGGAGCGGTTGGCGGAGGAGTTCAGTGGCGCGCGCCTGTTGGTGGTCGACGACGACCCAGTGAATTGCGAGGTGACGCTGGCCCTCATCAGTTCGGCGTTGCCCCAAGCAGAGGCCGTGGGCGACGGGCTGGAAGCGGTGCGCCGAGCGGAGCTGCAACCCTACGACCTGATCCTGATGGATGTTCAGCTGCCAGGGATCGACGGTCTGGAGACATGCCGTCGCATCCGCGGACTGCCCGGAGGTGCCGACACAGCGATCGTGGCGTTGACCGCCAACGCCTTCGACGACGATCGCCGCCGTTGTCTGGAGGCCGGCATGGACGACTTCCTGACCAAGCCGGTACTCCCTGATCTGCTGTTCGAGACCGTGCTGCGCTGGTTGCTTCGGACGCGGGCGGCGACGTCCTGAGCTCGCGAGCTTTGCGGCCCGCTACGGGACCCTCGCGCCCACGGGTGCTCTCGACACGGGTTCGACACACTCCGCATCAGGCTCTGTGATTCATCGCCGTGTAGCCAGCCAGGAATGCCAGCTACGCGGACGCTGCGCTTTGGCGGTGAGCGAAGTGATCGCAGGTGCTCGCTTCGAGTTGCTGGCGATCAAGCACGCAGATCTGCCCGCGCCGATAGCGGATCGCGCCGCGCCCTTGCAGCTTGTTCGCGGCAGCGGTGACGCCTTCACGCCGCACCCCCAGCAGGCTGGCGGCATGTTCCTGCGTGAGCGTCAGTTCATCGCTCGATGAACGGTCCAGCCCCATCAACAGCCGGCGGCAGTACAGCTGGTCGATCGAATGAAAGCGGTTGCAGGCCGCGGTCTGCGCCACCTGCGCCATCATGGTCAGCGTGTAGCGAAGCAGCACTTTCAGCACGGGGCTGGCGGCGCTTGCCTCACTTCTGATGAACTGCGACCGCAGCCGGTAGGCCAGGCCTGCGCTTTGCACCACGGCTTCAGTCGGCGTTGCGCTCCCGCCCATGAACAGCGAGATGCCCACCATGCCGTCTCGGCCGACGACCGCCGTTTCTGTCGATTCGCCGTCCAGGGTCAGGTAAACCAGCGACACGATGGCGGTGATCGGAAAGTAGGCATGGTCGGGATCGACGCCCGACTCGCACAGCACCTGCCCCCGCTTGAGCGTGACGGTTTCCAGGTGCGGCCACCAGCGCTCCCGTTCACTGGTGCTGAGGGCTGCCAGCAGCTGGTTCTGCTGTGGTGCGGTGGTGGGTTTGGCTGCTGTGTTCATGGCACTCTCGGTTCGTTGGACTGCCTTGATCTTCGAGAGATCGCAGGCGTCGGCGTGGAGGCCTTGAACGGGGTTCTCTGTCATCCCCGTCCTACGTCCCGGTGCCCACTGGCATTCGGGTCGCAATCCGGGCTCATGACTCAGCTGGCAATCCTGTCGGGCAGCAGCCGGTCGTACTCCTTCTTGACGACGGCGTAACACTCGCAGCAACGCCGCTCCAGGCCCGGGCGATCTGTCACCGTGATGTGACCACGGGCGTATCGAATGAGACCAGCCTTCTGCAGCTTGAGCGCGCCGTCGGTCACGCCTTCGCGGCGCACGCCCAGCATGTTGGCGATCAGCTCCTGCGTCATCACCAGTTCATTGCCCTGCAGCCGGTCCAGGCTGAGCAGCAGCCACCGACAGAGTTGCTGATCGAGCGAGTGATGCCGGTTGCACACGGCGGTCTGAGACATCTGTGTGATCAGGGCCTGCGTGTAGCGCAGCAGCAGATGCAGCACTGGGGCACGCGTGAATTCATCCTTGATCACCGCTGCTGTCAGACGGTAGCCCCGGCCCGCGCTTTGAACCACCGCGCGACTCGGCGTGGACTCGCCTCCCATGAACAGCGAGATGCCGACGATGCCCTCGTTGCCGACGACGGCGATCTCGGCGGACGCGCCGCTTTCCATCACATAGAGCAACGACACGATGGCAGTCGTTGGAAAGTAGACGTGGCTGAGCGCGCTGCCCGACTCATACACCACCTGGCCGAGTGGCATGGCCGCCGCCTCGAGCTGCGGGCGCCAGCGTTGCCAGTCGGCCTCTGGCAGCGCAGCCAGCAAGTGGTTCATCTTCGCGTCATCGGATGCGGCCATCACGCAACTCCTCATGAGGGGCACAAGCCGGGGCGACACGAGGGCCGCGTTGGGACGCACGGTACGCACTTGTTCTGGTGGCGTATGTGCGCGAACAGACAGACCCATGGCGCTGTGTCGCGCATGGTCCGACGACGGCCTTGAACCGCCCTCCAGGAGATCGACATGGCCTATCAAAGCGTCAACCCCAACGACGGCAAGCTGACGAGGAGCTTCGAGCAACTCACCAACGCACAGCTCGACAGTGCCCTCGCCATGGCGCAAACCTGTTTCCATACCTGGAAGCACATCGCATTTTCAGAACGGGCGGTGGTGCTGAACAAGGCGGCCAGATTGCTGCACAAGCATGTCGATGACTTTGCCCGACTGGCCACGCTGGAGATGGGCAAGCGCATCGAAGAAGCGCGCGGCGAGGTCATGTTCAGCGCCGACATCCTCGCCTACTACGCCGCGAGTGCAGAGGACTTCCTCGCTCCCACGCTCCTGCACCCGCGCGTCGGCCAGGCGCACATGGAATGCAGCCCGCTCGGCGTGCTGTTCTGCGTCGAGCCCTGGAATTTCCCGTTCTACCAACTCGCCCGCGTCGCTGGCGCGCAGCTGATGGCAGGCAATGTGCTGGTCGTCAAGCACGCTGCTTGTGTGCCGCAGTGTGCTGTCGCCTTCGAGAAGCTGCTGCATGACGCTGGCGCGCCGGTGGGCGCCTACACCAACCTGCTGATCTCGCACGACCAGTCAGATCGTGTCATCGACGATTCGCGGGTGCGTGGTGTCGCGCTCACGGGTGGTGCGGCGGCCGGTCGTGTCATTGCCGCCCGCGCCGGGCGCAACCTGAAAAAGTCGTCGATGGAGCTCGGCGGCAGCGACGCCTTCATCGTGCTCGATGACGCCGATCTCGAGAAGGTCATTCCGTGGGCCGTCTGGGGTCGCATGTACAACGGCGGTCAGACCTGCTGCGCCGCCAAGCGCTTCATCGTGGTGGAATCGATCGCCGACCCCTTCCTGGCGAGGTTCCGCACGGTGCTGGAAGCGCTGAAGCCCGGCGACCCGATGGATCCGAAGACCACGCAAGGCCCGCTGTCCAGCGAATCTGCGCTGGTCCAGCTGCTGGCACAGGTCGACGCGGCGGTGAAGGCCGGCGCCACGCTGCTGATGGGTGGCCACCGCATCGAGCGGCCCGGCTCCTTCATGCAGGCGACGATCCTTGCCGACATCGCGCCCGACAACCCGGCCTATCGCGACGAGTTTTTTGGCCCGGTGGCCTCGTTCTACCGCGTGAAGACCGAGGACGAGGCGATCGCGCTGGCCAACGATTCCGATTTCGGCCTCAGCGGCTCGGTGTGGACGCGCGACGAGGCCCGCGGCCAGCACGTGGCCAGCCGCGTCGACACCGGAATGATGTTCGTCAACAACCTCGACTGGACCGATGCCGAGCTGCCTTTCGGCGGCATCAAGCAATCGGGCTATGGCCGTGAACTGGGCAGCCTCGGCATCCAGGAATTCGTCAACAAGAAGCTGGTCCGAACGGCGCACCTTGCCGCACCTGCCTGAGCTCGAAAGTCGAGGACACGCGACGCTCATGGATGCGATGGTGCTCAAGCGCTTGCGCAGCCCGCTGGAATGGACCGAGTTGCCGGACCGGCAACCCGGCCCGGGCGAGATTCGCCTGAAGGTGTCGGCCTGTGGCGTCTGCCGCACCGACCTTCATGTCATCGATGCCGAATTGCCCCACCCGCAGACCCCGATCATCCCGGGCCATGAGATCGTCGGTCGCATCGATGCGATGGGCTCAGGGGTCGTCGGGCTGTCCATGGGGCAGCGCGTGGGCATCCCGTGGCTGGGGCGCACCTGCGGCGTCTGCCCGTTCTGCAAGATGCAGCGCGAGAACCTGTGCGACCGGCCGCTGTTCACTGGCTATACCCGCGATGGGGGTTACGCCACGGCGGTGGTGGCCGACGCGCGCTTCGCGTTTCCGCTTGGAGAGGAGGGCAGCGACGAATCTCTCGCGCCCTTGCTGTGCGCCGGGTTGATCGGCTGGCGCGCCCTGGTGATCGCAGGCGATGCCAAGGCGCTGGGCCTTTACGGCTTTGGCGCTGCCGCGCACGTCCTGACCCAGGTGGCCATCGGGCAGGGCCGACGGGTGTTTGCCTTCACCCGGCCAGGTGACCTGGCGACACAGGCGTTCGCGCGCAGCATCGGCGCCCATTGGGCCGGCGGGTCCGACGAAGCACCGCCGTACCCGCTGGACGCCGCCATCCTGTTCGCCAGCGTGGGTGGCCTGGTGCCACTGGCGCTGAGGGCGGTGCGCAAGGGTGGCCGGGTGGTCTGCGCCGGCATCCACATGAGCGACATTCCCAGCTTTCCCTACAGCCTGTTCTGGGAAGAACGTCAGTTGCTGTCGGTGGCCAACCTGACCCGCCAGGACGGGCTGGACTTCCTCAGCCGGGTGCCCAGCATGGGCATCGTCACCAAAACCACCTGCTACCCATTGCAGATGGCGAACGAGGCGCTGGCCGACCTCCGGGCAGGCCGGTTCGACGGTGCAGCGGTGCTGATGGCCTGACCGTCGATCGTCCTGGAGCTGTGGCGATGCCTCAGGGGGTGAGCACCATCATGTCGACGACATTGCGCACGCCGGGAGTGCGCCAGGCCGAGTTGGTGGCGGTTTCACGCTCGGCCCAGTTGTGCACCGTGCCCGACAGCGTGACATCGGTGCCATGCACCGTCACGGCGATCTGTTGGGCGTCCGCCAGCGCGGCTCGCTTCAGTGCCGCTTCGATGTCGGACTTGACCACGGTGGCTGACACCGAGGGCTTGATGGTGATCTGATCGCTGACGCCGACGACGCCCATCAGGTGGCGGATGCTGTCGGCTGCTGATTGCTTCTGGTACTTCCAGTCGACAGTGCCTGACAGCGTGACCCAGCCGCCCTCGACCATCACCTTGATCACGCCTGCAGGCAGCGTGGCACTCCACTCCAGCAGGTTCTCGACCGAGGCTGCGATGTCGGCGTCGGTGCGCTGGCTCAGGCTGGTGAGCTGCACCGTCAGTTCGGTGGCCATCGCCTTGACGCCGGACACCCGCTGCGCCACGCGCTCGGCGCT
>CANHNO010000144.1 GCA_947462065.1 Burkholderiales bacterium | reverse complement strand
GGCGACCTGATCCGCATCGATTCGAACGCCGGTACCTTGCTGGCTCTGGTGGATGAAGCCACCTGGGCCGCGCGTGAGCCTGCGGTGCTGTCGGACGAGCAGCGCGAGATCAACGCGCACGATCTGGGCCGCGAACTGTTTGGCGGCATGCGCCGAAACGTGCTGACCGCCGAAGAAGGCGCGGTGACCTGGCTTTAATGTTGGCCCCAAGGCCACCGCAAGCGGTGACCGCCCCCCGCGGGGGGCAAAAATTCTTGGGGCGGCCCGGCGAATTTTTTTCTCACTGAGGTACATCGAATGCACAGCCTTGATCTCGCCAACTACGGCCCGGTGATCCCGGTCATCGTGCTTGACCGCATCGAAGACGCGGTCCCGATGGCCCAGGCGCTGGTGGCGGGCGGCGTCAGGGTGCTGGAGGTGACGCTGCGCACGCCGGTTGCGCTGCGTTGCATGGAAGCCATCGCCCGTGCGGTGCCAGAGGCCATCGTTGGTGCCGGCACGGTGCGCAGTGCGGTCGATGCGCAGGCGGCCAAGGATGCGGGTTGCCGCTTCGCTGTCAGCCCGGGCTACAGCCAGGCAATCGGCGACGCTTGCCGCCAGCTCGAGCTGCCGTTGCTGCCCGGAGTCGCCACGGCCAGCGAGGTCATGGCGGCGAATGCCGATGGGTACTTCTTCCTGAAGTTCTTTCCTGCCAGCGCTGCCGGCGGCGTGGCGATGCTGAAGGCATTTGCCGGCCCGTTTGGCGACGTGCACTTCTGCCCGACAGGCGGCATCACGCTGGCATCAGCCCCGCAGTTTCTGGCGCTGCCCAATGTGAAGGTGTGCGGCGGTTCGTGGCTGACACCGGCCGATGCGGTTGCGGCGGGCGATTGGGGTCGCATCACCGAACTGGCGCGTGAGGCGACGGCGTTGCGCCAGGACTGAGCCTGGCGCCGAGGCGGCTGTCGGAGTTCGCGCTGCAGATCAGCGCTGGATCAATTCGACCTTGTAACCGTCTGGATCGGTGATGAACGCGATCACCGTCGAGCCGCCAGCCACCGGCCCGGCTTCGCGTGTCACGCTGCCACCACCAGCCTTGATCGCGGCGCACGCCGCATAGGCGTCGGGCACTTCGATCGCGATGTGGCCGTAGGCGGTGCCGAGCTCGTAGTGATCGACGCCGTGGTTGTAGGTCAGCTCGATCTCGGCGTGCTCGGGGTTGGTGCCGTAGCCGACGAAGGCCAGGCTGTACTTCTGATCTGGCCGATCCGTGGTGCGCAACAGCTTCATGCCCATCACACGGGTGTAGAAATCGATCGATCGTTGCAGGTCGCCAACGCGCAGCATGGTGTGTAGCAATCTCATCGCAAATGGTCGGAAAGTGGAAACACCCGATAGCCTAACGAGGTTTCAACTGACGCACCATGGCGCAGGAGCATCAACCCTCGCGTGTGACCGTCAGGTAGCAGGCCTGCGCACTGGGCGACAGGCTCATCAGCGTGGCATCCATTCCGTCGGGCAGGCGGGCATCACAGGCCAGTGCATGCAGTGAGGCCAGGCCATGTGCACGCTGCAGTGACAAGGCCAATGGCGACTGCGCTGCGGCGAGGCCGCGGGCCTCGATCTCGTCGGCCATCGACACCAGCGGCATGCTCAGCTGCCACGGTCGCATCAGCTTGCAGAACAGCAGATCGCGGCGATCGGCCAACGCGCGAGCCATGGCGGGCGCTATCAATTGCGGTACTGTGGGAACCCCCTGAGGGCCCAGTCCATCCAGCGCGCGCAGCAGCGCCGTCCAGCCGCAGTCGTGCAGCATGCCGGCCAGGTAGCCATCCAGCGGGTCAATGCCTTCTGCGGCGGCCAGCGCAGAGCACAGCCGCGCCTTGAATTCGGCATTGACCCAGATCTGCGGGGCTGCCAGCGCGGACAGCGAGGCACCTCGCACGTTGAAGATCGGCCGCAGCACCGACTTCGCGATGACGCGGCGGAGGTGGTCGGCGCCAATGGACAGCACCGCCTGCGACAGATCAACGATCGGTTCGCGGCTGCCACGGCATGACCCATTGGCCGCCCGGATGACCTCTGCGGCCAGCACCGCGTCCTTGCCGATGCGCGCGGCGACTTCGACCGACACGTAATGATCGTCGCGCAGGCTGCGCATCAGCTGTGGCAGCACCTGCGGTGCGCGCGGCAGCAAGGCGCTGCGTTGAGGCTCTGATTGAATGACTTCGTCGAGACGTGCAAGAACCGACAGCGCCCGTTCGTCAAGCGCGGTTGGGTGGACCGACTGCTCGATATCCGTCTTCGGTTGAGACAGCAGCCATGCGAAAAATGGCGAAGTTACCTCGGCTATCTCTGCGGCGATGACAGGAAACTCTGGAGCAACTCCTGCAGTCAACGATCCCTGGCTGGCCACCAGCCGGGGCCGCAGTGGCGCCACGCGTACAGCGGCAGCGCGAGCACGCAGCCAGGGGCTCAGCGCCAGGGGCCATCGAAAGATCGACATGAAGTGGGCTCGTACGAGCTGAAGTTCACCGCAGTGTGGCGAACGCGGGGCCAGGCAACCCGCAGTGCTGCGGCCGATTCACCGGCCAGATCCAGGCTTGGCGCGGGGTCAGAACTGGTGCGCAGTGTCCAGCCAGCCGGCCATACCCTGGGCGTTGAGTTCGATGTCCATGGCCAGCAAGCCGATCACCTGCTCGCGTGGCAGTGTGCTGCCCAGGCGTTGCAACCGCTGCAGGTAGAGCGTGGTCAGTCCGGCTGTCAGCGCCGCATGGCGCTCGGTCGGTCCCAGGGCTTGCTGGCGAGTACGTTCGCCCAGCGCGACCACTGCTTCGAGTTGATCAAGCAGCTCGCGGCCCAGCGCCGCGACGTTGCCGATGCAACCGTAGTGGGTCAGGTACATGCGCTGCGGCTGCCTGGCCAGCATCCTCTCGATCGATGCGCGAAGTGCGGCGGGGTCGAACTGCGTCGGTGTTGTCGTCGGAAGCAGCCACACACCCTGTGGCGTGTCGAATTCACGGTACGACAGCCCGAAGGTGTCACCGGTGAAGAACCCCTGGCTGCGTTCGTCCCATACGCAGTGGTGGTGGCGCGCATGGCCCGGCGTGTCGAACAGCGTGAGCGCCCTGCCGGCCAGCTCGATCACCACGCCATCGGCGCTGCTGACGACGCGGCTGGCTTCCACTGGCACCACCGTGCCGTAGGCGCGCAACACTTCCTCGTCGCCATACACCGCCCGTGCGCTGTCGAGCAGCACGGCGGGGTTGATCAGGTGCCGCGCACCCCGTGGGTGCACCAGCAGCTTCGCCGCCGGCAGTGCCGTCATCAGTGCACCTGCCCCGCCGGCATGGTCCAGATGCACATGCGTCGGGATCACCCAGTCCACCGCGTCTCGTGCGAGGCCGGCCGCATCGAGTGCCTCCAGCAGCCTCGGCACCGCCAGGCTGGTGCCGGTATCGATGAAGGCTGCCCGGCCTTGCTCGACCATCAGGTAGGCCGCATCGAACATGGGCCGCTGGTAGCCGGTGTCGATCACCCAGATGCCATGGTCGAGCGGGGTCAAGTGTTCAGAGCGGGAAGCCATGGGCGACGATCGGGGTTTCAGGGCAAAGCAGTGTAGGGTTCGGCATGAGCATCATCATCGTCTACGGCATCCCGAACTGCGACACCGTGAAGAAGGCGCGCGCCTGGCTGCAAGGCCAGGGCGTGGCCTACAACTTCCATGACTACAAGAAGCAGGGCGTGCCGCTGCCTCAGCTCGACGCGTGGATACAAGCGCTCGGCTGGGACGCCTTGCTGAACCGCAAGGGCACGACCTGGCGCAAGCTCGATGCAGAGCAGCAGGCAGCTGTCAGCGACGCCGCCAGCGCGCGCGACTTGATGGTTGCGCAGCCCAGCGTGATCAAGCGCCCGGTGGTCGAGCACCCTGGTGGCGTGCTGGTCGGTTTCGACACCGGGGCCTGGGGCAGGGCGCTCGGCTGAGCCACCCTGCGCCTTATCGCCCGCTGGCGGCGCTCAGGCGGCCAGCAACTGCCGCAGCACGAAGGGCAGGATGCCACCGTGCTGGTAGTAGTCGACCTCGATCGGTGTGTCGATGCGCAGTGTCAGCGGTACGCGCTTCCTGTTGCCATCGGCCGAGGTGATCACCAGCGTCGCATCCTGTTGTGGCTGGATCTGGGCCGCGAGTTCGATGTCGAAGGTCTCATTGCCGGTGATGCCCAGCGTCTGCCAGCTGTCCATACCCTTGAACTGCAGAGGCAGCACACCCATGCCGACCAGGTTGCTGCGGTGAATGCGCTCGAAGCTGCGCGCGATCACCGCCTTGATGCCCAGCAACGCGGTGCCCTTGGCCGCCCAGTCGCGCGACGAGCCGGTGCCGTACTCCTCGCCGGCGAAGATCACCGTCGGTGTGCCCGCGGTCATGTACTTCATCGCGGCGTCGTAGATGAACAGCTTCTCGCCCGACGGTTGGAACAGCGTCACGCCGCCTTCCTCGCGCGAGCCGTCGGTTCCGGCCGGGATCATCAGGTTCTTGATGCGCACATTGGCGAAGGTGCCACGCACCATCACATCATGGTTGCCGCGACGTGAACCATAGCTGTTGAAATCGGCCTTCAAAACCTTGTGTTCCTTCAGCCAGGCGCCGGCGGGTGAGGCTTCCTTGATCGAGCCTGCGGGCGAGATGTGGTCGGTCGTGATCGAGTCACCGAACAGCGCCATTGCCCGCGCCCCGACCACGCCTGTCGCCGCCTGCGCCGGCTGCATCGTGAAGCCGTCGAAGAACGGTGGCTTGGCGATGTAGGTCGAGGTGGGCCAGTCGTACACCTGACCAATCGCGCCATCGACCTTGCCCCACAGCTTGCCGGGGTCTGTCGCGACCTTCTCGTAGTTCTCCTTGAAGGCCTTGCCGTTCATTGCGAACTTCATCAGCGCATGGATCTCGTCGCTGCTCGGCCAGATGTCGCCGAGGTAGATGTCCCGGCCCTTTTTGCCCTTGCCCAGCGGCTCGCTCATCAGGTCCTTCAACACGGTGCCGGCGATCGCATAAGCCACCACCAGCGGCGGCGAGGCGAGGAAGTTGGCCTTCAGATTCGGGTGGATGCGGGCCTCGAAATTGCGATTGCCCGACAGCACGGCCGCACACACCAGGTCGTTCTTCGTGATCGCCTCGTTGAACTCCGGGCGCAGGTCACCAGCGTTGCCGATGCAGGTGGTGCAGCCATAGCCGGCGAGGTAGAAGCCGAGCTTTTCAAGGTAGGGCAGCAGACCGGCTTTCTCCAGGTATTCGGTGACGATGCGCGAGCCGGGGGCCAGCGAGGTCTTGATGTGCGGCTGCACCTTCAGGCCCGCCTCGACCGCCTTCTTCGCCAGCAGGCCCGCGGCCAGCAGAACGCTCGGGTTCGAGGTGTTGGTGCATGAGGTGATGGCCGCGATCAGCACGTCGCCGTTGCCGATCGAGATGTCGCCAACCTTGTGCTGTTCCGACGCGGCGCTGGACTGCGCGGCCTCAAGGGTGGAGCGGCTGCTGACCATCTCGACCACGTCGCGCGCCGCGTCCACCGCCGTGTCCTTGGTCGTGGCGACTGCCGTGTCCACGACATCTTCTGATCGCACCATGTGCCGCAGGTGCAGGTCGGCGGCGGGCTGGTTGAAGCCGTTTTCGGTCGGTGGTTTGCTGAACAGGGAAGTGAACTGTGTTTTCACATGGCCGAGTTCGATCCGATCCTGCGGCCGCTTCGGCCCGGCCAGGCTCGGCGAGACCGTGCCGAGATCAAGCGTGACGACCGAGGTGTAGTCGATCTCGCCATTCTTCGGCACGCCGAACAGCTTCTGCGCGCGAAAGTAGCCTTCGAAGGCTTCGATCTCCTTTTTCGTGCGGCCGGTGCCCTTGAAGTAGTCGATCGTCTTGTCGTCGACCGGGAAGAAACCCATCGTTGCGCCATATTCGGGCGCCATGTTGGCAATCGTCGCGCGGTCGGGCAGCGCAAGGCTGGCCGTGCCTTCGCCGAAGAACTCGACGAACTTGCCGACCACCTTGGCCTTGCGCAGGATCTCGGTGACGGTGAGCACCAGGTCGGTGGCGGTGACGCCTTCGCGAAGCCGCCCGGTCAGCTCGAAGCCGACCACATCGGGCGTCAGGAAATACACCGGTTGTCCCAGCATTCCGGCCTCGGCCTCGATGCCGCCGACGCCCCAGCCAACCACGCCGATGCCGTTGATCATCGTCGTGTGGCTGTCGGTGCCGACCAATGAGTCGGGGTAGTACACGCCAGCGTTCGGCTTGTTCTTCGCCGTCTTGTGCACGCCGCGCGCCAGGTACTCGAGGTTGACCTGGTGGACGATGCCGAAGCCCGGCGGCACCACGCCGAAGGTGTCGAAGGCCTGCATGCCCCACTTCATGAATTCATAGCGCTCCTGGTTGCGCTGGAACTCGAGCTTCATGTTCAGGTCGAGTGCCTTCTTGTTGCCGTAGTGGTCGACCATCACGCTGTGGTCGACAACCAGATCGACCGGCACCAGCGGCTCGATGGTCTT
>CANHNO010000143.1 GCA_947462065.1 Burkholderiales bacterium | reverse complement strand
TACGACATCGTGCTGATGTAGCGCGTTGCCAGGTCAGGCTTGCCGAGCAACGGCCGCATGCAACGTCGCAATCGCCCGGCGGTCAGTGGCAGGTATTGCATGGGTGGCAGAGCGATAACGCCGCTAGTGCCACACAAGCGATCTCGTACTAGGACCTGAAAGGCGGCGAAATTCGCATCCTGGTATCACTGAGCGATCGGGCACGCCCCTTCCGTCACAGCCCGCTCAGGTGGTGATGAAGCCCTCGTATCCCTTTGCCTTCACTTCGTTGCACTTGTCGCGGTAAGTGCTGGCACCGCCCGTATAGGGCAACAACTGCCGTTCTTTGCCCGGCAGGTTGGCGCGGGTGTACCAGGAGTCGTTGGTCTTGAACAACAAGGTGTCACGGGCGACCTCATTGTGGTGCTGCAACCACCTGGCTTCGGTCTCGGCACTTGGCTCGATCGAGCTGCGACCCTGGTCGCGAACGAATCGGATGCAGTCGGCGACCCAATCCACCTGCTGTTGCAAGCAGGTCGGTACGTTGCAGAGCGCAGCGGCCGGCGAGAACGGCGCCATGGTCATGAACATGTTCGGGTAGCCGTGAACCTGCAGCCCCATGGTCGTGTGAATCCCATGCGTGGCCCAGTCTTCCTTGAGTGACACGCCCTTCTTTCCGCGGATGTCAATGCGGCTGAGCGCCCCGGTTCCGGCATCGAAGCCCGTGGCAAAGATCAGCACGTCGAGTTCGTATTCGCCGGCCGACGTTTTGATGCCCTTCTCGGTCATGCACTCGATCGGCGTGGCCTTCACGTCGACCAGTTCCACGTTGTCGCGGTTGAAGGTCTCGTAGTAGCCGGTCTCCAGCGGCACCCGGCGGGTACCGAAGCCATGATCCTTGGGCACCAGCTTTTCGGCGACCTTCGCGTCCTTGATCCGTGCACGGATGCGCTTGCGCACGAACTCCGAGAACTCTGCGTTGACCTTCTCGTCGAAGAACACCTCAATGAAACCGCCGATCCAGAAGTTCAGCGAGCCGTCGTCCCAAAGCTTCTGCATCATGTTCTCGCGTTCCTGTGGCGTCAGGTCGGCGAACTTGAGGTCGGTGAAGTCGTAATTGAAGCCAGCGTAGGTGCTCTGGACGCGCTCCTTGAGTGCCGGGTAGGCGGCCCGCAACTCGGTGCGCTTGGCGTCGTCGTACTTCGGGTTGCGCATCGGTATGGTGTAGTTGGCCGTGCGCTGGAAAACCGTCAGGTGCCCCACCTGATCTGCGATTGACTGGATCACCTGGATGCCTGTTGCGCCAGTCCCCACGACGCCGACGCGCTTGCCTCGCAGGTCTATGCCTTCCTTGGGCCACGTCGCCGTGTGGATGACCTGCCCCTTGAATGTCTCGTGACCGGCAAACGGCGGCGTTAGCGGGGCCGACAGGCCTCCGGTGCCCATCATCAGGAATTGCGCCGTGAACGTCTCGCCGGTGTCGATCGTCACCGTCCAGCGCTGGGTCGTCTCGTCGTAGGCGGTGCCCGTCACGCGGGTGCCGAACTGGATGTCCTCGCGCAGATTGAACCGGTCGGCGACATGGTTAAGGTAGCGCTCGGTCTCCTCCTGGGCCGGGAAGCGCTCGCTCCAGTTCCATTCGTTGAGCAGCTCGTCCGAGAACCAATACTGATAGATGTAGGCCTGCGAATCGACGCGGGCCCCCGGGTAGCGGTTCCAGTACCAGGTGCCGCCAACGCCCGTGCCGGCCTCAAAGACACGCACCGACAGACCCAGGTCATCGCGAAGCTTCTTGAGCGCATACATACCGGCAAAGCCCGCGCCGATGACGATCGCATCGAAGTCGGTGGATGCCTTGGGCGCCGCCGTGGGGGCGGCCTGGATGGCGGTGTTCATGTCAATCATCTCCCGTTGGATTCAATCCGGTTCATTGGAACAGTCGATTGTGTGTAGCAGACGCCCACACCGGTCGATCGTGCGCACGGTTCGAAGTGGAAAAAACGTTGAGCCATTGTCCACCAGGGTGTGAACCGTTGCTGCGCCAGAACGGCAGATGCACGCGTTGCCCGTCACGCGCAAGGCATGTTCCAAGTCGCCAGTCGCGTAATCACATGCCTTCCAGGATAAACACCGTCCGTTCGGCCGACTTCCTGCTGATGCCCAGCGCCGACTGGTACTCGTCCGACTGGTAAAAGGCCTCTGCCTGCTCACTGGACGGAAACCGGATAAGGGCCATGCGCGTGGGTGACCAGAGCGCATCTTCCTTGACCGATATGGCGCCGCCCCGTGCCAGGTACTCGCCGCCGTATTTCTCGACAATCGGCTTGGCCTTGAGCCTGTACTGCTCGTAGTGTTCAGGGTCGGTGAGTTTCGAGTCCACTAGAAGGTAGGCTGCCACAGTTGTCCCTTTGGGTGAGCTTCGAACACGCAGGATTTTCACATGCGAGGTGGGCGTTCCTGGTCCTGCCGGTCCGAGTATTCGAAGTGCATGGACACCGCGCAACAAGGCTGCCCAATACGAAGACGAACGCAGATGCCGTTCGGCAGTGTCACGTGACATGTCAGAAGGACTTCGACACATATCTGCCTCCGCAGGTCCGCGACGCCTTCGTGTGTCCACCAGGCCTGGTCAAGCAATCTGACCACCCATCGATGTTCGATTGCCTCGCGCAGAAGAAGTGACGCCTGTTGCGCATTGACGGGTGGCGCTGCGCCAGATGTCGGCTCGACGCCAGCAGATCTCGGATGTCGACGGCGATGTGGGCGGCTGCTCGGCGTAAATCAAGGCTTTGCGCTTGTAAATCGCACACAACCCGAGCCATTCGGACTATCGAAGACGGTGCTGGTTGCATGAGATTTGACACACGTTTTTCCTAGGATGGCTTCACGCAGCAGGCTTTGTTGCGCCCTCCCGATCACCAACTTCAGGAAACGCACCATGTCGATTGCAAATCCTCCGTTTTCCCGCGTAGTGCTTGCAGCAGCCGTCGTGCTGTCTCTGGGCTATGCCTCTGCGAACGCCCAGAGCAGCTCGGCCAGTGCGACGCTGTCGTTCAACGTCGTTGCCAGCAGCCCCACTGCACTGACTTGGCTGGCCGCTGATTCTTTCTCGAGCAGCAACGCATCGTCTGCCGCGTTTGCGGGTTGGTCGCCCACCGGTTTCGGCGAGTTCGCGCCGACTTTCAACACCCCCGTGACCGACAGTGCGACGACACTTGGCTTGTGGCGGCAGAGCTCTTATGCGCTGGCCGCAGACGGCCTTAACTTCTCGAGCTCGTTCACTTTTTCGCCCACCACACGGCAGGCGTCACTCCAGACCACGTCCACGATTGACCAGGGCGGCTTCGGCTCCGGTGACGCGTTCGTGCGCTCTCACTTCTCGCTCGCCCCGGGCGCGTCGGTCACGTTCACAGGCGGGCTGACGCTGTCGGTCTTCGGTACCAACCAGGCCTTCACGCCCGACTACATCACTACCGACCTCTACGGCTCAGCCACTGGCCTCATGTCCATCGGTGGCTTCGCGGAAGACTCCAGAACGATCGGCAACGCTGCCTTGCCGTACACGGCTGGCAACTACGCCTTCAACGAGGCGCAGACCCTCTCGGTATCGATGACCAACAACACTACTTCGGCGATGAACGGCTACTTCGAAGCAGGTGTCGGCGTCTACTCCGTCAGCGCCGTGCCCGAGCCGGGTAACTACGCGATGTTGCTGGCAGGTCTGGCCTGCGTGGGCCTGGTGGCCCATCGCAGGCGGCGCGGCTGAATCCGCCGCCACGTAAGCAACTCCAAACATGAAACCTTTTCAAGGAAGACCGATGACCATGAAGACCTCCCCGGCGCCGATGACCATCGAGCCCGACGATCTGGACAAGAACCCCAGTACCGCTCCCCACCTGGCCGAACTGGTGGCCGAACGCATCAGCCGCCGCGACGTCTTGCTGGGCGGTGCCTCGGCGATGGCTGCCGCCGGTTTCGGTGCCGCCGGCCTGATGGGCGCTGATCCCGCCCAGGCCTACATCGCCACCGTGCCCCCAGGTGCGACGCCGGCCACCAAGCTCGACTTCAACCCCGTCGGACGTTTCAAGGACGACTTCGTGCACGTGGCCGATGGCTATGTGGCCAGCGTGATCTACGCCACCGGCGACGCGCTCGACACCTCGATTTCCGACTACGTGGGCGATGGCAGCGAGACGCGGTACGACCTGCGCGCTGGCGACCACCACGACGGCATGAACTGGTTCGGTCTGCGCAGCGACATCGACCTGCGCGACGACCGCAGCAGCAACCGTGGCCTGCTGTGCGTGAACCACGAGAACATCAGCGGTACGGCGCAGTTTCTGCACACCACCGGGGGCACCAACCTCGGCGCAACAGCAGCCAACCGACCCGAAGAAGAAGTCATCAAGGAAATCGACGCGCACGGTGTGTCCGTGGTTGAGGTGCGTCGCACGGGCGGCGCGCTGAACACGCATAAACCGTCGCGCTACAACCGCCGCGTCACGGCGCGCACCTTGGTCGACCTGAACGGTCCGGTGCGCGGCACGCCTTATGTCCGCACCAAGTTTTCACCCACCGGCATGGCCGCCCGCGGCACGCTGAACAATTGCGGCCACGGCGTCACGCCGTGGGGCACCTATCTCGCCTGCGAAGAGAACTGGGCCAGCTACTTCTTCCGGAATGCTGGCGATGTTGCGCTGCGCACCGAGCGTGAGAACGCGCAGCTGCGCCGCAACGGCATCAACGAAAACGCAGGCGGCTTTTCTTACCGCCGCTGGGACCGCGTGACGGCATCGACCTTTGCTGCCAGCGAGTTCGAGCGTTGGAACTGCAGCGTGCTCGGCGCCACCGCGACCGACGACTACCGCAACGAGCCGAACACCTTCGGCTACGTCGTCGAGATCGATCCCCACGCACCGACCTCGCGTCCGCGCAAGCGCACGGCCATGGGCCGGCGTGCCACCGAAGGCGCATGGTGCTCGGTTCCCAAGCTCGGGCGCCCGCTGGCTTTCTACATCGGCTGCGATTCGCAAAACGAGTACGTGTACAAGTACGTGACCACGCAGGCATGGAACTCGATCGATGCCAGCCGTGGCGGACTCTCGGTGGGTGACAAGTACCTCGATAACGGCACCATTTACGCTGCCGTGTTCAAGGCCGATGGCACCGGGGTCTGGGAGCCGTTGACGATGTCCAACCCCAAGATCGTGGCCGGCCTCGCCTCCGGTGGCCGCTTCCCCCAGGGCTACCAGTTCGCGGACCTGGCCGACATCTGCGTCAACACGCGCCTGGCCGGCAGCGCGGTGGGCGCCACGCGCATGGACCGCCCGGAGTGGACCGCGGTAAACCCGTTCAACGGTGAGATCTACATCACCATGACCGAGAACCCCAACCGGGGCAACGCCGGCTTCTCTGGCAACAACGTGCCCAACCCGGGCCTCGACGCGTCCAACCCGCGCTACTACTTCGACACGAAGGGCGCCAGCTCGCAGGGCGCGGCGTCGGCAGCGCAGCGTGGCAACGTCAACGGGCACATCGTTCGCATCCGCGAAAACCGCGACGACCCGGGTGCCACGACCTTCCGCTGGGACATCTTTCTGTTCGGCGCGCAGGCCAATGCCGACACTGGCGTGGACGACGTGAACTACCAAGCCAACGTCAACCTGTCGGGCCTGAGCACGGACAACGAGCTGTCCAAGCCCGACGGCTGCTGGTTCAGCCCGACCACGGGGATCCTGTACATCCAGACCGATGACAACACCATGACCGACCGCACTAACGCCATGTTGCTGGCGGCATTGCCGGGGCGGGTGGGAGATGGTGGACCGCTGGACGTGGTCAACCGCGCAGCGGGTTCTCCCGATTCGACCGTTCGGACTGCAGGCGCCGACGTCGTACAACGCACCTTCGCCGGCCGCAAGGTGTCGGACATGACCCTCAAGCGCTTGTTCGTGGGGCCGATGGGCGCCGAGATCACCGGCCTGACCGAGACGCCGGACGGCCGCGCGCTGTTCATCAACGTGCAGCACCCGGGCGAGAACACCGGGCGCGGGGGCGCCGTGCCCACCACGGTGGCAATCACGTCCGGAAGCACCACAGGCCCGTTCGAGAGCAACTGGCCAGGCAACTCGGGCTACGGTCCGGGCGGCGCCTCGGCCCGTCCGCGTTCGGCCACGGTGGTCATCACCCGCATCGATGGGGGCGTGATCGGCTTCGACCCGACCAAGCCGATGACCTGACCGAACGTTCCGGTCATGAAGCGGGCCCTGATTTCAGGGCCCGTTTTTTTGGTGCCTTGGCACCCCGTCCTTGCCTGGCCCATCAGCCGCCCACTTTCGAGCCAGCCGGGATGTCCAGTACTCGCTGGTCGCGGTCCTCGTCCCTGTGCGCAGCCAGCGCCCGCACACTCCGCCTCAGCGGGCGCGCCAAGCCGTCAAATCGACGCTGCTGCTCGCGGTGCTGCTGATGAAGGCCGTGGCCGACGAGCTGGCCACGCAGGGCCAAGCCGAGGAAGAAGACTTCGATCTTTCGCGTGGCAACTGATGGAGTCGTCTCCAGCACGGC
>CANHNO010000142.1 GCA_947462065.1 Burkholderiales bacterium | reverse complement strand
GGCATCCGCGAGACCCAGCGCCACCTCGAGGCGATGACCCGCGGTGACCTGACCACTACCCCCAGGCCCTGGGGTCGTGACGAACCCGCCGCACTGATGCTGTCGCTGGTCGACATGCAGACCTCGCTGCGCAAGATCGTCACCCAGGTGCGTGGCAGCTCCGACTCGATCGTGCACGCCAGCAGCGAGATCGCCTCCGCATCGATGGATCTGTCCAAGCGCACCGAAGAGTCAGCCGCCAGCCTGGAGGAAAGTGCCTCGGCGATGGAAGAGATCGCCTCCACCGTCAAGAACACCGCCGAGAACGTCACGGAGGCCGCCAAGGCAGCGTCCACCAACGCTCAGGCGGCCGCCCGCGGTGGCGAAGTCATCGGCGAGATGATCACCACCATGCAGGCGATCCACAGCTCGTCCAAGGAGATCGGCGAGATCATCAGCACCATCGATGGCATCGCCTTCCAGACCAACATCCTCGCCTTGAACGCCGCCGTCGAAGCCGCGCGTGCCGGCGAGCAGGGCCGGGGATTTGCGGTGGTGGCCGCTGAAGTGCGCAACCTGGCCAAGCGCAGTGCCGACGCGGCCAAGGAAATCAGCGCCCTGATCAACACCAGCGTCGAGCGCATCGAGTCCGGAACGCGGGTGGCTCAGGGTGCGGGTGACACGATGGCAGAGCTGGTGACCAATGCCCAGCGCATCAACGGGCTGCTGGCCGAAGTCTCACAGGCGGCCACCGAGCAAAGCGCGGGCGTGTCCTCGGTGGGGGCCTCGGTGCAGCGGCTCGATCAGATGACGCAGCAGAACGCGGCGCTGGTCGAGCAGACCGCCGCGGCGGCGTCCAGTCTGAGGGATCAGGCGGTGGATCTCGCCGGCGAGGTCGCGACGTTCAAGTTGCCCGGCTGATCTCCTTTGATGAAGACGGCAGCTCTTTCAAGAACCATGCGGATAGAACCAAGCCGAAAGGAAAGTGAATGAGGGCGCCATGTTTACGCCATGACGAGGCACGAGCCTTGGCGGCTCTCCGGGCGCTCGAGGTGCTGGACACGGCTCCGGAGGCAGCGTTTGATGCGCTGGTTCGCACTGCCGCGCTGGTTTGCGGTGCGCCCATCGCCATACTCAGCCTCATCGATGCCGAGCGCCAATGGTTCAAGGCCAAAGTGGGTCTGCCTGGTGTCGCTGAAACGCCACGCGATATCGCTTTCTGCGCCCACGCCGTGCTTGGCAGGGAAGTGCTCGAAGTGTCAGACGCCACCCTCGACCCGCGCTTCGCTGAAAGCCCGCTGGTGACTGGCGCGCCAGCGATCCGCTTCTACGCAGGCGCGCCTGTGCGAACTGATGGTGGACTTTCGATAGGCACCATTTGCGTGATTGATCAAAAACCACGTGAGCTTGACAGCATTCAGCGACAGGTACTCGAATGCCTTGCCGTGGCCGCAGGGCGGGCACTGGAGAGCCGTCGTGCTTGCATTGCGCTGGATCGCATGACGCGTGAAAACGAAGAGCAGATGCGCCGTTTGTACGAACGCACGCCGGCGATGTTGCACTCCATTGACGAGGACGGTCGAATCGTCACCGTCAGCGATCGCTGGCTCGAGCGCATGGGATACACCCGCGAGCAGGTCCTGGGGCGACCGTCCACTGACTTCCTGGCGGCACCTTCACGCCAGTACGCGAAATCCGTGGTCCTGCCCCGACTCTTCAAAACGGGCGTCTGTGACGATGTCGAATTCCAGATGGTGACTCGGCACGGAGAAACCATCGACGCGGTCGTGTCTGCCTCTCTTGAGCGCGCGGGAGATGGAACACTGATTCGCAGTCTGGCCATAACGACCGATCTGACCCTGAGGCGCCAGGCCGAAAAGGCAGACCGGGAGGCGCAACATGAGTTGGCGGTTCAGTCTGTCACTCTGCGGTCGGTGACTGAAGCCATCCCCGACATGGTGACGGTGCTGTCCGCCGACGGGAAGTACCGTTTCGCTAACGGCGCGTTCCAGGCCTGGTGCGGAAAATCCATGAGTGACATCCTCGGTTGCAAGGCCAGCGAAGTCCTTGGCAACCAAGAGTTTCAGCGCCGCTGCCATCGGGCGGCGCAGTCCGCCACTGGAGAACGGGTGGAGTTTGAGCTGGACTACCCCTCGTGCGATGGGACGACGTACCTGGGGATTCGACACATACCGCTGCGCCTTCAAAGTGGTGAGGTCGACGGATTGGTCGTCGTCGCTCGCGACATCACGAAGCAGAAGCAGGAAGAGCGCCGGCTTGTTTCGCTCTCGCGCCTCGATCCATTGACCGGAGTCTTGAATCGTGCAGGGATGGATCACTTCCTGGAGCAGCAGTGGCAGTCGGGTTCGCAGCTGTCCATCGGGCTGCTGTACATCGACCTTGATCACTTCAAGCCTGTCAACGATCGGTTCGGCCACGCCGCGGGCGACCAGGTCCTGAGGGCATTCGCCAAGCGGCTCGTGCAACTGGTTCGCCCGACCGACGCTGTCGCCCGACACGGTGGTGACGAATTCGTGGTGGCGCTGCAGGGCATCTCCAGCCACGTCGATGCCCAAATGGTGGCCGAAAAGGTACTCGGTGCGGCCAGAGCACCATTCAATGTGGGCAAAACGCTGATCCAGGTCGGGGCCAGCGTCGGAATCGCAACGGCTGCATCGGACGACTTTGACTGGCACGAACTCGTCGATCGCGCAGACGCAAATCTCCTGCACGCCAAGCGCGCTGGTCGAGGACAACACGCAGGGGAGCCGTCTGCAGGCGCGTACCTGGCTGAACAAACTCCTTTTCGACGAACAGTTTCGTAGGGCTGTTTCGGTGCCAGGCGCCAAGCCTCTGGCCGATTGGCGCCCCTCCTGCGTGTCAGGGAAATCTGGAAAGTCAGCGCCTCCCCCACTACATTACTGCCCGGAACTGGGCAGGCCAGGTAGTACAGGAGGAGACCCCTTGTCAACGATCACCACCGACCAGCTGCTGGCCGCTCGCATGGATGAGCTGCGTCACTGCACCTGGAACGACAGCCGCGAAATCTGCCAGCAGATCCGGGAAGACGCGCCCGGCAAGATGTGGCTGCTGCTGGACGACCACACCTACGCGACCGTCTATGACGGCAAGGCGGGACCGGCAGTCTTGTCGTTCTTCCACGACGAGGAGGCGAGCCTCGTGTTCAGCGATCACGCCGAGGCGGTGCTCGATGGCTACGAGGTGCCTCTCGATGCGCTGCGCGACGTGGTGGGCTGAAGCCTGGAGCAGGCAGGTCAGTAGCTGCCAGGCAGCAGGATGCCTTTGTCCACCGCTCGCAAATCGGTGTGGCCACAAAACGCCATCGTCAGGTCGAGTTCGTTGCGGATGATCTCGAGGCAGCGCGTCACGCCGGCCTCGCCCATCGCGCCCAGGCCATAAAGGAAGCTGCGGCCGATCAACGTGCCGCGCGCGCCCAGCGCCCAGGCTTTCAGCACGTCCTGTCCACTGCGGATGCCGCCATCCATCCACACCTCGATGCGGTCCCCGACCGCCTCAGCAATCGCCGGCAGCGCTGCGATAGACGACGGCGCGCCGTCAAGCTGGCGACCACCGTGATTCGACACGATCAGCGCATCGGCACCACTGTCGGCTGCCAGGCGCGCGTCTTCGGCGTCCATGATGCCCTTGAGGATCAGCTTGCCGCCCCAGCGCTTCTTCACCCATTCGACATCGGCCCAGGTCAGTGCCGGGTCGAACTGCTCGGCCGTCCAGGAGCTCAGCGACGACAGATCGCCCACGCCCTGCGCATGGCCGACGATGTTGCCGAAGCTGCGCCGCTTCGTGCCCAGCATGCCCATGCACCAGCGAGGCTTGGTGGCGAGGTTGATCAGGTTGGCGATCGTGGGTTTGGGTGGCGCGCTCAGGCCGTTGCGGAGGTCCTTGTGGCGCTGGCCCAGCACCTGCAGATCGAGCGTGAGCATCAGCGCGCTGCACTTGGCGGCGCGGGCCCGCTCGATCAGCCGCTCGATGAAGCCGCGGTCCTTCATGACATAGAGCTGGAACCAGAACGGCGCGCGGGTGTTTGCAGCGATGTCTTCGATCGAGCAGATGCTCATCGTGCTCAGCGTGAACGGGATGCCGAACCGTTCCGCAGCGCGTGCGGCGAGGATCTCGCCATCTGCATGCTGCATGCCGGTCATGCCGGTGGGCGCGATGGCCACGGGCATCGTGGCGTCGATGCCGATCATCTGAACCTGTGTGCTGCGCTTGGCGATGTCGATTGCGACGCGCTGGCGCAACTGGATGCGCTGAAAGTCGGCCTCGTTGGCGCGGTAGGTGCCTTCGGTCCACGAGCCTGAATCGGCGTAGTCGTAGAACATCCGCGGCACCCGCTTCTTCGCGAGGCGGCGCAGCTCTTCGATGTGGGTGATGGGGGGCATCGGCAGGAGCAGTGTGGGCGGTCAGCCCCGGATGCTAAGCGCGGTGAACCTCACTGGCTGGCCTTCACCTGACTTGCTCAGACCGTCCCATCATCCGACGCGCTGAGGAAGGGCAGATCACCCTGCCATGTGTGCGTCATCGGTGCAGGGTGCTGCGCCGCACCGCGTGTGCGTGGGAGCACGGCGCCCGCGGATGCTGCGGCGGACGCCTGCACCAGGCCGGCCGCCCGTACGCCGATCAACCGCAGACGCCGCGACAGGTCCACTCGTTTCAGGCACGAACCGGCTGCCTGGCGGATGGCCTGGGCGTCGGCGATGGGTGCGGGCAAGGTCACATCCCGCGACACGCGCTTGAAATCGTCGAAACGCAGCTTGATGCCCAGCGTCTGCGCCACGTAGCCCTTGCGCTGCAGGTCGCTGGCGAGTCGCTCGCACAGCTGGGTGAACAGCGCGGACAGCGCACTCCGGTCGTGCACTGCGTGCAGGTCGCGCTCGAAGGTGGTTTCGCGGCTGATGGATTTCGGTTCGCTGTGGGTCACGATGGCCCGCTCGTCGCGCCCGTGGGCCGCGGCATGCAGCCAGGCGCCAAAGCTGCGGCCGAACTCTGTGATCAGAAACTGCGGGTCGGCGGCGGCCACGTCGCCGATGGTGAGCAGGCCGAAGCCGGCCAGCTTCTCGGTTGCCTTCGGCCCGATGCCATTGACCTTGCGCGCGGCCAGCGGCCAGATGCGTGTGGTGAGGTCGTCCTCGGTGAGCAGCGTGAGGCCGTCGGGCTTGTCCAGTTCGGAGCCGATCTTGGCCAGCAGCTTGTTCGGCGCCACGGCGATCGAACAGCGCAGCCCGGTGGACTCGAACACCGCGTCCTTCAACGCGCGCGCCACGGCAGCGCCGGCATCGTGCTGCGCGCCGGGCAGGTCCGTCAGATCGATGTAGATCTCGTCGATGCCGCGGTCTTCGATCTGCGGCGCGATGCGCCGCACGGCGTCCTTGAAGCGGCGCGAATAGAGGCGGTATTCGTCGAAGTCGACCGGCAGCAGCACGGCGTCGGGCGCCAGCCGCGCTGCCTTCATCATGCCCATGGCCGAATGAACGCCGAGTGCGCGAGCTTCGTAGGTGCAGGTGGTGACCACTCCGCGGCCAGCGTAATGGCGCAGCGTGGCGTAGCGGCGAGTGCCATCGGGCTGCAGCACGGGCTGCCGGTCGCGTCCACCACCGATCACCACCGCTTGCCCGCGCAGATCGGGATAGCGTAGCAACTCGACCGACGCGTAGAAGGCATCCATGTCGAGGTGGGCGATCAGGCGAGGCGGCGCGTTGGACATGCGAGCGATTTTGATTGGCGCGTGGGCGCATCAAGCCCGGGCATGGTCATCGCATTGCCGGTAAGGTAGGGACCTGAAATGCGACACACCGACTTGCTGCCGGAATCGACGATGAACCCTGCGCCCCTTGCGGCGCTGTCGCGGCGCGCGCTGATCGTTGAGCTGTCGCGTGCCGGCTGCGCTGCGCTGATGCTGGGCGGATCGCACAGCGCAGGCTCGATCGAGCGGTCGGCGGCGACGAATGCGCAGCCTGATATCGAGACCTTGCGCATCCTGCGCTCGCGCATCGAACTGCAGTTCGCACCCGGCTTCAGCCCGGGCTTGCAGGCGGCGGCACGCAGCTGGGTGATCAGGTCAGCCGATGCGGTGGCGCGCTACTTCGGCCGCTTTCCAGTGCCGAAGATCGAGTTGCTGCTGGTGCCGGAAGTCGGCAGCGGTGTGCGCACCGGCGTGACCTATGCCGAGCCCTCGCTGCTGATCCGCATCCGCCTCGGGCGCGACACCACGGAAGCGCAGTTCATCGACGACTCGGTGCTGGTCCGCGAGATGGTGCATCTGGCCATCCCACGCATTCCGCGCGCGCAGAACTGGTTGAATGAAGGCGTGGCCACGTATGTTGAAAGCGTGGCCCGCGGGCGCGTCGGACTGGTCAGCGCCGAGACAGTGTGGCGCGAATGGACCACAGCGATGCCGCAGGGCCTGCCTCGGGCCGGCGATGCAGGACTCGACCACACGCCGACCTGGGGCCGCACCTACTGGGGCGGTGCGATGTTCTGCTTGCTGGCGGACGTGGAACTGCTCAAGCGCAGCCAGTTGCGCACCGGCCTTCAGCAGGCTCTGCAAGGCGTACTGGCTTCCGGCG
>CANHNO010000141.1 GCA_947462065.1 Burkholderiales bacterium | reverse complement strand
AGACTCCAGAGGTAACCGTAGTACCCGGCCGCGTAGCCGCCGGCGATGTGCTCAAAGCCGGCCGGAAACAGCGACCCAGGCACATGGCCGAGCGGTGCGGCGCCTTCCATCCGGGCCCATAGCGCCAGCGGGTCTGCCGGTTCGCGGCCATGCAGGGCCAGGTCGTAGCTGGCGTACAGATGCTGCCTCGAGAACTGGATGCCCTTGCCAAAGTCGCGCGCCGCCCGCGCCTGAGCGAGCAATGGGGTCGGCACGACCTCGCAACGCGGGCAGACCTCGGCAAACAGTGCCAGCACCTTCGGCTCGTAGACCCAGTCTTCCAGCATCTGCGAGGGCGCCTCGACAAAATCCAGTTGTACGTTGATACCGCCCTGCCCTGCGTAGTGCGTCTTCGACAGCAAGGCATGCAGGCCGTGGCCGAATTCGTGCAGCAGCGTTTCCAGTTCGTCGAGCGTCAGACCCTGGCGGCTGACGTTGACCACGAGTGCTGCGGCCGGCAGGCGGCCGGCCAACGTCGACACATTGCGAAAGCTCCACAGCGCGGCATGGTTGAATTTGTCCGCGCGCGGGTAGAGATCAACGAACAGCGTGCCCAGCAGTGCATTGCTGTCGTTGTCGGTGACCGTGTAGGCGTGTGCCTCCGGATGCCACAGCGATTGCGGGGTCGCTGCCGGCGCGACGGTGATGCCGAACAGCCGTTCAGCCACTTGGAACACGAAGTGCAGGCTGGCTTCTGGAGGGAAGTAACGGCGGAACTGCTCTTGATCGACCGCGTAGGTGGCCCGGCGTACCCGCTCGGCATAGAACGCCGTGTCCCAGCGCGCCAACACGGTCTGATCGATGGGCTGGTTCAGATGACGGGCCTTCTCGGCGCGCAGCAACTCCAGGTCGGCCAGTTCGCGCACGCCCATCGCATCCTTGACCGTCGCCAGGAAGGTCTGCACCTCTGCCTCGCTGCGCGCCATCCGGTGGCGCAGCACGAAGTCGGCGTACGAGGCCAGGCCGAACAGCTGCGCCAGTTCACGGCGTCGCTGCGTCAACGTGGCCAGTGTGTTGAGGTTTGCAGCCCCGCCCAGCGACAGGAAGGCGCGCCACATGCGCTCCCGCGTGGCAGGGCGCGTAGCGTTCTCAAGCAGCGGATACACCGTGGACGCGTCGAGCCCCAGGCGGTAACGGCCTTGCGCATCGCGTGCAGCGGCTTTGAACACGCCAGGGGGCACGCCGGTCAGCTCCTTCCTCGTGAACCACAGCCGGGTGCGGTCTTCACGGATGCGACGCTCGAAGGTCTGGGTCAGCGCTGTCAGTTCGTCATTGAGCTCTCGCACCCGCTTTTGCTTGCCCGGTGTCAGAGCGACTCCGGCATTCTCGAAGGTGTCGAGCGTGTCGCGCCAGTAGCGGCGATCGATATCGTCGGCAGGCTGCACCTGCCTGACCCGGTCATACAGTGCTGCGTTCTGCCAGAAGCTTGACGAGAAGGCCTGGTAGTCGCGGTCGCAGCTGTCCGCCGCGTCGCGGATGCCCTTGCTCGGACTGACCGCCACCAGCAGGCCCAGAGGGCCCATCGTGTCCTCGGTACGGCGCGTGATCGCGTCGAATGCAGCCAGCAGCGCGGACGCCGATGGCTCGCTGCCTTGCACAAGCTGCGCTTCGGCAAGCTTGAGATCAGCGAGCAGCGCCTTGCATTGCGAAGCGATGGCTGCTGCGTTGCGAGGGATCGGAAAGGCGTAAGGTGCAGAGACCTTTGCAGCAGGTGCCGTGGTCAGAGGCTGCGCAGACAGCGCGCTCGAAGCGACAAACGCTGCCCAGCAGGCAGAGCGCAGCAGGCGGCGCGAGCGCCGAAGGCTCAAGCCGCACTCTTCCCAGAGTCGAAAGTGTGGTCCACCACATACCGGCCGGATCGCATCGTGCCCAACTCTGCAGCGACGGCCTTGTGCTGCGGATGGTTCTGATAAGCCTCGAGTTGCTGCGCATTGGTGAAGGTCGACATCAGCACCACGTCCGCATTGGCTTCCAGTCCGGCCTGACGGATGCCGACATCAAACTCGACGATGCCTGGCACCAACTGGGCGCAGGAGTCGAGCAGCGCCTTGAATCGTGGCGCATCGGCCGGGTTGTGAAGGGTCCAGATGACGATGTGCCGAATCATGGTGTCAATCCTCTGAATCAGATATGCGCGAACGAAGGTAGATCAGGAGCACGCCCATGGCGATCAGCACGCTGCCAAAGATGACGATCAGCCAGCCGATCGTCGCATCGGCCGAGACGGTGGACACGCCCACCATCAGCATCAGCGCACCGCCGAAGATCAGCGGCCACGTCAAGTTGTAGAGCTTCGATGGTTTCATCAGGCGCAAGTATCGACGCATGCGACCGCGCGGTGTTCGATGGGCGCGCGCTCAGACACCTGGCAGGCGATGGTCGCGGTAGGCCTGGCGCAGTGCCATCTTGAACAGCTTGCCCGTAGCCGTGTGCGGCAGTTCGTCAACAAACACCACGTCATCGGGCACCTGCCAGCTGGCCACCTTGCCGTCGAAAAAGCGCAGCAAGTCAGCTGCACTCACGGATGCGCCAGGCTTGCGCACCACGACCAGCAGCGGTCGCTCGTCCCATTTCGGATGGTGGCAGGCGATCGCCGCAGCTTCGTGGACCGCAGGGTGGGCCATCGCGATGTTCTCCAGCACGATCGAGCTGATCCATTCGCCCCCCGACTTGATGACATCCTTGCTGCGGTCGGTGATCTGCATGTAGCCGTCGGCGTCGATCGTGGCCACGTCACCGGTCGGGAACCAGCGCTCTCCGGCGATATCGATGTGCGGCGACTCGCTGCTGCCCAGGTAGCTATCCACCACCCAGTGGCCGCGCACCAGCAACTGGCCAGGCGTACAGCCGTCCCAGGGCAACGGCCGATCGTCGGCATCGACGATGGCGAGGTCAACGCCGTAGATCACCTTGCCCTGCTTCTGTTGCAGAAGGCGCCGCGATTCGGCATCGAGCGACGCGTGCTTGGCCTTCAGGTGAGCCAACGTGCCCAACGGCGAGGTCTCGGTCATGCCCCAGGCGTGGATCACCTCCAGGCCGAAATCGTCTTCCAGGGTGCGCATCATCGCGGGCGGGCAGGCGGCACCGCCGATCACCGTGCGACGCAGTGTGCTGAACTGCAGTCCCTGCGCCTTCATGTGCGTGATCAGTCCCAGCCACACGGTCGGGACGCCGGCGGTGAAAGTGACCCGTTCGGACTCCATCAACTCGTGCAACGACGCCCCATCAAGCCGCGGGCCCGGCAACACCAGCTTGGCACCGACCATCGGCGCGGCAAACGGCACGCCCCAGGCGTTGACATGGAACATCGGCGTGACCGGGAGGACCACGTCGCGCGAGCCGATGCCCATGGCATCGACCGAGACCTGGCCGAGCGCATGCAACACTGTCGAGCGGTGGCTGTAAAGCACACCCTTGGGCATACCGGTGGTGCCCGAGGTGTAGCAGAGGCCCGACGCGGTGTTCTCGTCCAGATCGGGCCATGCCCACTGACCGTCCTCGGCGGCAAGCAAGTCCTCGTAGCAATGGAGATTTTTCAACGCAGAGTCCGCGGGCATCTGGGCACGGGCTGTCATCAGCACCCAGTGCGCAACGCTCGTGAGCTGTGGAGCCAGTTTCTCGACCAGCGGCAGGAAGGTCGAGTCGAAAAACAGCACACGGTCCTGCGCGTGGTTGACGATCCATGCGATCTGGTCGGCATGCAGCCGCGGATTGATGGTGTGGCACACCCGGCCGGAACCGGAGATGCCATAGAACAGCTCCAGGTGGCGGTGGCCATTCCAGGCCAGCGTGCCAATCCGCTCGCCGAGTTCGCAGCCCAGTCGCTCCAAGGCCTGCGCCGCCTGCCGCGAACGCCGCTCTACCTCGGCATAGGTGCTGCGATGCAAGTCGCCCTCAACACGACGCGACACCACCTCGACGTCGCCGGCATGGCGCGCCGCATGGCGGATCAGCGACGAAATCGACAGCGGCATCTGCATCATCTGGCCGGAAACGATTGGCATGGCGGGCTTTCTCTGCGGGAGCGGCACCGAGGCTGAGCAGCACTGTCGGACGCTGGACGGATCCCCGATCATATGAAGCCCGGCGCAGGTTGACGCGCCTTGAAGGGGTGGCTCGGGTTGACCCCTGCTCGCACGATGACGTGAGCGCCTGAATACACTTGCGCAATGACCCGTCACGACACCATCACCCCGGTCGACACCTTGACTGCGGGTCCGGACTGGAACTGGTGCAACCGGTTTCACGCGCTGGGTGCCGAGTTCCACACCGAGTTGCCACCCCAGCCGCTGCCCGCACCGCACTGGGTAGCGCACAGCGACTCATGCGCCGAACTGCTCGGCTTGCCTGCCGACTGGCAGACGCGAGCTGACCTGAACGCCCTCGCGGTTTTCAGCGGCAATGCGCTGTGGCCGGGCATGCGCCCGTTGGCCAGCGTCTACAGCGGCCATCAGTTTGGTGTGTGGGCAGGTCAACTTGGGGATGGGCGAGCCCTGTCACTGGGTGAGATCGACACACCCAGCGGCCCGCAGGAGTTGCAGCTGAAAGGCGCAGGGATGACGCCGTATTCGCGCATGGGTGATGGCCGCGCGGTGCTGCGCTCGTCGATCCGCGAATTCCTGTGCTCGGAGGCCATGCATGGCCTCGGTATCCCGACCACCCGTGCGCTGTGCATCACCGGCTCGCCGATGCCGGTTCTGCGCGAAGCCCTCGAGACCGCAGCGGTGGTGACGCGGGTGGCACCGAGCTTCATTCGCTTCGGCCACTTCGAGCACTTTGCACAGCAGCGCGATACCGATACGTTGCGTCGTCTGGCTGATTTCGTCATCGAGCATCACTACCCCGACTGCCGCGACAAGCCGCAACCCTATGTGGCGCTGCTCGGCGCGGTTGCGCAGCGCACTGCCGAACTGATGGCGCACTGGCAGGCCGTGGGTTTCTGCCACGGCGTGATGAATACCGACAACATGTCGATCCTTGGTTTGACCCTTGATTACGGCCCGTTTGGCTTTCTCGATGGCCACGACCCGGATCACATCTGCAACCACACCGATCGTCAGGGCCGCTATGCCTACGCCAGCCAGCCGAACGTCGGCTTCTGGAACCTGCATGCGCTGGCACAAGGCCTGATGCCGCTGATCGGTCACGACAACGGCGACGCTGCGCTGGAGGTGCTCGAGGCCTACAAGCAGATCTACGCCAACGCGATGCGCCGCCGCCTGCGCCTGAAATGCGGTTTGGCGACCGCCCGAAAGGAGGATCCGAGCCTGATCGAGTCGTTGATGAAGCAGATGGCTCATGAGCAGACCGACCACACCATCCTTTTCCGGCGTCTATCTACATTCAGCACCGCAGCGGGCGCAGACAACAGCTTTGTCATGGGTCTGTTCAATGACTCGGCATTCCGGGAGCGCTGGTCGAGTGCCTACGCCGAACGCCTGCGCGCGGAAAGCAGCGACGATGGACAACGAGTGGCTGCCATGAACCGCGTCAACCCGAGCGTGGTGTTGCGCAACCACCTCGCCGAGTCGGCGATCCGCCAGGCACAGGCCGGCGATTTCTCGGAAGTGCAGCGGCTGCTGAAAGTTCTGGAGAATCCGTTCGACGAACAGCATGACACGTCGGCCGATGCCGACTTCCCGCCCGACTGGGCGCAGCACATCGAGGTCTCGTGTTCGTCATGATCGACCGTGTCTGAGGAGCTCCGCATGAAAGACGACAGACCCCGCCTCGTTCAGAAAACCGATGCCGAATGGCGAGCGCAGCTCGACGCAACCCAGTACGAAGTCGCCCGTCAGGCGGGTACCGAACGCGCCTTCAGCGGCAAGTACTGGGACCACTGGGACGCGGGCCGCTACAACTGCATTGGCTGCGGCACGCCGCTTTTCGAGGCCGACACCAAGTTCGACGCCGGCTGCGGCTGGCCCAGCTACTCGAAGCCGATCAACAGCACGGTGATCGAGCGCCTCGTCGATCGCAGCCACGGCATGATGCGCATCGAGGTGCGCTGCAACACCTGCGGATCCCACCTCGGCCATGTGTTCAACGACGGACCTGCCCCTACCGGCGAACGCTTTTGCATCAATTCTGCTTCGATAGACTTCGAACCTCCCGGCTGACAAACCCCATTCCCCGAACCGCGGCTCGGGCTTCGGCGTTGCTCCCCAAGAATCCATGAAGCTGCTGCTCGATTTCCTGCCGATCCTGTTTTTCTTCGGCACCTTCAAGTACGCTGAATCCCACAAGGACTGGGCCGCCGCGTTCGCTACAGAGCATTTCGGATTCATGGTCTCCGGCGGTGTGGTCGGTGTGAACGAAGCGCCGGTTCTGCTGGCCACGGTGGTGGTCATCGTTGCTACGCTGGCGCAGATCGCATTCCTGCTGATCCGCGGCAAGAAGATCGACACGATGCTGTGGGTCAGCTTCGTGCTGGTCGTCGTGCTGGGCGGCGCGACCGTCTGGTTCCACAGCGAGGATTTCATCAAGTGGAAGCCGACCGTTCTCTATTGGGCCATGGCGCTGGGCCTGTGGGGCAGTGCCGCGCTGTT
>CANHNO010000140.1 GCA_947462065.1 Burkholderiales bacterium | reverse complement strand
GAATACCTCGGGGGCTGGGATTTCGCACCGCGCGGCCGCCTTTCGGCCGCACTCACCGAAACAGCGGCGCTGGGTAAATGAGCGGGCGACCCGCTCGATAACGCCCTGAGGCTGGAATTCCACGGGGTCCGCCGGGGCGTTGGCGCCGGGTGTCATATGCGGATGCATCGCTGGGTCTCGAATCTGGCGTGACCCGAATGCCGCTGGTGGGTGAATGCGGCTGAGGTTGAAGGGGAAGTCTGTTGGTGGCTCAACCTTGGCCCTTGCGATCAGAACAACTCCAGCTCGCCGGCATCCACCAATTCTTCCGTCGAGACCTGCACCTCTTTGAAGTCCTCTGGCGACCAGCTCAGGTTGAACACCAGGCGTTGGTAGATCTTGACGGGTGGCGCGCTCTGGTCGTCCAGGTCCGTGAGCGTGTACTTGAAACACAGCTGTGGCGTGCTGGAGCCAAAGGAGATGTTCTTCTCATCCAGCATCACCAGCATGGGCACCTGGATCTGCGACATCAAGGTGCGGTACTCGTCGCCCACGTAGTTGGACTTGAACGAGCCCCACACCATGTTGGTGATCTCGCCCAGCACGTCAGACACGCGGCTGAGCTTGGGCTTGACGTAAGGATCGTGAGACGCGCTCTCAGTCCTGATCGCTCGGTTTTCCGACTGCAGCATCATGTATCCGCGACACCACTTGCTCTCCAGCGGCACCAGCGTGAAAACCTCGCCGCAGACGATGGAGTCCTTGACGATGTATGGCGCATCGCAAGCCAGACTGAAGCGCCGCAGGTACACCAGCATCGCGTCTTCCGTGATGCGCTGAATGCCACGCACCATCGTGTTAGGGAAGTAATAGCTGAAGATGAAGTCCTTCAGGCTGCGCTTGAGGCCTTCCATGTCATTGATGTGGTATGCCGCACAGAAGCTGCTCTGCGCACGCGCGGGCAAGCTGTCCAACGAGGCCTCGTGGTGCCTTCGCAAGAAGATCGGCAGCTCCGGCCTGGCCTTGTGGATTTTCAAGCCCAGTTCGATGCCGCCTGTGGGTGAATCGTGATAGCTCTCTGACAACAAGACGCCCCCCAGGTCGACATTGGACTTGAGCACGGTCATCACGTTGTCAGAGTGGGTCTTGACCCCGATGAGGTCGTTCTCTGCACAGAAACTCTTGATCTGATCAAGCGTCTGAGCGTTGCCGTCGTCAATGATCAGCACCTTCGAGACGACGTTATGAGCGGCTTCCATCCGGGGTCCTTTGTTCAACGTTGCAGGTTGGCTGCAAAGTGCAAAACCATTGCGCGGAAGTCTACGAAGCACCAAGTCAGGAGGATGCACCCGAGATTTCACTTTTATGGAAAAGTGCGCACTTTTGCGCTGGTGCGTTGCCCAAGTTGCGCACCCATGCTCCCTGCAACGCGAGGACCACAGACCCGCAGCGGACTGACAGGCTATGCGGCGACGCCACTGAGCGAACTCATCCGCGTACCCGAAGGCGAGCCGCCACCTGTATGGCAAGGCAACGACAGCCGCGTTCGCGTCGAGACGCTGTAGTCCCTGTATCCGACCGCGCCACAGGCTGCGCGGCGCAACTCGGCCCTGCACGAACTGCTGGCCCTGTTCGACGTGATCCCGGCGGGCAGTGGCCGCGAGCGGGCCTCGGCTGTGCCTTGGCCGGGTTCGGTTGGCCATGACCCAGAGAGAACCTTCTTGATACCTCAAGCTCGGTCGGTCAATTGGCCACCGACATGCAGAGTTCGATAGAAGCCGCGCGTAACGCGAACGTGTTGGCCAACTCTGCTGCGCAGTTAGCCCATCGTGGCGAGCAAGGCAGGGGATTCGCCGTTGTCGCTGCTGAGGTCCGCGTACTGGCCCATCGATCGAGTGTGGCCGCGGGCGAGGTCCGGACCTTCATCAATCGCGCCGTATCCGGTGTGGGCGACGGATCCGATCGGGCTCTCGATGCCAGCAAACCATCGTCGACGTTTGCAACGCAATTTCCCGCGTGGACGACGACGTGCGAGACCACAGCTACAGACCGCGACTCGTGGTGATCGTCCGTTTAGCGGCGGATTCAACCGGCCGATGCAACAGACTATGGCGGCACCGACAGGTGCGGGGCTGTTAGCGCACCGCACGTGCAATCAGGAGCCGCCTTACTTTGCCTTCTTGATGCGCGAGATCTTCGTGCCTTCGATGCTCAGGCTGGCCATCAGGCCCGACTGGTCGAAGATGAAGGCGTAGGCATCGTCCTTGAGGGTCGAGGAAGAGAGGTTCTTCGCGAGGCCTTCGTTGGCAACGACCACGGTCGGTCCGACGCCGATTTCCCAGCCCTTGGTGTCCTCGATGTACTTCACCGCTTTCTGGCTCATCAGGAACACCACGTACCCGTAGGACTCGGCACCGGCTTGCCATCCCCAGGAAGCAGAAACGGAGTTGAAGTAGCCGTTGAAGGCGCCGCCTTTGGTGAGCACGCCTTCACCGTAGCTGCCACCGAAGATCAGACCCGCCTTGACGATCTTCGGAAACACCAGGATCGCCCGGGCGTTCTTCGACAGTGCCTCGGCGGTCGGGTTGGTTTTGTACAGCGTTTGCAGGGCCTGGGCGGCGTCTTTGCTCAGGTCTTCCGCAGTGGCTGCGAAGGAGGTGTTGCCGATCATGCCGAGCGACAACGAGGTGGCTGTGGCGAGGATCATCTTCAATGCGTTGCGTCGAATGGTGCTCATGGGGTTTCCTGATAAGGGTGGGTCAAGCCTTGCACCTTACGTGTCCGATGCGCCATCCGCTGTGCGCCACCGGACAGACGCGGTGTGCGCCGGCACGCAGCGCTTCTGTAGGACGGCGCCGATGCGCATCAGCCCGGGGGCTCACACTCACGACCCGTGAGGTCTTGCCCGGGAGTGCCATATGCCGATTGCCTACGTCAGACACCTGACCAGCCGCCACCGCACGACGCAAGCCAATCGCCACCTCGGTTTCGCGCTGTGCTTCGTGGCGGGTGCCATCAACGCCGGCGGCTTCCTCGCGGTGCAGCAGTACACCTCGCACATGACCGGCATCGTGTCATCGATGGCCGACCAGATCGCGCTGGGCGCCTACGACCTGGTTTGGGACGGCGCCGGTGGACTGCTGTCGTTTCTGGTGGGTGCGGCATGTTCCGCCATGCTGGTCAATTACGCCCGCCGGCGCCAGATGCACAGCGAGTACGGTCTGCCCCTGCTGATCGAGGCCTTGCTGCTGCTGTGCTTTGGCGTTCTGGGCGGCTGGCTGTCGCACATCGAGGGCCTGTTCGTGCCTGTGACGGTGATGCTGCTGTGCTTCATCATGGGTTTGCAGAACGCGGTCATCACCAAGCTGTCGCACGCCGAGATCCGCACCACGCACATCACTGGCATCGTGACCGACATCGGCATCGAACTGGGCAAGCTCCTGTACTGGAATGGCGCCGGAGGGCCGGAACGCCCCGAGGTGCGTGCCGACCATCAGCGCATGGCCCTGCTCTGCGGGCTGGCGGGCAGCTTCTTCGTGGGTGGGGTCACAGGTGCCATCGGCTTCAAGCACATCGGCTATGCGTCGACGTTGCCGCTGGCCGTGATCCTGGTGGTGCTGGCTGGCGTTCCGGCCTTTGACGACCTGCTGGCCTGGCGACGCCGTCGCTGAGTGGGTCAGCGCACAGACGCTTCCCACATCGCGGCACATCGTGCGCCATCGTGCTGGCAGTTCGCCGGCGCCTCCATCACTTTCTCAAAGGCACCGACATGACCAGCCGAATGCAAGTCGCTGCTGTCGAACAGTTTGGCCAGCCGCTGTCGCTGCGCGAATGGGTGGTGCCAACACCTGGCGTGGGCCAGATTCTGGTCAAGACCGAAGCCTGCGGCGTGTGTCACACCGACCTGCACGCGATGCGTGGCGATTTTCCCGTCAAGGCAGCGCTGCCGTTCATTCCGGGCCACGAGGGCATCGGGCGGGTTGTCGCGATCGGGTCCGGCGTGACGGTGGTGAAGGAAGGTGACAGGGTCGGCGTGCCTTGGCTTTACTCGGCTTGTGGCCACTGCGAACACTGTCTGGCAGCCTGGGAAACCGTCTGCGGCCAGGCGGAATACGGCGGTTACACGAAGAACGGTGGCTTCGCCGAGTACATCATTGCCGACCCGAACTACGTCGCCCACATCCCGACCGGTCTGGCTGCGGTGGATGCGGCGCCGATCATTTGTGCCGGTGTCACCACCTACAAGGGATTGAAGGAAACGCAGGCACGGCCGGGCGAGTGGGTGGTCATCTCCGGCGTCGGCGGTCTGGGGCATCTGGCGATCCGCTATGCGAAGGCCATGGGCCTGCACATTTGCGCCGTCGACATCGACGATGGCAAGTTGGCACATGCGATGCGCCTTGGCGCTGACGCCGTCGTCAATGCAAGGCTAGACGACCCCGTGGGCGAGGTGCGAAAAGCGACCGACGGCGGTGCCCATGGCGTTCTGATCACCGCGCCCTCGCTGGCCGCGTTCCACCAGGGCGTGGCCATGACGCGAAAGCGCGGCACCTGCGTGCTGGTGGGCTTGCCTCCGGGTGAGTTTCCGGTGCCGCTGTTCGACGTGGTGGCCAACTGCATCACCATCCGCGGCTCGTTCGTGGGCACGCGGCACGACATGGCCGAGGCTCTGGCCTTTGCGGCTTCTGGCCTGGTCAAGGCGGACATCGAATTGCAGCCCTTGTCGGCGATCAATGTGGTGATGGAGCGTTTGCAGCGGGGCGAGGTGGCGTCAAGGGTGGTGATCGACATGACCGACATGGGGCCGGCGCGATGAATCAAACGACGCTGATCAAGCCGACCGACTGCTGTTCACTCCTGTCCGACTGAGCGCGCTCTAGCGGGTGCACACGCTGCAGATCTCGCTGCAGCCGGCGAGACGCTGCTCTGATCTGCGATGCTTCGGCCTGCAACTCCAGGCCACGCTCCGTGTCACCCAACGAACTCCAGCAATTCCTGCATCGAAACGTGCCGCTGTCCCTGACGATGCAGGTTGATGTCGATTCGATCGAGGCCGACCGGCTGGTGCTGTCGGCGCCGATGGGCCCCAACCTGAATCAGCACGGCACCATCTTCGGCGGTAGCGCGGCCACGCTGGGTGTGCTGGCGGCATGGTCGCTGCTGCATGCGCGGCTGATGCAGCAGGCGGTGCACTGCAAGCTGGTGGTTCAGCGCAGTGCGATGGAGTACGAGGCACCGATGTCCGGCGTGTTCACTGCCACCGCCACGCTGGCCCCGGGGGCGGAGTGGGACAGGTTCGTGGCGGCCTATCACGCGCACGGCAAGTCGCGGATTCAAGCGCAGGCCGTGTTGCACAGCACAGGCCAACGCTCCGGGCTGTTCACCGGAGAGTTCGTCGCGGTTCGTGAAACCGTGGTCACGACGGCACCATGAAAATCGCCGCGAAGATCGCGGCGATTCTGTGATTCAAGGAAAGAGGGCAGCCCATGGGCTGGCAGCGCAATCAGTTTTTCTTCTCCGGTACACCCAGACCGTAGCGGCGCGCGGTGGACGCCCCCAGGATGTCGAAGAGTCGGGCCAGCCTGCGGTCAAGTTCGGAAAGAAGGTCGGTCATTGGGCGCCTTGAGATGAAATTGAGACGCCCGAACGATAGCCGAGGACACTGCGATTGATCAAGGTCAATGAAGCCGCCGAAGGAAGCCCCTTGGGAACATTGATGGCTTGAAAATTTGCTGGCGTGACCTGATCAAAGGGAACAACATCAGCGCGGCAAGGAGACTGCCCATGAAACCCGATGACACCCCTGAAGACGGCCCGTTCGCCAAACTGATCGACGAACAACTCGAACTCGCTGCGGCCCGGCTTCCAGCCCTGGAGCCGGCTGTGGCGCATCCTTCGCCCATCGATCACGAGGAGCGACGCGAGCCTCACACCACGCTCGAAGACGTGCTCCTCGGCAACGCCGAAGCCACGCAGGAGATGCTGGAGGAACTGGCGGCACTGGATGCCGCCCCGGCGCTCAGCGATGAGGAACTGGCACGTCAGGCGCTGGCCGACGGCGGTGCCGACAACGACCCTTCCACACCCGAGTAGCGCCAGAGCAGCGTCCGCGCTGCATAGAATCCGCGCCTATTCAAAGGGAACGTCGAACATGGGTGCGCAGTGGAAAGCCAAGCACAAGGACCTCGCTGCCAATGCCAAGGGGCAGCTGTTCGGCAAGCTGGCCAAGGACATCATGATCGCTGCCCGGCAGGGCCCCGATCCGGCGGCGAATTCGCGTTTGCGGCTGGTCGTCGAGCAGGCGCGCAAGGTCTCGATGCCGAAGGACACTCTGGAACGCGCGATCAAGAAGGGTGCCGGCCTCACCGGCGAGGCTGTGCATTTCGAGCATGCGCTGTACGAAGGTTTCGCGCCGCACCGCGTGCCGGTGATGGTCGAGTGCCTGACCGACAACGTCAACCGTGCTGCGTCCGAGATGCGGGTTTTGTTTCGCAAGGGGCAGCTCGGCGCCTCGGGCTCGGTGGCCTGGGATTTCGACCACCTGGGCATGATCGAGGCCGAGCCGATCGCCGCCGGTGCTGATCCGGAACTGGCGGCCATTGAGGCCGGCGCGCAGGATTTCGAGGCGTCCGACG
>CANHNO010000139.1 GCA_947462065.1 Burkholderiales bacterium | reverse complement strand
TGCAGCTGCGCGAAAAGCTCAATGCCGTGCCTGGAATGCGCGCGATGCTGACGCGCGACGCAGACTTCTTCGTGCCGTTGCGAGACCGGGTTCGCAAGGCGCGGCGGGTGCAGGCCGACCTGTTCGTGTCGATCCACGCCGATGCGTTCTTCACGCCCGCGGCGCGCGGCGCATCGGTGTTTGCGCTGAGCCAGGGAGGCGCTACCAGCGCAGCCGCCCGCTGGATGGCCAATCGCGAGAACCTGGCAGATGCAGTCGGCGGGATCAACGTCAAGGTCAAGGACACGTCGGTGATGCACGCTCTGCTCGACATGAGCACCACTGCGCAGATCAAGGACAGCCTGCGCCTGGGCAACGAGGTGCTGGGACAGATCGGTCGTGTCGGGCGGCTGCACAAGACCAGCGTCGAACAGGCCGGCTTCGCGGTGCTGAAGGCGCCCGACATCCCTTCGATTCTGGTGGAGACAGCATTCATCTCCAATCCCGACGAGGAAGCGAAGCTGCGCGACGAGCGTTATCGGTCGCGGCTGGTCGAAGCGTTGTCCACAGGCATCAAACGCTACTTTGCGAAGAACCCTCCATTGGCCCGAAACCGCGGAACATGAGGTCGAACGGGTATCCTTAGGGCATCGTTTTTTTGATGCTCCACCGTGACCGCTACCGCCACCCTTGACGAGCCCGTCGTCAACGCATCGCCAGGTGCCGCACTCGACCCCGCCTGGCAGGAACGGGCCAGAAGCCTGATCGGCGACCTTTTCAGCCGCTCCGCTGCGATCTACTGGACCGACCTGCTGCTGAGTTCAGCTGCAGCCTGGGCGCTGACGGCGATCTACTTCATCGCGCCCGCCTGGAGCGCGCTGCAGATCTTTGCATTCCTCGGCGCCAGCGTGCTGTTCTTCCGCGTCGGCACCTTCATCCACGAAATCGTCCACATGCCCGGCGGCCAGATGACCGGCTTCAAGCGCGCCTGGAACGTGCTGCTGGGCATTCCCTTGCTGATGCCCTGGGTCCTGTACCGCAACCACATCGAGCACCACAACCACCTGCAGTTCGGCACGCCGGCCGACGGCGAGTACCTGCCGCTGGGCTCATCGCCGCAGACCGAGACACTGAAATACGTCGGTCAGGCACCCCTGCTGCCACTGTTCATGATCGTGCGTTTCGGCGTGCTGGGCCCGCTGTCATGGCTGCACAGCGGAATGCGTGAATGGGTGCTGACGCGCGTTTCCGCGGCGGTGTCGAACCCTTTTTACGCCAAGCGCTTCCCGAAGCGCGACGAGCGGCATCTGCTGATCGTCGAGGCACTGTGCTTCGCGTACCTGGCCACGATCGCCGTCTTGATCTGGCAGGGTTCGATCAGCATCGCGCAGTTCTTCATGGGCTATGCGCTACTGGCCTTCACCCTGGCGCTGAACTGGGTGCGCAACCTGGCGGCACACCGCTATGTCAACGGTGGTCAGCGCATGACGATGGCAGAGCAGGTGGCCGAGTCGATCAACATCACCGGGCAGACCTGGCTGACGGTGTTCATGTTTCCGGTCGGCCTCCGATTCCACGCGCTCCACCATATGTTCCCTGCCTTGCCCTATCACCACTTGGGCGAGGCGCACCGGCGACTGATGGCAGGTCTTCCCCCTGATGCGCTCTACCGGGGCTGCAACCGCGACAGCTACTTCACCGCCGTGCGCGAGTTGTGGCAATCAGCCCGGCAGACGCCTCGCGGCGAGTCAGCGATGCGTGCCTGGTCGCCGGGCAACGGGCGCTCTTGAACGCGCGCGCCCCCGCGCTGGCGACGCCGGTCCCCCTGATCCTTGCCACGGCAAGCGAGCCACCGTGCCTGATCGTCAATCCACGCAGCTTCAGCGCTTCGCGAGGCTTGGCGATTCAGGCCACGGCGCTGGCGAAATCTCACGGCGCCGAGGTGATCCACGTCGACGGCCCGGACGCCACGCGCGCCGCCGTCTCAGCGATCCTCGCGCGACGCCAACGTCAGGTCATGCTGCTGGCTGGCGACGGTACGGTCTGTGCCATCGTCGATCAGCTGTCGAGCCTGCCTGCCGGCGCCTGGACGCCAGATCTGCTGGTGCTGCCTGGAGGGCGAACCAACCTGACGGCGGCCGACCTGGTGCCAGGTGGTCGGGCCTTGCCAACCTTGAAGCGGGCACTGCTGCTCGCCCATGAGCATCGCTGGGACATTGCGGTGGAAGAGCGCTGCGCGCTGCGCATCGCGCATTCCGGCGCGCCGGTGCGACACGGTTTTTTCTTCTCGGCAGCGCTGATCGACAGCGTGATCCGCCAATGCCATCAGCACCGGGCCGAGCTCAAATCTCAAGGTGACCTCAGCACGATCGGTTATCTGCTGCGGCTGGGCGCGCGCTCGCTGCTCGGGCGTTCCGGCATGAGTTGCCCTCGCCTGCACGTCGACGCCGGCGCCTGCGGCATACAAGACGGGCCAGTGCGGCTGCTGCTGGCAACCACGCTGCTGCACCGTACCGGTCTTTTCGATCCGTATGCCGCGCGGGGCCAAGGTGATGTGCGAGTGACCTCGGTCAGCGAAGACGCGCCGCGCTTCTGGCGCACACTGCCCCGGTTGCTGACCGGGCGGTACACCTCGGCGATGAGTGCCGATAACGGCTACCTCAGCGGCCGTTGTGATCAAGTGACCGTCAGCGGCCTCACCAGCTACATGCTGGACGGCGAAGCCTTCGACGCTGATCCGAGTCAGCCCGTCATCATCGGCACAGGCCCACGCCTGCGTTTCATTCGGCCATGAGCAAGAAGCAAAAGGCCAAGGCGCAGCCCAGCCGCGCGCCGCAAATGATCGGTGCGTTTGTTCGCGCCTACCCGGGGCGCAGTGCAGCAGCGCTGGTGGCGGTCTTCGTGGCAGGGCTGACGGACAGCCTGGGCATGTCGATGTTGCTGTCCATGCTGTCTTTCGCCACGAACACGGGCGCCCACACACCGTCGATGCCCGAGAAGGTCGCAATACAGGTGACGCAGTTCCTGGGGCTGCAGCCCACCACGGCGGTGCTTTTGGCGCTGTCGACGGTGCTGATCGCGCTGAAGGCAGTGTTGTCCCTCGTTGCCAACCGACAAGTCGGCTACACCGTTGCCAACATCGCCACCGACCTGCGGCTCGCACTGATCCGCTCGGTGATGTCCGCACGATGGACCCACTACCTGGATCAATCGGTCGGGCGCCTGACCAATGCCGTCGCCAGCGAGGCACAACGCGCCTCCGAAGCGTTCCAGCACAGCGCCGAGACGGCGGCCATGGTCCTCAATGGCCTGATCTTCCTGGCTGTCGCGCTGTCGATTTCGTGGCAGGCCGGCGTGGCCGCGATCATCGCCGGCGCCCTGCTGCTGCTGGCGCTGCACACGCTGGTGCGCAGTTCGTTGAAAGCGGGCCGGCAGCAGACCAAGCTGCTGAAATCGCTGCTGTCGGTCATGGGCGGGCAGATGGCAGCCGCAAAGGCGCTGAAGGCCATGGCGCGCGAGGACCACGTCGATGCGCTGCTGTCCGACCAGACGCGGGCCTTGCGGCGGGCCCTGCGCCGTCAGGTCATCAGCCGCGAGGCGATGAGCGCGTTGCAAGAGCCGCTGCTGGCGATCATGGTCGGCATTGGTTTCTTCTTCAGCCTCGTCGTGCTGAAGATGCCTCTGGCCGAAGTGCTGGTGATGGTTTTCCTGCTAGCGCGCACCGTCAGCTACCTGTCGAAGGCGCAGCGTGCATACCAGCAGGTCGTCGTGCGCGAAAGTGCGTACTGGTCGGTGATGGATCACATCAATGATGCTCGCGCCGAAGTCGAACCCCCGGGTGGCAATCAGCGGGTGGCCCTGGTCGACGGTATACGTTTCGAGGACGTGAGCTTCAGCCACGGCGAACGTCGTGCGATCGTCGAGCACGGCACCTTCACCGTCCCGGCGCAGCAATTGACGGTCATCATCGGGCCGTCGGGCGCGGGCAAGACCACCTTGCTTGATCTGGTTGTCGGGCTGCTGAGGCCGACTGACGGCCGCATCCTGGTCGATGGGGTAGAGCTCAACGAGCTGGACCTGCGCCACTGGCGGCGTCAGATCGGCTACGTGCCCCAGGAATCGGTGATGGTCGATGAATCGGTGGCCTACAACGTGACGCTGGGTGAGGTCGGGATCAGCGACGAGCAGATCCGCTCGGCGTTGCGCGCCGCCGACGCACTCGCTTTCGTCGAGGCCATGCCCGAAGGGCTGCAGACACGCGTCGGGGAAGGGGGTTCGCGCTTGTCCGGCGGACAACGCCAGCGCCTGGCCATCGCTCGCGCGCTGGTGCATGAGCCACGGCTGCTGATCCTCGACGAGGCCACCAGCCATCTCGATGCGGAAGCGCAGGCAGCGGTGATCGAGGCCGTCAAGCACCTGCGAGGCCAGTTGACGATTCTGGCCGTCGCGCACCAGGACCTGTTGATTCAGGCGGCCGACTGTGTCTATCGCCTGGCCGACGGGCAACTCACCGCTTTGCAGCCGCAGATCCACCCCACCCCAATCGCAGCGCACGCCTGAATGAACTGGGCTCGGAATCTGCGACGTGGGCGTCGCCGCGCGATGTTCATCAGCCTGCGCACACTGTTGCGTGTGGTTAGCTTCCGGTACGCGCGCAACCTGGGCAGTTGGCTGGGCGACTTGCAGTTCTGGTTCGGATGGCAAGAGCGCCGACGGTTGCAGCGCGAGATCGCCCAGGTGCTGGGGCGACAGGCCAACGACCCCTCAGTGCCGGCACTGTTGCTGCAGGCCTACCGGGTGAACAACGGCGCCTTGACGGAGATCATGGCGATGTTCGATCAGCGCCAGGACGAAAGCACACTTGCGGCACGCTGCGAGCTGGACGGCCTGGAGCACCTCCGCACAGCCATGAGCCAAGGGCGTGGCGCGATCGTGCTGGCCACCCACATGGGCAATGCCAGTCTGGCGATGGTTCGGTTAGCGCAGTCCGGCTTGCCGGTCTCGTTGCTGTACCGCAAGGCCCGGATGATGTCGGACGGATTTTTCCAGAATGGCCTCGAGCAATACGGCATTCAGGCCATCCTGGCCAATGGCGGCATCCGCGCCTACGGCCAGATGCTGGCCGCGCTCAAGCAGGGCCGCGTGCTGTTCCTGATGATGGATCAGGGCCTGCGCAGAGCCGAGGACGGCGTCATGCAGCGCTTTCTTGGCAAGGACGTTCCGATGCCTGCAGGCCCCGCCCAGTTGGCACGCGTCTCACGTTCTCCGGTGTTGCCGATGGCGGCCGTCGCGGCCTCGCCGGTCTGGCGTTTTGAGATCCAGCCACAACTGACCATCGGGCAGGGCACGCTGGAAGCCGATGTGGACTTTCTGACCCGCCTGACCGAAGCGCAGGTGCTGCAACACCCGGAGCTGTGGAGCTGGCACCACCGACGCTGGAGCAAATTTCCGATGGTTACTGCCGACACACAGAGTGTCATCAATCGCGCCGACACTTGATTGCCACAACAGGTGAGTGAGGTCGAATTGCTGGACCGCAAGCCAGGGCCCGCGAGTCTTATGTCATCCGAGCTGAACGCTCTACCGGTCTGGGTCTTGCTGGGTGCCAAGCATGGCGACAACCAGCAGTTGCTGGCCATCGCCGAGGCGATGAATCAGCCTTACCGTGTCATCCCGCTGCAGTTCAACCGCGCGGCTCGTTTCCCGCCGCTGTTGCTGGGAACCGGCCGGCTGAGCTGGCGAACTGAGTGCGCGCTAGAACCTCCCTGGCCGCAAGCGGTACTGGCCGCAGGCCGCAAATCCGTCCCAGCGGCGCGCTGGATCCGCAAGCAATCGCAGGGCCGTACGCGGTTGATCCATGTCAACCGCCCCTGGGCACCGTTGGCCTGGTTTGATCTGATCGTCACGACCCCGCAATACGCTGTCCCCAGCCGGTCTAATGTGCTCAACAACCTGATGCCCTTCGTCCTGCCCGCGCCCCGTGAATACACGGCGGCTTCGCTGGCCGATCAGACAGCGCGCATGCCGCGCCCTTGGACCGTGGTGCTGGTGGGAGGAAACAGCCGCCCTTATGTGCTCAACGAAGCCAGCGCCCGTTTGCTGGCGCAGACGGTGAATGAACAGGTGCGTGAGACTGGCGGAAGCGCCTGGGTACTGGGTGGCCCGCGTACGAAAGACTCTGCCATGGCCATCATTGAAGCAACCCTGTGCTCTCCCGCACATGTCTCGCGCTGGGGGCAAGGCGAAAACCTCTACCACACGCTGCTGCGCGAGGGCGATCGATTCATCGTCACCGCCGACAGTGCGTCGATGCTCACCGAAGCCCTGCTCAGCGGCCACACGGTCACACCGTTCACGCTGCCAGCTCAACCGCACTGGAAATGGCGACTCGCTTCGTTCTGGCGCGCGGCAGCGGAGCGCAAACCTGCGTCCGCGATGGCGCACATCTACGAGTGGGCAGTCGATGTCGGCCTGCTTTCGACCGTGCGTGACATCGGGCACCTGCAACGTGCGCTGGCCGACGCCGGCATGTTCGGTGCCGACGGACGGCCACATGAAGTGGCCGCGCGCGAGCGCCATGCAACGCTCGCTCGCATCGCACAGACGATCAGCAAGTGATCGGCGACCGCACGCCCTGATTGCGATCAGGCCGCAGGC
>CANHNO010000138.1 GCA_947462065.1 Burkholderiales bacterium | reverse complement strand
TGGCCGGCCTGAACCCGCATGCGGGCGAGGGCGGCCTCTTCGGCGACGAAGAGATCACCATCATCGCGCCTGCCATCGCTGCGGCGCGCGCCGAGGGCATTGATGCGCGTGGGCCCTACGCGCCCGACACCGTGTTCATGCGGGCGCGCCATGCGCCGGGCCATCCGGGCGAGTTCGACATCGTCGTCGCGATGACGCACGATCATGGGCTGATCCCGGTCAAGTACCTGGGCGTCGAGCACGGTGTCAATGTCACCTTGGGCCTGCCCTTCGTGCGCACCAGCCCGGACCACGGCACCGCATTCGACATCGCGGGAAAAGGTCTGGCTGATGCGTCCTCATTGGCTGCCGCGGTTGCGATGGCGCGGCGACTCGCTTCCTACTGACTTCACACTAACGCGCCGCCAGACGCGTGATCAGGCACGGGTGTTGACCGCGAGCGCCGCGAGCTGCTGGCGCGCGCGTGAGGTGGCTCGCTCCATCAGGTAGTTGTTTTCCACGGCGCGCAGTCGCTCCGCCTCGCACATGCGAGCGAGCATCCGCGCGGTCAAAGAAATTGTTTCCTGCAGATTACGGCCATGGGTGAAGACGAAGAAGCTGCGACCGGGGCTCATGTAGGTCAGGCGCACCTTCTGCCACTGGTCTTTCAGCAGCATCTGATAAGCGAAGCCGATGCGCAGGTGGTCGATCAGGCGCGCGCCATGCGACGCTTCCGCCGGGTCGGCAGCGATCAGGTCAAGGTTGATGTCGATGTCCAGGCTCACTGGTTCGACTGCCGCCGCAGGCGCCTCGGCGATCAGATCGCCATCGACCGGCTTGTCCCAGTCGACCGCCTGCTCGTCGATCAGACCGACCCGCTTCGCTTCTTCTGCAGAAAAACGCTGTTCCACATTGGCAGGCATCGCAGAACTCGCCGCCACCGAATCGGCGCGCACCGTGTCGCCCTGGCCCGGCACGCCGCTGTTGAAAACCGATTCCATCTGCTTCGACAGCAGGTTGTAGTCCAGCTCGGTCATGGCTGGCGTTTTCAGCGAGTCGGCGTGGGCGGGCATCAGCTGTGCCATGAAATCCTTGGTCGCCGCCTCGGGCCAGCCGATGAGCTTCAGCCCGGCATTCAGGTCACGCATCAGGGTGGGCAACTGCATCAGGAAGCGCTTGCGCATCGCAGGCGAACCCTTGGGCTGCACGCTCATCACCAGGTCACGGCCGACCTGCCGGTAGCGCCTGGTCGCCTCGCCGTCGATACCGTCTGCACGGCTGGACTGCACCAGCGCCTGACTCCACACCTGGCACAGGAAGGTGCGGAGGAAGTCCGGCATCGCCACGGACGACAGGGCGCTTTGCAACTGGATCAGGTAGCGCTGCTGGGTGCGCAGATCGGATTCCTTGCTCTCCAGCACAGCGACAGCGCCCTGGTCCTGAACGACAGCCTCGGCCTGCTGTGCGATGAACGCTTCCAGCTGCGAGAGCTTCGCGGCATACAGATCGACCTGATCAAAGTCGCCGTCGACGATCTCCTGCACGAGGTCGCGCACCCTCGCGACAAACTCCTTGCCTGGCCCGTCTTCGAAGTCATCGAAGGCACAGGCCAGCGATGCGATCCGGTTGACGAAACGGCGGACCGGGTGCTTGCGTGAAGAGAAAAATGTCGGGTCGACCAGCGCCACCCGCAGCACGGGCAGCTGCAGCCGCGCGATCTGACGGGCCATCTGCGGCGGCACCCGGGTGTCCGAGAGTATCTGGTCGAACAAGCTGCCCACGACGTCGATCACCATGTGATCCAGCTTGCCGTTGGACGCCTGCATCAGCTCGTCGCGGTGGGCGCGGATCAGGTTGACCGCCATCAGGCCAGCCGACGCGTCCTCGGCGTACGCGCTGGCGGTGCCCGGATCTGCATAGGGGCTGCCGCCGATGTGGCGCAGGCCACCGTTTCCGGACCGTGGTCCTGCCGTATCCTGGTACCCGCCATAGGGCGCTGGCCTCGGACCACCGCCACCGCCACCGCTGCCCGACTCGCCGGTCAGGCTCGTCAACCGCCGCAACAGCGTCATCAGGTGTGCTTCCTGGGCCGGCGAGCTGAGCCCGCCCATGGAATCGCGCGCCCCGCTGCCGTAGCCCGTCGTTGCGCCGCTGCCAGAGCCACTGCGCCCGCCCTGCCAACCGCTGCTGCCCGTCTGCCGTGCGCCCGAAGTTGAGCGCCTGCCGGTCAGGCCCGAGTGAGTCGAGTCATGGAAATCGGTGCCGGAGTGACGTGTCGATGGTGTGTCATCGCGCAGCGTCTGGTAGCCGGAATTGAGCCCCGGCAGCTGGTTGCCTGGCCCGTCCACCGTGCGCACCTGCAGCCCTACCGGTGTGACCCCGCGCGATTGCAATTCGACCACGATCGCGGCATAGCAGGCCGGCATGGCGTGCGACATCACTGAAGCGAACTCGCGGGTCAGCACAGCGCGTTCGTTCGGGTCGATGCTGACCGTGCCGATCGCCATGTGCAGCGCGTGACCGATCACGCCCGGCCGCAACGGGTTGCGCTGATCGTCGGCAGTGCCGAAACCTGTGATGCGACCCATATAGCCTGACAGTTCGCGCAACTCCGCCTCGCAGGCCTGCGCGATCTGCTGCCCCAGTCGGTCTGACAGCATGCGATCGTCAACTTCTTTGTCGTCGACCAGCGTCAGCGACTGCCAATCGGCTGGCGCCGGCTTGCGTTTCGACTCCGAATGCGGTGCCAGCGTCTCCAGCATGCGCGTGTCCAGTCGGGTCTGGAACTGCAGCCGGAACGACCCGAGCTGTCGATGCAGCGCCAGTTGCGCGGCGAACATCGTGTTGCGATCAATGGCCTTCGAAACAGACTGCGACTGCGCAGCCAGCGTTTGACACACTCGTTCTGCCACCGTCAGGGCCGTGGCCTTGACGAGGTCTGCCGCGACGACCAGGTCGGGGGGCAGTCGAGGGTCGGAGCGGCTCATTGCGGAGACAGACTACTTTCTCAGTGCATCGCGGATCTCGCGCAGCAGCAGGACATCTTCGGCGGGCGGAGGGGGCGCGGCTGGCTCGGCAGGGGCGGCCGCATCGTTTCGCTTCATCTGGTTCACTGCCTTGACCATCATGAAGATGATGAAAGCGAGGATCACGAAATTGATGGAGACGGTCAGGAAGCTCCCGTATGCCAGCACCGCCCCTTCTTTCTTTGCCTCGACCAGCGTGGCGGCGCTCTGACCCGAGAGTGGGATGAAGTAATTCGCAAAATCGAGGCCGCCGAAGATCTTGCTGACCACCGGCATGATCACGTCACCGACCAGCGAATCGACGATCTTGCCGAATGCGCCGCCAATGATCACGCCGACTGCCAGGTCGACGACGCTGCCCTTCATGGCGAATTCCTTGAACTCGGTCGTGAATCCCATCGTGCTCGCTCCCTGTTGCTGTTTGTATGGCTCTGCGCAAGTGCGTCGTGACGCGCTTGATCGCAAGTATTGCCGATTGCCCCCAGTTATCGGCGGTCTGCGCTGCCGCTTGCGGCGTGCTGGCCGAGGTTTTCGATCCTCTCTCCAAGACCCAGGCCCCTGTGCGCGCAAAGTGCTCCGCTAGAATCTGTAGTTGTCTTGGAATCGTTGTCACACGCGAGGTTTTATGAGTGAGCAGCAAGTCGACGGTGCAAAGCGCACCTGGTTGATCGCATCGGGCTGTATGGGTGCGGTGGGTGGTGCGGCGGTGGCGGTGCCTTTCGTCAGCAGCTTTCAGCCTTCAGAGCGTGCGCGTGCCGCTGGTGCCTCGGTAGAGGTCGATATCAGCGAGTTGAAACCTGGCGAGAAGCTCACGGTGGAGTGGCGTGGCAAGCCGGTGTGGATCATCAAGCGCACACCAGAGCAGGTGGCTGAACTGCCAAAGAACGACGCTCTGCTGGCCGATCCGAATTCGCTGCGCAAACCCGACGAGTTCACGCCCCAGTACGCTCGCAATGAGCACCGCTCGATCAAGCCGGAAATCATGGTGGCAGTCGGCATTTGCACGCACCTCGGCTGCTCGCCATCCGACAAGTTCACCCCCGGGCCGCAGCCTTCGCTGCCCGATAGCTGGCCGGGCGGTTTCCTTTGTGCATGCCACGGCTCTACTTTTGACCTGGCAGGGCGGGTCTACAAGAACAAGCCCGCGCCGGACAACCTGGAGGTGCCCCCGCACATGTATCTGGCGGACAACCGGCTGTTGATCGGTGAAGACAAGAAGGCCTGATGGCCAAGCAGTAACGGACCTCAGGAGAACACACGATGGCCACCATGAAGGAAGCACCCGCCAACGCCAGTGCAGCTGAAAAGCTGATGACGTGGGTTGACAACCGATTCCCAGCGACCAAGCTCTACAACGAGCATCTGGCCGAGTACTACGCCCCGAAAAACTTCAACTTCTGGTACTTCTTCGGTTCGCTCGCGCTGCTGGTGCTGGTGATCCAGATCGTCACCGGCATCTTCCTGGTGATGCACTACAAGCCCGATGCGAATCTGGCTTTCGCCTCGGTCGAGTACATCATGCGCGACGTGCCCTGGGGCTGGTTGGTGCGCTACATGCACTCCACCGGTGCCAGCGCATTTTTCGTGGTGGTCTACCTGCACATGTTCCGCGGGATGATCTACGGCAGTTACCGCAAGCCCCGTGAGCTGGTCTGGATTTTTGGCTGCGCCATCTTCCTGTGCCTGATGGCCGAAGCGTTCATGGGCTACCTGCTGCCTTGGGGCCAAATGAGCTACTGGGGTGCGCAGGTTATCGTGAACCTGTTCGCGGCGGTTCCGTTCATCGGCCCGGACCTGGCTCTGCTGATTCGGGGTGACTACGTGGTTGGCGATGCAACGCTGAACCGCTTCTTCAGCTTCCACGTGATCGCGGTGCCGCTGGTGCTGCTGGGCTTGGTTGTGGCGCACATCATTGCGCTGCATGAAGTGGGTTCCAACAATCCTGATGGCGTCGAGATCAAGGCCAAGAAGGATGCCGCAGGGCGCCCTCTGGACGGCATTCCATTCCACCCGTACTACACGGTGCACGACATCCTCGGCGTCAGCGTGTTCTTGCTGATCTTCTCGGCCATCATTTTCTTTGCTCCCGAACTGGGCGGCTATTTCCTTGAGTACAACAATTTCATCCCGGCCGATCCACTGAAGACGCCGCTGCACATCGCGCCGGTCTGGTACTTCACTCCGTACTACTCGGTGCTGCGTGCGATCACCGCTGAAATGATGTACGTGCTGATGGCCTTTGCGGCTGTAGGTGCCCTGCTGGCCGTATTCAAGGCGAAGGTGGGTGGCCTGTTCAAGCTGGTCATCGTCGGTGGCACCTTCGCATTGATCGCCATGATGTACTCGATCGACGCGAAGTTCTGGGGCGTGGTCGGCATGGGTGGCGCGGTGGTCATCCTTTTCTTTCTGCCCTGGCTGGACCACAGCCCGGCGAAGTCCTTGCGCTATCGCCCCGATTGGCACAAGTACGTTTACGCGCTGTTCGTGCTTAACTTCCTGATGCTCGGCTACCTTGGCGTTCAGCCAGTGTCACCCCTCGGTGAACGCTTGTCGCAAATCGGCACGGTGATCTATTTCGGCTTCTTTCTGCTGATGCCCTGGTGGAGTCGGTTGGGCGAGCCCAAGCCTGTTCCCGAGCGCGTGACATTCGCTGCACACTGATCACCGAGGCAGGCTACTCACAATGAAAAAATTCATCCTCTCGCTGCTGATTTCATTGGGCGCCGTTTCTGCGGCGCACGCTGCCGGTGGTGGCATTGCGTGGGACAAGTTCCCCCTGGAAAAATCGACCGATGTCGCCGCGCTGCAGAACGGCGCTCGGACCTTCGCCAACTACTGCCTGAACTGCCACAACGCGTCGTTCATGCGCTACAACCGATTGCGCGACATCGGGCTGACCGAAGCGCAGATCAAGGCCAACCTGATGTTTGCCACCGAGAAGGTGGGTGACGTCATGACGGTCTCGATGAGCGCCAAGAACGCCAAGGAATGGCTGGGCGTGGTCCCTCCCGACTTGACGCTGGTCGCGCGTTCCCGTTCGGCCGCCGGGCAGGGCAGCGGTTCAGATTACCTCTACACCTTCCTGCGCACCTACTACCGTGACGACACCAAGGCAACAGGCTGGAATAACCTCGCCTACCCCAATGCGGCCATGCCCCACATCCTGTGGGAGTGGCAGGGCCAGCGCGCCGCCAAGTTTGTCGACGAAACTGATCCGCACGACGCCAGCAAGACGGTTCATCGGTTTGTCGGCTTCGAGCAACTGACCCCGGGGACCAAGTCGCAGCTCGAATATGACAACGCGGTGGCCGATCTGGTGGCCTATCTCACCTGGATGGCTGAACCTGCGCAAAGCACCCGTACGCGATTGGGTGTGTGGGTGCTGCTGTTCCTGTCGGTGTTCGTTGTCGTTGCGTGGCGCCTGAACGCTTCCTTCTGGAAAGACATCAAGTGACGTCATGCCTGTCCGGTGTCCTCACGGACGCCGGGCTGTTGCGCAGTGGGTCAGCCCGACAAGGCGCCCCCTGCGTTTTTCTTTTCTGATCCCATGAGGAGCTCGCCCACATGATGGTGCTTTACTCCGGCACGACCTGCCCTTATTCACACCGTTGCCGCTTCGTGCTGTTCGAGAAGGGCATGGACTTCGAGATC
>CANHNO010000137.1 GCA_947462065.1 Burkholderiales bacterium | reverse complement strand
GCTGCTGGCCTTGCGCAGTGCATCGTCAAGTCGGGTGGACTGCTTTGTTTGCTCAGCCAACTGCGTGCCCAGCGCGGCCTTGTCAGCCTCAACCTTGGCTTGCGCGGCCTGCGCGGCCTGCACCTGCTGTCGCAGGCTCTGCAACTGCAACTGCGATCTGCGCGCTGCCTTCAGCGCATTCTTGTCCTCGGACTGCGCCGAAACATCGAAAACGCTCACCACGGAAGCCACCACCAGCAGCGCAGAAACCCAGGTACGCAAATGCATCATGGCGCTCAGAACTTGATGTTCAGGTCGAACTGGAACACGTCGATTGACAGCGGCGCGCCCGAAATCGAATCGCCACTGAAGTAGCGAACTGCCGCCGAGGTGTTCTTGCCCAGGCCGTAGCTGCCGCTGAGGATGTAGCCCCGCGCATCCGTGCCACCGAGGCGGAAATCGCTGTCGGTGAACGCGTCAAGCAGCGCATCGCGCTCGACACGCTTGTAGCCTGCAAACACCTGCCAGTCATGCATGGCCTTGAGCTCTGCGTCGCCAAACGCCACCCGCAGGTGGTAGGCATTGACCTGCGGGTCGACGTTGGTACCGACACGCTGGCTCACCGCTGCTCGCTCGAAGCCGAAGTTGTGAACATAGTCACCAGTGACGATCACCCGTTTGCCGGCGATCGAAGGAAGGTCGACCTGCCCGGTCAGGTTCAGCAGTTGGTAGTCGGAGGCCAGGCCGAGCAATGGCCGGGCCAGATCGGACGAGATGTTGTAGTAGGTGTTGCCCTTCTGGGCAAACGCCGGCGCGGTGAATTCGTTCACCGTCGAGCCCGTCGGGCTCGTCTTGCCACGCAGGTTGGCGTAATGGAAATAGGCCAGACCCAGCTTGGCACCCATGGTCCGCGGCGATGGTGCCAGCGTGGCGCCGATCTGCCCGCCGAACAGCCACTTGTCGGCAGAGGCCAACTCGACTTCCTGGATCGGCAGTGCCGCCAGCGTGACGAAGCCGCTGATGTCGGAAGTGATCTTCGGCGTCCATTGCAGGGCCACGCCGTCGAAACTCAGGTCATTGGCCCACATCAGGTCGGTGCCGAACCAGGGGTTGGCCATGCGCCCGGCCACGGCGCTGTAGTCACCCAGGCGGTAGCGGATGTAGGCGCGATCGATCAGCACGGTGTAGCGGTTGTTGTAGGTGCCCAGCGTCTGGTTCGAAGACAGCGGATCGGTCGCGCTGCCGGTGGTCAGCCGCACACCACCCGACCAGTTCTCGTCGATCTTCGCCGCCAGGCCGAGGCGGGCACGAAACCGAAACCGTTCGCGGTCTTCGGCCGTGTTCGCCAGAGCGAGTGCGCGGGTTCGGTTGGTGTCGGTGATGCTGATCTGCGGTGCGTTGCCGTTGGCGAAGCGATCAAGCTGCGTTCGAAATCGCAGGTCACCGTCCCATTGCAGCTTGCGCACCCAGCCAGGGATCGAGCCAGGGCCTGTCCAGCCTTCACGAAATGCCTGCGCGGCCAGCTCGAGCCGAATTTCATCCTTCAATTCCTTGCGGACGAACTCGGGGATGTAAGGCACGCGCACCGTGGCTGGCGCAGGCTGGGTGGCGCCCTTAGCTGCGTTGCTCGCAGGCGTCGGCGCGGCAGCCCATGCAGGCGCGGCGGGAGACGCGGCTGCCGCTCCGGATGGGGGCGCCACTGGCGCCACACCTGCTTCGCTGAGCAAGGCATTGCCCGCCTCGCGAGCCAGCACTCCTTGCGAGACGAGTTGAGAGATCAGTTTGGACATCGTCGCTCGCACCTTGTCGACTTCGGACTCCTGGGCGACGGCCGGCGAGGCGATACAGGTGGTCACGGCCAGCGCCGCGGCGATGTGGTGCGAGGCGAAATTCAAACGGTGTCGGGACATGAGTGCAAGGAGGAAGATGGATCGTGTCGGATGCATGGTGGGCGGGATCAGGAGCGGTTACTGAGCCGCAATTGCATCGGGCGCATTGAGCTGGGCGGGATGTCTTTGAGCGGGGTCATGTCGAGCAGCGTCAGCTGGATCAGGTCGTCGACCTTGGGGTTGCCGGAGCCACTCACGATGTCGGCCTTCTGCACTCGCCCGTCATCGCCGAGCCAGATCTTGACGACCACCTTGAACTCTTCCTTCAGCACCTTGCGGTTGCGCGACAGGGCTTCATGGAACTGGCGCTGCAGCAAGCCCGAGTAGTACGCGCCACCACCGCCGCCGGTGGTCAGGAAATCGCGACCACCCTTGTTGCCCGCCAGCCCGAAACCGTCGGAACCGGCGCCGCCTTCCGCATCGACACCGAGTGGCTTGTCCGACGCGGGCTTCTCATCGGCCGCCTTCGGTTCATCGGGCTTGGGCTCGTCCTTTGGCTGATCGATCTTGACTTCCTCCTTCACCTTCGGCGGCTCGGGTAGCTTTTCGGGCGGCTTGGGCGGTGGCGGTGGTGGCGGCTGCTTGATCAGTGCGACCTGACGTACGCCGGACGGCTTGGCCGTTGGCCCCGCCAGGAACTTCATCAGCAACAGCGCCACAACAGCAAGCAGCACCAAGCCGCCGAGCGCATACGCAGCCGTCTTGAGCCAGGAGCGGCGAGGCTCCACATCGTCGTCGTAGTCGTCCATCGTCGGTCGCCCGCACGCCGCGGCGCGCTACTTCACCAGGCGCTGGGTGACCAGGCCAAGTTGGGTGATGTCGAGCCGTCCCATGAGGTCGAGCACATCGACGACTTTCTCGTAGTGAACTTTCGCGTCGCCCTTGATGACCACCGGGAAGCTCGGATTCACTGCCTTCAGCTGACGAAGGCGGTCCTCCAGCTCCTGCATGCTCACCGGGTAGGTGTCGAGGTAGATCTGACCGTCGTCGCGAATGGTGATGGCTTTGGTCTGCGGTTTTGCCAAGCTTGGCGCAGCACTCGCCTTCGGAAGATTGACCTTGATGCCCTGAACCGAAGCGGTGGTCATGATGATGAAGATCACCAGCAGCACGTAGCTGAGGTCGAGCATCGGCACGACATTGATCTCGTCGTAGGGCTTGCCACCGGCCTGCATCTTCATGGTGTGGGCCTCAGACCGAGTGGTTCTCGGCGATGCGAGTGATGAACTCGTCGACGAACACCTGCATGTCCGAGGTCAGCTCGGAGATCTTGCTTTGCAGGTAGTTGTAGCCAAAGAGACAGGGAATGGCGACAGCCAAGCCAGCCACGGTGGCCACCAGCGCCGCGGCAATGCCCGGAGCGATGGCGTTCACATTCACGTCGCCTGCCGCGGCAATGGCGGCGAAGGTGATCATCACACCCACCACCGTGCCAAGCAGACCCAGGAAGGGGCCGCCGGCGATCGATATGGTGAGCACCACCATCTGGGAGTTGAGACGCTGCAGTTCGCGCACGAGTCGTGCATCAATGGTCGCGCGGATTGCATTGAGCGAGGGATCGGTGAGCGTCGGGGCGCGCCCCTCCTCGGCATAGACGGAAAAGCGTTTCCGCAACTCGTGGGCGCCGGCAGCATACAGGCGGTAAAGCGAGGAGTACCTGTAGGCCTTGGCCGCGGCCTTCTCAGCCTTCTCCACGGCGGCGTCCTGTTCGCCGGGGCGGATGGAATTCACCAGCTTCTCGAACTGGGCCTTGAAAAGCTCGTTGTCCTTGACCGCCTTGTTCACGAGCATGGCCTTGGTGAACATCACCCAGAAGCTCACCACGAACATCACGCCCAGGATCGCGATGACCACCCAGCCGTCGATCGTCACCGCACCGAGCAGGATCTTCAGGTATGAAGGGCCTGTGTCACCCTCACCATCGCCTTCGGCCGGGCCATAGACCACCAGTTTCTGATCCTGACCCTGTGATTGCGCAGCGGTCTTGAACCAATCGGCGGAGCGCGCCGTGGTCGACACCTGCAGTTCGTCGATCTCACCCTTGAATCCCTTGCCGATGACAGCACCACCGCTCAGGTCAGGCACAGCGCCAGCAGCTTTGGCGACCTCCTGCCCGTTCAGATAAATCGTCAGCCCGTCCTTCACAACGATGGCGACGTGCTGCCAGGCGCCAGCAACGAGCGGTGCCGAAGCGGTGGCGGTCACCGCGCCCGACTGCGCTTCCAGCTTGCCCCCGCGCAGTGCGACCACGAGCGGCGCGGCGCCTTCAGTCTGGGTGTAGACCGGTGCGTCGGCCGCGTCGACCGGCTTGATCCAGAAGGACAGCGACAGCCCGTTGGCCCCCGACTGCAATGAAGGGGTCGAGGGCAGAGCCAATTCGGCGTTGCCATCGAAAGAGAGCGCGCCGCCAATCAGACCGGCGCCAATGGCCTTGGCCGTCGAGCTCGCAGCGTGGTTCGCGTTGGCAGTGGAATCCTGCGGCAGCGCTTCGCTCTCGTTGAAGTGATAAATCAGCCCTTGCGCGGCGTCATAGCTGCCCTTGACGTCGTCACCTGCGGCCGCAGCGGGGTTGCCGTAGTAGAGCCAGATGAAGGCATCCTTGGCACCCGGCTCGAGCTTGGGCACCTGCACCCAGACGAACGCGAGTTCATTGAGGCTGTCGAACTTCTCGATGTGGTGCTTCAGCGGCGTCTTGTCGTCGCTGGAGATGAATCGCAGGTCGGTTCCATCGGGCTTGGCTTCCAGGAATTGAAAGTTGCCCGTGTGGAGCCGGATCAACACGGCAGACGAATCGACCGCCGAGGTGATGGCCAGGCCATCAGCAGCCGTGTTCAGACCAATCTTGACGCGCTGCGTCCAGTCGGCATTCCAGGCGGCATGGGACAGACCCGCCATCATCAAAGTCGTCAGCATGACGACCAGCATTGCGATTTTTTTCATGACGGGTGCGAACGACTGCCCTTGCTAAACAACATTGAACCGTAGTCAGCGCCTGTTTCAGCGCCGTTAATTGCGGCCTGCAAACAGCGCCTGCTGTGTGAAAGTGCACATTTCAGCGGAGTGAAGTCGATACGACGAAATCGTGTCGTACAAACGCTTCGTGGCCGCCGTCATGTGGAAGTGACGCTCGAAACAATCGGCTGCGCGCCGGCGCATTGCGGCATGGCTCGCTGCGCTCCGGTTCAGCCAACCAAGCAGCGTCTCGCGGGCACCCGCGCGGGTGTCGCTGCCAACGAGACCGGCTCCGTCTGTGACGATCTCGCGCCAGTTATTGATCTTGTCTGGAATCAGCTCCGGCAGGCCAGACGCCAGCGCTTCGGCCACGGCGATGCCGAAGTTCTCTTGATGGGAGGGCAGCACAAATACTTCGACCGTCAGCTCTGGGGTGTAACCGCAGGCGCCCCTTTCCGGACCGACAGCGTGGGTCGTGGTCGGGAAGTCCAACAGCCAGGGTTCGCCCGGCGCCTCGAGCGTCAGCACTTCCTGGTCCTGCCCCAACCCGCGCGAGGCAATAGCGATTTGCCGCGGGCCCTCGGCCGGTCCGCCATTGACTGGATCGAGCGACCAGATGACGTTCAGCACTCGCATCGATGCGTTCCGCTGGTTCATTGGGCGAAACAGTCCTTCTGCTGTTCCTTGCAGTTCTTGTCGCCAAAGCCCAGCACCTCGACGGTCAGGATGCTTGGCTTGGCCAGGCCTTCAGCCGCTGCCGCGGCACGGCCGGCACTGGTCGCGCTGGCGGCAGCATCCTCGGCTGCGTTCGAGTTGTTGGCCGTGCCGCTACCGGCGAGCGTCGTGGCCAGACTGCCGGTGGCTGCCACCGGAACGCCCGCTGACGATCCAGCCACGCTGATGTTGCTTCCGTTCAAGACTGTCTGCGCGTTGATCACGATGTTGCCGCTCGATCGAATGCCGGCTTCACCCGCGTCGATGGTGCCGGCAGGTGCGAACAGATACACATCGCCTGCCTTCGCGGCAGCCAGCGGCCCCAAGCCATCGGGGTCCGAGCTCAAAGTCTGGATACCGCTGCCCGTCGCTCCTGCCGGAACAGTGACTTCCACGCCGATCTGGTTGCCTTCGGCGTCCAGGATCGGCCGGCGCCGTGGCGCTGGCGTGGCCACCGTGGTCTTCGCACCGCGCCCCGCGTCGATGCTTCCCTGGGACGAGAACAACAGGATGTCGCCGCCCTGCGCCGTGATGACCTTGCCCTGATTGATGTTGAAGTCGCCAGACAGCACGCTGCGCACGGCGCCGCCACTGTTGGTGAGCACACCCACCGTCTTGTCGCTGCGCGGCGTCGTGAGCCCCACGACGATGTCGCCACCCGGCGCCCACAGGTCGACGTCGCTTCCGCCATAGGTCTGAATCGACGTCTGGTAGCTTGTGATGCTGCCACCCGACACCGAGCCATCCGGCACGACCTGTGCCACCACCTCGGCCAGAGCGTTGGAGAACACGATCGGCGTCACGCCTGTGGGCAGCGCCCCCTTGCCCCGCCGCTGTACGTAATCGGCAAATACCTTCGGATATCGCTGATCCAGCCCGACATAGGACTGATATGCAGCGCCCCCGGGTGCATTGGCCAGCGCTGCAACCGAGCCCGCCTGCTGCAACTTGGCCACATCGGTCTCGCTGTTCAGCAGGCGATACAAATTGGCAGCAGCGGAGTTGTCAGCGGTCGGGCCGAGTGGCAACTCGTTGGTAACGATGGCAGCCTTGTACGCGGCCAGGGCGCGCGGTGCCTTCTGGTCGAGCGCCACGAACCGTGCATAAGCAGGGTCGCGTGCGGCCAGAGACGCAATGTCGACGGCCCCGGTC
>CANHNO010000136.1 GCA_947462065.1 Burkholderiales bacterium | reverse complement strand
GTCCATGACCAGCCGCAGACGGTGCAGGGGCACCAGTTGAGTCAGCAGTTCCCGAAGCGGGCTGTTGTCGAGCAGCGAGCGCGGCCGTGCGCGGCGCCACTTGGCCAGCACCCAACCTATCGACAACATCGTCAGCCAGCGCGCACCGGTGCGCATGACGCCGAGCGAATCGGCGCGGTACACCTGTTCGGCGTGGAAGTGAGACCAGGTGTCGACGAGGGTCTGCAACGCCGCGTCGAAGTCGTCGGCGCGGCATGCCAGTGCTGCCGCGTTGAGCGCTCCGGCCGAGGTGCCGGTGATCACATCGAATGGATTACCTGCCGGAGCCTGGCAGTCGCGCCGGATCTGCATGACTGCCTTCAGCACACCGATCTGGTACGCGGCGCGTGCGCCTCCCCCGGTCAGGACCAGGCCAGTGACAGGGCGCATGCTCATGGTCGTCAGTCTGGCACTCAACAGGTGCGCTGGGCGGAAGATCAGCGCGGTAGATGCCAGTCACGCCTGCGGATCAAGCCGCAGCAGCCACCTGCAGATGGCAATGCGCCATCGCGAGCAGAGGCGTGTCGACGCCGAGCTGCTGCGCACGCTTCACCAGATCACCCAGCACATGGTCGTGCTCCGTTCGCGACCCGGCCTGCAGGTCGCGCAGCATCGATGCAGTGATGCTCGAACCGCGCTGGGTCAGCCGGCTCAGCGCGCGGGCCTGCGCCTCGTCATCGATGATCGCGCCGCTGCGATGTGCCACCGCCAGGCCTTCGGCGTAGATGCGCCGCAGCAGAGATTCGCCGTGCGTGGTGTCCATCACCTGACCAATGGAACCCTGGGTCAGGGTGGTGGAAGCCGCCAAGGTAGCGAGAAAGGCCCACTTGTCCCAGAGGGCGGAAAGGATGTCGGCCGACAGCACGGCATCGAACTTCGCTGACCGGCACAGGCCAATGAACTCGGTGGCCACCTGATGCGTGGCCACGTCGCGTCCGCCTGCCGTCAGGGTGTGTATCGGGTTCATCTGCTGAACAGACCCGTCGGCGGCCAGGGCGGCCACGATGTGCGCCACACCACCCAGCACACGGTCAGGGCCAAAGCGGGCATCGAGCGCGTCCAGGTGCGCCAAGCCGTTGAGCAACGGCAGCACGAAGGTCGCTGGACCGACAGCCGGGGCGACGGCATCCATCGCGTCGTCGAGGTCGTAGGCCTTGGGGGCCAGGATCACCAGGTCGTAGTCGGGAAGTACCGAATCGCGGGTGACGCACTTCACCGGTAGCGTCAGATCACCGTGCGGGCTGCTGACGCGCAAGCCCTGAGCAGACAGGGATGCCGCGCGCGCTGGTCGCACCAGAAAGCTGACATCGACACCGGCTTCGATCAGCCGCCCGCCAAAGTAGCCGCCGACGCCGCCGGCACCGAGAAAAAGCAGTTTCTTCATGCGGCGGGATGTTGCCACGACCGGAGCGTCCCGCCGGGCGGATGGCGGCAGAACTCAGTAGGTGCCGACGCCCGGAATCCAGTGGGTACCGGCGAGCGGCAATCGCGCCATGGCCGCGGCCTCGACCGTCAGTGCGACCAGATCTTCGGGTTCGAGGTGGTGCACGTTCTGCTTGCCGCAGGCGCGGGCGATGGTGGTCAGCTCCATCGTCAGTGTCTTCAGGTAGTTCTTCAGGTGCCGCGCGCCCGACTCCGGTTGCAGGCGCTGTTCGAGCACGGCATCCTGCGTCGTGATGCCCACCGGGCACCGGCCGGTGTGGCAGTGATGGCAGGAGCCTGGGCGAGCGCCCAACGCCGCATAGTCAGCAGTGGCATCGATGCGCTGCCCATTCTGTTCGTAGCTCTCGTGGTTACAGCCGAGCGCCATCAGCACGCCCTGCCCGATCGATACCGCGTCCGCGCCCATCGCCAAGGCCTTGGCTACATCAGCGCCGGTGCGGATGCCACCCGACACGATCAACTGCACTCGGCCCTTCATGTTCAGGTCTTCGAGCGCGTCGACCGCCTGCCGCAAGGCGGCAAGCGTCGGGATGCCGACGTTCTCGATGAAACAGGTCTGCGTGGCGGCGGTACCGCCTTGCATGCCATCGAGCACGACCACATCGGCACCGGCATGTACCGCGAGCTTCACGTCGTTGAACACACGGGTCGCGCCGATCTTCACGTAGATGGGCGTCTTCCAGTCGGTGATCTCGCGCAGCTCGTGGATCTTGATGACCAGGTCGTCAGGTCCGGTCCAGTCGGGGTGGCGGCTGGCCGATCGCTGGTCGATGCCTTGGGGCAGCGTTCGCATCGCTGCGACGCGAGGGTTGACCTTCTGCCCGAGCAGCATGCCGCCTCCGCCCGGCTTGGCGCCCTGCCCGATGACGATCTCGATCGCGTCAGCGCGGCGCACGTCGTCGGGTTTGAAACCGTAGCGTGACGGCAGGCACTGGTACACCAGCGTCTTCGACGAATCACGCTCTTCTGGCGTCATGCCGCCGTCGCCGGTGGTGGTTGAGGTGCCCATCGCGGTGGCGGCCCGGCCCAGCGCCTCCTTCACGTTGGCAGACAGTGCGCCGAAGCTCATGCCGGCGATGGTGATCGGGATATCGAGCGTGATCGGCTTCGTCGCGTAGCGCGTGCCGAGCACTGTCTTCGTCAGGCACTTTTCGCGGTAGCCCTCGAGTGGATATCGTGAAAGAGAGGCGCCGAGAAACACCAGGTCGTCGAAATGCGGCAGCTTGCGCTTGGCACCCAGGCCGCGGATTTCGTACAGCCCGTGCGCGGCAGCGTTGTGGATGTAGTCAAGCGTGGCGCGGTCGAAGGTGGCGGACTCTTCGGTCTGGATTCGCTTCGGTGCGCAAGGGGAGTTGTCCATCAACAGGGGTCTCAGTAATCCTGGTCCGCGTCGGCATTCCAGTGGTACAGCGTTCGGGCGGAGGCAATGCGCTTGAACGTCGAAGGATCGTGCTCGGCCTTCAGGCCTGCCGACTGCAACAGCGCACTCACGGTCTCGATGTCGGCGGACGTCATCGGCTCCAACTTTGCGTCAGCGCCCAACGATTTGATGGTCCCCTTCACGTACAGCACGGCCTCGTACAGCGAGTCACCGAGCGCATCGCCGGCGTTGCCGCAGATCACCATGCGCCCGGCCTGCGCCATGAAGGCAGAGAAGCTGCCGACCGATCCACCGACGACGATGTCGCCGCCCTTAAGCGAGATGCCGCAGCGCAGTCCAGCATCGCCTTCGATGACGAGCAATCCACCATGCGCGGTGGCACCTGCTGCGTTCGATGCGAAGCCCTTCACGTGCACGCGTCCGCTCATCATGTTCTCGGCGACGCCCGTGCCAGCACTGCCCTCGATCACGACAGTCGCCAGCTGGTTCATGCCGGCAGCGTAATAGCCGGCGTGGCCCTGCACGGTGACGTGCACCGGGGCGTTCAGGCCGACGGCGATGTTGTGCGCGCCATTCGGATGGGTGACCACGACCTCGCAGCCAGCAAGCTCTTCAGCCGGTTGATGCAGGAACTGGTTCAGTTCGCGCACCGTCTGCGCCGACAAGTCGAACGGCACCTGTTCGATCACGCCTTCCATACGTACATCTCCTCGGGTGCCGGCTCGAACACATTGGCGTGGTTGATGCCCGGAAGGTGCGCGAGGGCGCGGAACTCACTGGCAATGGCGACGTAATCGTCGGTCTCGGCGACCATCGCCGGCTTGCAGGCGAAGGGATCTCGGATCAGCGCCAGCTGGTCAGCGGTGCCCATCAGCAGCGTGTAGAAGCCGTCGAGCTCGTCGAAGCTGTGTTGCAGCGCGGTCGGCAAGTCATCCCCATCACGCAAGCGCCATTCGATGAAGCGGCAGGCGGCTTCGGTGTCGTTGTCGGTGTCGAAGTGGATGCCCAGTGGTTCGAGCTTGCGGCGCACGCCGTAAGGGTTCGACAGCGAACCGTTGTGCACCAGGCAGAAGTCTTCGCCGGCTGTGAACGGGTGCGCACGGTCGGGCGTGACAGCCGACTCGGTAGCCATCCGCGTGTGGCCAACGAGGTGCGTGCCATGCAAGTGTTCGAACCCATAGCGCGCTGCCACCTCGCCCGGGGTGCCGATGTCCTTGTAAAGATCGATCGAACGACCTGTGGACAGGATGTGAAGCTTTGGGTGTTGCTCACGCAGCCAGAGCTTGACGGCGTCTGGGTCAACCGCCACCGTCAGCACGGCGTGGTTGCCGGTGGCCTGTGCCCAGGCTTGAGCTGACGGCATCGCGGCATTCAACGCCGTGACTAGCGCCGCCCACTCAAAATTCGAGCCCTCCGGCGTCAGACCGGAATACAGGCTCAGCTTGCGGTGGCCGCTGTCGAGCGCATCGCCGAAAACTGCCAGACCCGCCGAATCGGGCCCGCGTTCGGTCATGCCCAGCAACATTGGCACCATCAATGCGCCGAGCTGATCCTTCAATGCCGGCTTCTTGACCAGCAGTCCCACGATGCCACACATGCGATGGTTTCCGTTTCAAAGATCGATCAGAAGAATTCGAGGTAACTCTTGATTTCCCAGTCGGACACGTGGCGCATGTACTCGATCCATTCCATGCGTTTGAGCCGGATGAATTCGCAGCCGACCGGCCCGAGCGCATCGAGAATCAACGCGTCGGCTTCGAGCGCGTCGATGGCGCGATCGAGGTTCTGTGGCAGCACTGCGATGCCGCGCTCGCGCAACTGGGTGGGCGACAGGTCGTAGAGGTTTTCGTTGTGCGCTGGCCCGGGATGCAACTCTCGGTCGATGCCATCGAGACCGGCAGCAATCACGGCCGCGGTTGTCAGGTACGGGTTGCACGAACCGTCGGGCAAACGCAATTCAAGCCGACCCTTCGGGATACGCACCATGGTCGAGCGGTTGTTATCGCCGTAGCTGATGTAGGCCGGCGCCCAAGTGGCGCCGGTGAGAGAGCGGCCTACGACCAGGCGCTTGTAGGAGTTGATGGTCGGGCAGGCCAGCGCGGTCAGCGCCGGCGCATGCGCCAGCAGCCCCCCGAGGAAGTGATACCCCAGCGTCGACAGGTTCAGACCTTGCGGGTCGCTCTTGTCCTCAAAAAGATGCGCGCCACCAACACTTGAGATGGACACATGCATGTGCATGCCGTTTCCGGGCAGGTGGGCGAACGGCTTCGGCATGAAACTGCAAACCATGCCCATCTCGTTGGCGATCTCCGACGCCGCCATCTTGAAGAAGATGTAGTGGTCGCACGAAGTCAGGCAGTCGGTGTATGTGTAGTTGATTTCGAACTGGCCGTTCGCGTCTTCATGGTCGATCTGGTAGACATCGATGCCGACCGCACGCAACGACTCGGTCAGCTTTTCCAGGTAGGTGCGGGTGCGCGACAGCCCCTTGTAGTCGTAGCAGGGCTTGGCCAGCACGTCGCTGCCGTCGCAAGGCTCGATGGCGCCAGTGAGGCTGTTGCGTTTGAGCAGCGAGAACTCAGGCTCGAGGCCAGTGTTCAACGTCCAACCGCGATCGCTCAGCCGCTCAATCTGCTTCTTCAGCGTAACCCGGGAGTCGAAAGCCCAGGGCTCGCCGTTGACATGGCCGTTGCAGACGATGCGCGCCATGCCTGGCTGCCAAGGCACCAGCGACAAGGTGTTCAATTCGCCGACCGCCATGAAGTCGGGGCCATGGGGCTCAATGCCGACGCCCCAGATCGCGAAGCCGGCGAAGCCGGCACCCTCGCTCAGCACTGACTGGAGGTGTGCGACCGGCACCGCCTTTGCCTTGGCCGCGCCGTGTATGTCGACAAACTGTGCCAACACGTACTTGATGCCATGTGCATCGAGGTGGCTGGTGGCCTCGACCACGTTCTGGAAGCGCGTTGGCGCGACTGGGTCAGATGGCTTGGGCGTAGGGCTCATGTAGCGTGTCCGGAAGTCGAGTCGACCGCTGCGTTTGTGTAGCGCGCTAGCTTTTCCTGAAGCAATTTTGATTCCCACGAAGAAACCAACAGGCTACCCTCAACCTCAGCCTCCGTTGAGCGACTCAACGCGATCGTTTGATGTTGGCGCAGGTATCAGAGCAAGCCAATGTCAGTCGCAGCATGCTGTCGAAGATCGAGTCCGGACAGATCATGGCGGGGCTCGACAACCTTGTCCGCATCGCGCGGCCACTGGGTGTGTCGATGTCGATGCTCTTCCAAAACTACGACGTGCCGTCGGGCGCAGCGCAACTGATCAAGCGTGACAGCAGCATGGAGGTGGTCCGACGAGGCATCAAAAGTGGACACACCGACAAGCGGCCGACCTATGACCAAGGACCGGACAAGCGTTTCGAGCGATTCCTGATTGAAGTGGACGAACAGTCGGAGAGCTTTCCAACCTTCGAGCACTCTGGCACGGAATTCATCCACATGCTCGAGCGCACGATGGAGTATCGCCAAGGGAATACGGTTGATGTCTTGGAGCCTGGTGACTCACTGACGTTCGAAGGTCAAATACTTCATGGCCTGCAAAATTGACGGCGGCGCCGTACATCATGGTAAGCAAGCACGAGTCGACGCTTATAATTTTGCCGCCCAATTAGCCGACGATTACCAATCCCCCAAAGGGGAAACCCCCGGGCCTTGTGGGGCACGGGGGTTTCAGGGTAGTAGCCTGACGATGTCCTACTTTCACACGGGAACCCGCACTATCATCGGCGCTGAGGCGTTTCACTGTCCTGTTCGGGATGGGAAGGAGTGGGACCACCTCGC
>CANHNO010000135.1 GCA_947462065.1 Burkholderiales bacterium | reverse complement strand
CGTCGATGCATCACGGCTCGCGTAGGTCGTCGCTGCCGCGCCGATCCGGCGCCGCCCGTCATGGGCGCGCCACTCTTCGTAGCGACCACCCAGGACTGTGCGCCACTGCGGCGCGAAGCGCCACGCGTCCTGCACCCAGAGGCTCGTCAAGCTGGTCTCGCCGCTGAAGGCCGCCGCCAGGCTGCTCGCCTTGCCGCCGACCCAGTCCCCGGTGTTCGACTCTCGCCGGCGCAACTTGAAGGCATCACGTTGCACCCCAAATTCGACGATGTGCCGGCCCTCCACGCCCTCGGGGCGCCAGATGCCTTTCAGCGCCAGCGTGTTCCAGCCCGTGCCGGACAGGTCAACCACGCGTCCGGCACCGCCCAACAGCGCACCGGGCAGGAGCACATTGGCATTGGGCGTGCTGACACGGTCCTGGTGATAGTCGTAGACGCTCGCTGCCGCCTCCCAGTCCCACACGCCAAGCGTGCGGCTCTTGATCGTCAAACCATGGGCCAGGTGTTGCAGCTCCGCCCGGCTGGGCGTCAGCGCAGGCATGCTGTAGACGCTGCCGCCGATGTTGACCTGGTCGCCGTAGACCGGGTTGCCCGCGCCATCCCTCAGGAAGCTGTCGGCCGACCGCTCGGCATCGTTGCGCCAGAAACCCAGCGTGTAGCTGGCGCGCAGTGTCGATGTCACGTCATAAGCCAGCTTGAGCTTGCCGCTGTCCTGGACCGAGTCGGTCTGCGCGCTGGTCCCGATGTTGTACACCGGGACACCCAGGTGGTTGCGGTCCGCCACGGCACCGCTGACCGGTGTGCCGGCAGCGCTCGGGGTGGCCGATCGATTGACACGCGCGATGACCAACGGCTGTCCGTCACTGTCCTGCCGGTTCAGATGGATCCACCATGAGAACGCACCGGCGCGGCTGCCGATCGAGGCGCTCTCCTGGTGCCCGGAAAAGCGCTCGTCGGTTTTGTACAGCCGGTGCTTCTGGGTGTGGGCCTGCACCTTGATGTGCGCCTCGAAACGCGTCGGCATGCGCGTCACGTAATCGACGATCGCACCCGCCGAGTTGCCGGAGTAGGCCGCCGAGAACGGGCCATACAGCACGTCGACACGCTCGATCTCGTCGGGCGACACCAAGCCCCAGCGGGGCGTGAAGTCCGCTCCATTGCCCAGCAGGTTCGACAGCAGGATGCCGTCGGCAAACACGAGCGAGCGGGCGCTGTTGCCGGTGCCTGACGCACGCGACGCCAGCACCGCGTGGTCGTGATCGCCAATGCTGCGCTTGCGCACGACGAGGCTGGGGAAGTACTTCAGCGCATCGGACGCATCGGTCGCGTTGATGCTGCGCTCGATCTGCGCGCCGGTGATGCCTTCGGTGGTGGTGGGAATTTCCAGCGGCAGGGTCGAGGGGCGCGAGCCGGTGACGACGACACGCTCGAGCGTGCGCGCCTGGTTGGCGTCGGCGTGGGTGTCCACGCGGGGCTCGTCCGCGGCAGCGGCAGATCCGACGCCAGCACAGACGAGCAGGAACAAATGAGGGGCATGTCGCAAGGCGACCTCCTGGAACGGGGTGTCGATACACGGCCGGTCGACGCACAGGCCGAGCAGCCAGGCCGCGTGCCGTGCCGATGATTCGGCTACCGGGCGCGGTCGATCACAGCGTTCAGAGGAGAGGAGGTGCGCGCGCCTGGATCGGTGCCCAGGCGTAGAGGGGGCGCGGCGCCTGGCTGAAAAGCGCAGGCAGATGATCGGCACCTTCGGCCAGCGTCGTCACAGCAGGCGCCGACGGTGGCATGCCCAGCGCCGGCGTGACGTTGGAGCACAGAGGGCAGTGCTCCATGTGCGCCGAGCGAGCGTCTCCGGGGGCGGAAGGGACAGATTCGGGCGCGCCGGGGGGGGTCGTGGCCTGCGCCAGCCAGCTAGCGCCAGCAGTCGAGCAGATCTCCGACCACGGTCCGCTGCCGGTGGACGGGATCATCAGGCGCGACACCGTCGGCACCAGTGCCAAGCCAAGCGTCGCGATCAACGCGATGCGCAGCAGCCAGCGGAGACGGAGCCTGAAAAAATTCACGGGGCGAGTGTAGGCGATGCCCTGCCGGCCCCAGGCGATGCCGTGTCGATAATGCGGCATGAGCATCCAGACCGACGATTTCGAGCCGCGTCGCGTGGTCAGTGCGGCCAGCGCGTCGCCCAATGAAGACGCGATCGAGCGCGCGCTGCGGCCCAAGGGCCTGGCCGAGTACGTTGGTCAGGCGAAAGCGCGCGAGCAGCTGTCCATCTTCATCGGCGCCGCGAAGATGCGCAGCGAGGCGATGGACCACGTGCTGCTGTTCGGCCCGCCCGGCCTGGGAAAGACCACGCTGTCGCACATCATCGCCAATGAACTCGGGGTGAACCTGCGCCAGACCTCCGGCCCGGTGCTGGAGAAACCGAAGGATCTGGCGGCCATCCTGACCAACCTCGAGCGCAACGATGTGCTCTTCATTGACGAGATCCACCGGCTGAGCCCGGTCGTCGAGGAAATCCTCTACCCCGCGCTGGAGGACTACCAGATCGACATCATGATCGGCGAGGGCCCCGCCGCGCGCTCGATCAAGCTTGATCTGCAGCCCTTCACGCTGGTCGGCGCGACTACCCGCGCGGGCATGTTGACCAACCCGCTGCGCGACCGCTTTGGCATCGTGGCCCGGCTGGAGTTCTACACGCCGGAAGAACTGGCGCGGATCGTCAACCGCTCGGCCGGCCTGCTGAACGTGCCCACCGATGCGGAAGGCGCCTTCGAGATTGCTCGCCGTTCACGCGGCACACCACGCATCGCCAACCGCCTGTTGCGCCGCGTGCGCGATTACGCCGACGTGAAAGGTGATGGCCGTATCACAAAGGCACTGGCCGATCTGGCGCTGAAGATGCTCGACGTCGACCCGCATGGCCTCGACGTGATGGACCGCAAGCTGCTCGAAGCCGTGATCCACCGCTTCGGCGGCGGCCCGGTCGGCCTCGACAACGTGGCCGCGGCCATCGGCGAGGAACGCGACACGATCGAGGATGTGATCGAGCCCTATCTGATCCAGCAGGGCTATCTGCAGCGCACGCCGCGCGGCCGCATCGCCACGCTGGCCGCATTCAGGCACCTGGGTGTGACCCCGCCCAAAAACAGCGCCGCCTCTGACCTGTTCGACGAGTAGGCCTCGAGAGCGCGATCAGTGTGGCGACAAGCCGGCTGAATCCGCTGACTCGTCCAGCGCCTGCAACTCGAGGTGCCGCGTGTCGCTCCAACCGATCAGCGTCAGGCCCGCGCCGGTGTGCAGCAACCGGTTGATGCTCGCATTGCCCAGCGGCCAGGAGCGCTTGGCCTGGAGGTCGAGCTGAGTGGCCGCGCGGTACAGGCAGTCCATCACACCGCCGTGAGCGACCAGCGCGATGGTCTGCCCGGCATGGGCATCGGCCAGTGCCTGCACTGCGTCGATGCAACGGACGTAGACCTCACGCAGTGACTCGCCTCCTTCGGGCGAAAAATCCGGTTCGCGCTGCATCCAGCGGCGCGCCTCGGACGGCCAGCGGGCCTGGATCTCGGCAAAGGTGTGCGCTTCGAAGACCCCGAAGGCACGCTCGCGCAACCGGGTGTCGGTGGCGACGGGAAGCGACAGCGCGTCGCCCAACGCCTCGGCCGTCTGCAGCGCGCGCAACAGATCGCTGGAGTAGACCGCGGAGATGCCTTCCTCGATCAGCGCGCCTGCGGTGCGCTGCGCCTGCCAGCGACCGGTCGCATTGAGGGGGATGTCCAGATGTCCCTGGAGGCGGGCGTCGACGTTCCAGGCGGTTTCCCCGTGACGGATCGCGACGATGCGGGTCACCGACTGCATCGCTTCAGACGCCCCAGACGATGACCGCACCTTCCGCGTGGCAGCGCTTGAGCATCTCGAGAAGCGGCCAGGCGCGCTGCCGTAATCCAATGCGATCGGCAGATGTGGAAGTGCTGCCAGCGGAAGCGGCATCGCCCTGTGGACCGGTCGCCTCGTCCGCCGCCACCGCCTGCTCGACGGCAGCGATCGCGGCCGGCATGTCGGCCACCTCGAAAACGCCTTGCGCGGAGGGCTCCTTGCCGACGATGCGCAGGATCTGATCGCCGTGCGGTGCGAGCATGATGACGTCGCCCGCCACCTTTGATTTGAATTTGTAAATCATTGCGCCCTCGGTACCGCTGGAATCAGCGGTGAACGGCACATTGTGCGGGGGTCAGGCCTACGGGGTCGCGTCCGGGGCCGGCAACAGGGCGGCGGCCCGGCGCTGGTCGAGCATCGCTTCAAACGACATCACGTCGACAGCTGGCGAGGTCAGGAACCCCTGGTACTGCTCGCAGCCGACCTGCATCATGAACAGCCGTTGGGCTTCGGTCTCCACACCTTCGGCGATCAGCTCCAGCCGCAGCGCGCGAGCCATGTTGGCGATGGCCTCGACGATGCCCGCATCGCTTTCATCACTCGGCAATCCCTGGATGAAACTGCGGTCGATCTTCAGCCGACTGATCGGGAAGCGCTTGAGGTAGGCCAGGCTGGAGTAGCCGGTACCAAAGTCGTCGATCGCCAGCTTCACGCCCAGTTCGGCCAGCGCCTGCAGGCGGTGCAGTGCTTCCTGAGCGTCCTGGATCAGGATCGACTCGGTCAGCTCCAGTTCCAGCCGCTGTGGCTCCAGGCCCACCTCAGCCAGCGCGCGGGCCACGCTGTCGACGAAGTCAGCCTGCTGGAACTGCAGCGCGGACACGTTGATGGACATCAGCAAGTGTCGGCCCTGCTCGCGCCACAGCGCGGCCTGCTGCACCGCCTGGCGCAGCACCCAGCTGCCGATGGACACGATGAAGCCGCTGCGCTCGGCCACCGGGATGAATTCGATCGGTGGCACGTCGCCGAGTTCGGGGTCGCGCCAGCGGATCAGTGCCTCGGCGCCGACGATCTCACCACTCTTCAGATCGACCTGCGGCTGGTAGTGGAGCCTGAAGCGACCGGCGGCGAGCGCCTGGCGCATCGAGTGGTCGAGCTTCATGCGGGTGCGCAGTTTCGAATTTCCCTCGGCGCGCGCCTGATGGAAGCGGAATCCGGCGCGGCCGCTTTCCCGCGCTTCATTCATCGCCGCATCGGCAGCCTGAAGCATTTCGTCGGCGGTGCAGCCGTCGCCCGGGTGCAGCGAAATGCCGACGCTGCAGGTCACGGTGAAGTTCAGGTCGTCGAGCGTGAACGGCCGCTGCATCGCGTCGAGCACGCGGCGCGCGCTGCCTTCGGCACCCGCGGCATCGGCCTGATGTATGAGCAGCACATACTCGTCGGCGCCGAGGCGGGCGATCGTGTCGACCTGCCGCAAGGTGAGCAACAGACGCTCGGCCACCTCGATCAGCACGCGGTCGCCCATGCTATGGCCGAGCGTTTCGTTGATGTGCTTGAAGCGGTCGAGGTTCAGGAACAGCAGCGCGAACGGCACGCCTTCGCGCTGCGCCAGTGCCAGCGCGTAATCGATGCGGCTGAGCAGAGTGCGGCGGTTGGGCAGGCCGGTCAGCGTGTCGGTGTGCGACAGGGTTTCGATGCGCCGATTGGCTTCCAGGCGCTCGCTGATGTCACGGAAGGAATAGACACGGCCGATCGTCTTGCCACGGCTGCTCTGCGGCAACGTGACACGTTCGAGAACCCGGCCACCGGTCAGCGTCACGGTGTCGCTGGCCTGCAGCTGCGGCACACCATCGATGGCCGCCAGCCTGCGCATGTACTCGGCCGGCTCGACCACCCGACGCAACATCCACGACAGGATCGCATCGTCATCGCGCTGCATCAGCAAGCTGTCAGGCAACTCCCAAAGGACAGCAAATCGCTGGTTGAAGTTGCGGATGCGCCCGTTCGTGTCGGTGACCAGGATGCCGTCGTGGGTCGATTCCAGCGTCGCCGCCAATTCAGCCAGCCGGTCGGAGAGTTCGTCTTCCGCGCGCCGCTCGCTGCTTCGGTCATGCATCACGACCATGAACAGCGCCTTGTCGGCGGACAGCATCACCCTGCTGACACGGCGCAGCACCGCCACCAGCTCGCCATCGGCACGCCGTACGCAGCTGTGCGACTCGACACTGTCGGCCCAGCCGAGGGCGGCCTCCTGCCAGAACGCCATGTCTTCCGGTGTGGCCGCCAGGCTCAGCATGTCCTGGCCGCACAGGCTGGCGACATCGACATTGAGCAGGTCCCCACAAGCGGCATTCGCGGCGACGATTCGCAAGCTCTCTGGATCAACCAGCCAGACCGCGTCGGTCAGGCACTCGATGAGTGCACGCGGTGGCATCAACCAGGCATCGATGGTCCGCTGATTCAACGAGTGCGAGGCGACAAGCGCATCGCCAGTGCGCGCACGACGCGTCGGCCCCACCGGTGCAGGCACCGTGGGGCTGGGCGGCGCGCTGCGCGAGATCCTCATGCCAGCGTCCCACTGTTTTGGATCGGCTCGAAGAAGTAGCTCACCCGAGGCCGAGGCGACAGGTACTCAAGCGTTCGGTCCGGCAGCGCGCTCGGCTTCAGGCTGCGTCGGATGCCCAGCCCGCTGACCGTTTCGAGATCGAGCACCAGTGCCTCGTCACGCGGCACGCCAGCCTCGTGCACCAGTACCCTCGGCTTCAAAGGCCGTGAGGAATTGACGCCGACCACCAGCGCATAGCGGTCATCGGTGAGTTGCACCACCGAGCCCGCCGGGTACACGCCCATCATCTTGATGAAGGCGCCAAGGATCGCCGGGTCGTACTTGTTCTTGCCCTGCGCG
>CANHNO010000134.1 GCA_947462065.1 Burkholderiales bacterium | reverse complement strand
GACGAAGGTCAGCACCTTCATCCACTGGGCCGCAAAGATGCCGGCCCATTTGTCGTAGCCCATTTCACCGGGCAACAGCACCTGCACGATGACCACGATGGTGAACAGCGCCATCAGGCAGGCGGTCACCCGCTGCGACAGCCAGTCGCGCAAGCCGTAGTGCGCACCGACGACGATGCGCTTCGATCCGAAATTCTGTGCCATGGGTCGGGTACGTCAGAAAAAGAGCTTGGCGCCCAGCAGCACCGTCAGCACGACGCTGAGGCTGAGGGTGGCCAGTGCGGAGCTGTGGCCGAATTCCTTGGTCACAGCGTGTGTCATGTCCATCCAGAGATGGCGAAGGCCGGCGATGAAGTGATGCAGGAAGGCCCAGATCAGGCCCAGCGCGATCAGCTTGAACAGCACGCCGGGGAAGGGCCCCGCACCGTAGGCAAACACCGAGGTGAATGAGGCGTAGCTGATCTCGGATGTGACGCTGGCGTCGAACATCCAGATGATGAACGGCATCAGCAAGAACATGCCGACGCCGCTGACGCGGTGCAGGATCGACACGATGCCTGCCGGCGGCAGCCGGTACTTGACGATCTGGCTGACGTGGATGTTGCGGTGGGTGGGCCGCGGCTTCAGGGTGTCTGACATCTCCAACTTTCTCTTGTGCGCTCGAAAGGGCATGGGGAGTTTATTGCAATGCAACAAGCGGGAATCCCGCATGCTTGGCGAGCTGCCGTGCGGGCGCAGGGCAGCTCGCTAGATCAGCGTGCATCAACTGAGTGCATTTCGATAGTGATAACCAGCGGTGTTGTACAGGCCATGACGCAATTCGACTGGCTTGTCGTCGTAGGTGAAGGACAGACGTTCGACGCTGAGCAGGGGGCGCCCGATCTCAACGCCCAGGGCAGGCGCTGACACCCCATCCGCCGCGACGGCACGGATCTTTTCATCGGCGCGAATCATGTGAACACCGAACTCGCTCTCAAAGAGGCCGTACATCGGCCCTTTGTAGTCGCTGAGCCGTTCAGCGGTCAGCCCTTTGAACAATTGCCCGGGCAGCCAGATATCGTCGAACACAACGGGCGCCGCATTGAAGGTCAGCACGCGCCGAACATTGATCACCGCGTCGCCGGGCTTCAGCGCCAGCGAGCGCGCCACATCGGCCGGAGAGCGCAGCCGGCGACAGTCAATGAAGCGGCGTTGCACCCTCCCGGCATCCTCGCCGTCGGGCATCAGACGCAAAAAACGGTACTGGTTCTTCTGCTCGGCATGCGTGGCAACGAAGGTGCCCTTGCCCTGGCGACGCACCAGCAGGTTCTCGGCAGACAGTTCATCGATCGCTTTGCGCACCGTGCCCTGGCTCACCTTGAAGCGCGCCGCCAGCTCCATCTCACTGGGAATCGCTTCGCCAGGGCGCCACTCCCCGATGCGAAGGCTGCGCGTCATCAGCGTCTTGATCTGCTGGTACAGCGGGCTGAAGGCAGGGGGCGCGCTGTCGTCCGCGCGGGCCACGGCGGCCCGGGGTAGCTCGGTGGCAGGAACGACGGCGCTAGGCATGTCGGGATTGCAGCACAGGAACTGCGGAATCGTCCAGCCAATACCGTTGATTTTTGTCAGACATCTTATGTAAGACACAGGACTTTTGACCTGCCACGGGTTAAAACCTACACTTGGCGAGTCGGGTGAATACAATTTCTGCGCACGTCAGCGCGCTGGTTGTTGCGCAGTCTCAGCGGCCCCCTGATCCCGTTTACGTCCCTCTACCTTCCGGAGATTCACATGAGCAAGTCCCCAGTTCGCGTTGCCGTCACCGGCGCTGCAGGCCAAATCGGTTACGCCCTGCTGTTTCGCATCGCCTCTGGAGAAATGCTAGGCAAGGACCAGCCGGTGATCCTTCAGTTGCTGGAAATTCCAGACGAGAAGGCTCAGAACGCGCTGAAGGGCGTGATCATGGAACTCGACGACTGCGCCTTCCCGCTGCTGGCCGGCATCGAGGCGCACAGCGACCCCGTGGCAGCGTTCAAGGACACCGACTACGCCTTGCTGGTCGGCGCTCGCCCACGCGGACCGGGCATGGAGCGCTCCGACCTGCTGGCGGCCAACGCACAGATCTTCACCGCACAGGGCAAGGCGTTGAATACCTCGGCCTCGCGCAACGTCAAGGTGCTGGTGGTCGGCAACCCGGCCAACACCAACGCCTACATCGCGATGAAGAGCGCGCCCGATCTGCCGGCCAAGAACTTCACCGCGATGCTGCGTCTGGACCACAACCGCGCCGCCTCGCAGATTGCCGCAAAGACGGGCAAGCCGGTGTCGAGCATCGAGAAGCTGGCCGTCTGGGGCAACCACTCTCCAACGATGTACGCCGACTACCGCTTCGCCACCATCGGCGGCCAGTCGGTCAAGGCGATGATCAACGACGACGTGTGGAACAAGGACACGTTCCTGCCCACCGTGGGCAAGCGCGGTGCAGCCATCATCGCTGCACGTGGCGTGTCATCGGCTGCCTCTGCCGCCAATGCCGCCATCGACCACATGCGCGACTGGGCGCTGGGTACCAATGGCAAGTGGGTCACGATGGGTGTTGCCTCGAACGGCGAATATGGCATTCCGAAGGGCGTGATGTTCGGCTACCCGGTCACCACCGCGGGCGGCGAATACAAGATCGTCGAAGGCCTCGAGATCGACGCCTTCAGCCAGGAACGCATCAACATCACACTGAAGGAGCTGACCGACGAGCAGGACGGCGTCAAGCACCTGCTGTGATCCCCGCTCCTGTTTGCAGCATGCGCAAAGCGCAGAAAGCCGGCCACCGCTGCGGAGGCCGGCTTTTTTCATGCGGCGCACTCATCCATCGATCTTCATGACCTCGCGGACTGATTCCATGGCCTCGTTTTCTTCCCTGCTCATCGGCTTGAACGTGGCCGCCTTGTTGGTCGCACCTGCGGCGTTCGCTGCCGATGCTGTCAAGGCACCGCCACAGCCCGCTCGCAAGGCGGCGAAGGTCGCGGCAAAGCCGAAAGCCATCGCCGCCCCGGTAGAAGTCGCACCAGAGCCCGCCACACCGGAGCAGATCAGCGCTTCGGAGCGGGTCTACTATGGCGAGTACGAGTGCGACTTCCAGCAGGTCGTTCACATCTCGGCCAGTGAGCAACATCCCTCTTATGTCGACTTGCGATTCGCCAAGAACCGCTACCTGATGAAGCCCGTCCTGTCCTCTACAGGCGCCGTGCGGCTTGAGGATGTGCGGGGCCAGACACTGATGATCCAGATCGCCAGCAAATCGATGCTGATGAACGTAAAGACCGGCACCCGTCTGGTCGACGCCTGCGTCAGTCCGACCCAGCGCTTCGCGCTGGAGTCGGCCAAGGCCGCGGCTGCCCCAGCGGGGGATGGCGGCCTGCTGACAGCGCCACGCCCCTGAGTTACACGGCCATGGTGCGTTGCTGCCGGTCACCGGCTGCCGAAAGCCACACCACTTGCATCCTCATCAACTTCCCGAAGGAGCCCCAACATGCTTGAAACCTATCGCCTCCACGTCGCCGAGCGCGCTGCACTGGGTATCCCGCCGCTGCCACTGTCGGCGGCACAAACCAGCCAGCTGATCGAGCTGTTGAAGGCCCCGCCTGCCGGGGAAGAGAAGGTGCTGATCGAACTGATCACGCACCGCGTACCGGCCGGCGTCGACGACGCTGCACGGGTCAAGGCCAGCTACCTGGCGGCCGTCGCTCATGGCGCCGAAAAGTGCGCGCTGATCAGCCCCGAAACCGCAGCCCAGCTGCTGGGCACGATGCTCGGCGGCTACAACATCAGCCCACTGATCGAACTGCTCGACAGCCCGGCGGTCGGCGCCGTAGCAGCTGAAGGCCTGAAGAAGACGCTGCTGATGTTCGACCAGTTCCACGACGTGAAGGACAAGGCCGACCAGGGCAATGCCCACGCCAAATCGGTGCTGCAAAGCTGGGCCGACGCCGAGTGGTTCACCTCGCGGCCCGAGGTGCCGAAATCGATCACCGTGGCGATCTTCAAGGTCACCGGCGAGACCAACACTGACGACCTGTCGCCCGCGCCAGACGCCTGGAGCCGCCCCGACATTCCGCTGCATGCGCTGGCGATGCTGAAGAACGCGCGCCCGGGCATCACGCCGGAAGAAGACGGCAAGCGTGGACCCGTGCAGTTCATCGAAGAGCTTCGAGCCAAAGGCAACCTCGTCGCTTACGTGGGCGACGTGGTCGGCACCGGTTCCAGCCGCAAGTCGGCCACCAACTCGGTGCTGTGGTTCACCGGCGAAGACATTCCTTTTGTTCCGAACAAGCGCTTCGGCGGCGTGTGCCTCGGCGCCAAGATCGCACCGATCTTCTACAACACGATGGAAGACGCTGGCGCGCTGCCGATCGAGCTCGACGTGAACCAGATGAACATGGGCGACGTGGTCGAGTTGCGACCCTACGAAGGCAAGGCGCTGAAAGACGGGCAGGTGATCGCCGAATTCAAGGTCAAGAGCGAGGTGCTGTTCGACGAGGTGCGCGCTGGCGGCCGCATCCCGCTGATCATCGGCCGCGGCCTGACCGCCAAGGCGCGTGAAGCGCTCGGCCTGCCGGTCAGCACGCTGTTCCGCCTGCCGCAGAACCCGGCCGACACCAAGAAGGGTTTCAGCCTCGGCCAGAAGATGGTCGGCAAGGCCTGCGGTCTGCCCATCGTCAACGGTCAGCAGGTCGGCGTGCGCCCCGGCACCTATTGCGAGCCGCGCATGACCTCGGTTGGCTCACAAGACACCACTGGCCCGATGACCCGCGACGAGCTGAAAGACCTGGCCTGCCTGGGCTTCAGTGCCGACCTGGTGATGCAGTCGTTCTGCCACACCGCGGCGTACCCGAAGCCGGTCGACGTGAAGATGCACCACGAACTGCCGGACTTCATCAGCCACCGTGGCGGCATCGCGCTTCGCCCGGGCGATGGCGTGATCCACAGCTGGCTCAACCGCTTCCTGCTGCCCGACACGGTAGGCACGGGCGGCGACAGCCACACGCGCTTTCCGATCGGCATCAGCTTCCCTGCGGGCTCCGGCTTGGTGGCTTTTGCGGCCGCCACTGGCGTGATGCCGCTGGACATGCCCGAGAGCGTGCTGGTCCGCTTCAAGGGCACGATGCAACCCGGCGTCACGCTGCGTGATCTGGTCAACGCGATCCCACTGTATGCAATCAAGGCCGGCCTTTTGACCGTCGAGAAGAAGGGCAAGAAGAACATCTTCAGTGGCCGCATTCTCGAGATCGAAGGCCTGCCTGATCTGAAGGTGGAACAGGCCTTCGAGTTGAGCGACGCATCGGCCGAACGCAGCGCGGCGGGCTGCACCGTGCACCTGAACAAGGAGCCGATCATCGAGTACATCCACAGCAACATCACGCTCATGAAGTGGATGATCTCCGAGGGCTATGCCGACCCCCGCACGCTGGCCCGCCGCATCGCAGCACAGGAAGCGTGGCTGGCCGACCCGCAACTGCTCAAGGGCGACGCCGACGCCGACTACGCCGCGGTGATCGAGATCGACCTGGCCGACATCCACGAGCCCATCGTCGCCTGCCCGAACGACCCGGACGATGTGAAGACACTGTCCGACGTGGCCGGCGCCGTGATCGACGAGGTGTTCATCGGCAGCTGCATGACCAACATCGGCCACTTCCGTGCGGCCAGCAAGCTGCTGGAGAACAAGCGCGACATCCCGGTCAAGCTGTGGGTCGCGCCGCCCACGAAAATGGACGCGAAGAAGCTCAGCGACGAAGGCCACTACGGCGTGCTGGGCAGCGCTGGCGCCCGGATGGAAATGCCGGGCTGCAGCCTGTGCATGGGCAACCAGGCGCAGGTGAAGGAAGGCGCGACGGTGTTTTCCACCAGCACCCGCAACTTCCCGAACCGCCTGGGCAAGAACAGCAACGTCTACCTCGGCTCCGCCGAGCTGGCAGCGATCTGCTCGAAGCTCGGCCGCATCCCGACCCGCGAGGAGTACCTGAAGGACATGGGCGTGCTGACCGCTGCCAGCGACAAGGTCTACCAGTACCTGAACTTCGACAAGATCGAGGAATTCACCGACGCAGCGGAGAAGGTACCGGCATCGGCTTGATCAGCTGCCGGCAAACGAAAAGGCCCGCTCAAAGCGGGCCTTTTCCGTGGCGATGCTCGCTTGCGCTGCGCGCTGATCAGCGACAGCGCGAATCAGACGATCTCGCCCTGTAGCAGCGCCAGCAGGCCCGCCTCGTCCAGCACCATCACCTCCAACTCGTTCGCCTTGTCCAGCTTGCTGCCCGCCTCGGAGCCGGCAACGACATAGTTCGTTTTCTTCGACACCGAGCCGGTCACCTTGCCGCCGGCGGCTTCGATCAATTCCTTCGCCGCATCGCGGGTCAGCGTCGGCAGCGTGCCAGTCAGCACGAAGGTCTTGCCGGTGACGCCCGCGATGCCGATGGTGTCGGGGGCGGCCACCGCCACGCCTTCGGTTTCTTCCCAGGTGATGCCGACGGCGCGCAATTGCAGGACGATCTCGCGGTGGTGCGGCTGGTCAAAGAAACTGCGCACGCTGTGCGCGACCACCGGGCCGACGTCGTTGACCTCCAGCAGCTGAACTTCGGCCGCCTCGATGATGCGGTCGAGATTTCCGAAATGCCGCGCCAGATCCTTCGCTGTGGTCTCGCCGATATGGCGGATGCCGAGCGCGTACAGGAAGCGACCCAGCGTCGTGCGCTTGCTGGCTTCCAGCCCGGCCAGCAGGTTGGCTGCACTCTTGTCGCCCATGCGGTCCAGCGCGCACAGCTTGGCCAGGCCCAGCGTGTACAGCTCGGGCAGCGTGCGGATCAGGCCGCCATCGACGAGCTGATCGACCAGCTTGTCGCCCAGGCCTTCGATGTCCATCGCGCGGCGGCCGGCGAAATGCAGGATCGCTTCCTTGCGCTGCGCCGGGCAGGTCAGCCCGCCGGT
>CANHNO010000133.1 GCA_947462065.1 Burkholderiales bacterium | reverse complement strand
GGTACGCCGCAAACACCTGCTCAAAAAGTGAATCTCCCCTCTTCTGATTTTTAACATGACAACTTCCATTTTTGTGTTGGGCGAAGCCCTGATGGACTGCATCGCCCAGCCCGACGGTCGACTCTTGCCCCTCATGGGGTTGTAAGCCGGAACCGCCGAAATTTCCGTCGCCAGATGTGGTCGGCACTTGAGGGCCGCCCATGACCGGCTCATAGCACACCGATCCAGTAGGCTGGCAGCGCGAACATCTCTCGTCCCAACGAGTAGAGATCACGGGCCTCGAAGTAGTTGGCGTGTGCCGAGTTGACCGTTTCAACACCGGCGCGGTGAAGCGCGTAGCGGCTCCGGGAAACGTGGAAGAACTGCGTGACGACCAGCGCGCTCTTGAGGCCATTGGCTTTCATCATGGCGGCCGTGTTGAAAGCTGTCGCCTCGGTGGTGTTGCCGTGCTCATCAAGGAAGATGGCTGTACGCGAAATGGACTGTCGATCAGCCAGGTACGCTGCCATGACTTGAGCTTCATTGAAGCCCTCGGCTCCAGTGCCTCCGCTGACGATGATGCGCTTGAACTTGCGCTGTCGGTAAAGTTCAGCGGCCTTGTCCAGCCGCGCGCGCAGGCGATCTGAGGGAGTGCCGTCTGGCATGACCTTCGAGCCAAGAACCACGCCGACATCACTCACCTGAACGTCATCGCGCAGGCCGTCAACGACGATGCCGATCAAGCCGAGCAACACAAGGCACGCCACCGTGACGACGAATCGTTTCATTGGACTGGTGCGGGTCGTGTTGGCTTCTCAGTCGCCATGCGCTGCATCTCCTCGAAAACTGCATAGCATGCCCGGACGTTATCTAGGCCGAACCGCACCCGGCAAAAACCGGATAACTTCGCCAGTGTTTCTGGTGATAGCGTGGAAAAAGGTTCAACATCGCATTCGCCACAAACTGCGGGATTGCGATAAATGACTTGAAGACTTGGTATCTGTTTAGCGAAGAACTCGTAATCAGTGCGATGCTCCCGAGGTGTCTCTTCGATGCCGAGGAAGAGCCATCCAGCCATGAGCAGAATTGATATCAATGTGATGGACAACGCCCGCTGGCTCATTTTGGGCCTTCCATCTTCAGGTCTTTGCGCAGCATATCCACCAGAATCATTCCGTATGCGCCAGGACAGGCTCTGCCTTCATGAGTCGCCAAACGCTGGTATTCTCGATGCCCGCCAAGAGTGGCGATGGGGAAGTAAGTCCGAAGTGTTTTCACCAAAGAGAAGAGCGCCTTTATTTGCACTTCTGGTGGTTCATCGGTTACGACATCCAGCTTGTCTGGAGCCCAATCGAAAAGCCCTCTCATCTTTCCGAGCAAGGACTTTTCCTGGTATTCCTCCTTGTACGCTTCGCCGTGTACGCTCAGGTCTGCCAACATGACAATACCGATCACGCCTGTATTGCCTACCGCGATATGTGACCCTTTGTTGCGAATGTCCAGTGCTTCGTAGATTAATCCGTCGCAGCCTATTGCATAGTGATAGCTGAGATGGCCGAATTTCTCGAAATCAATGCGCTCCGCTTTTCGTAGTTGCCCTGCGCTGTCTGCTTCGCACGAAAAGCTGTTGCCCGCATGGTGGATCGCAATGCCGTGATAGTCCCAGTCGCGTTTCGGACTTCCCGGTGGTTCTTTCGCTTTCCACTGGGCACGGGTTTCAACGGTATAGCCTTCCCGCCGAAGCGACGCGATGATCGCTTGCCTGGTGGCGGCTTGGTGATCGACTTTCACCTGCACGGTTTTGACCGCAGCAGCCCGCTTGGCTTCGATGACGGCCCAGGTGTCAAAGGTGCCTGTCTTGAGATCGTCGTTGCGAACGTCGCTCATGCTGCCAAGTCCTCCCGATCAATGGTGTCGCCCTTGGGCGACTTGAACATGAAGTGGACGCCGATCTGTTCAGGCCGCGTGGTTTCGATGACCTCCGTGAAGCCCTCGCAATCCGTGATGCCGCCATGCTGAGCACCGTTCTCGCGCGTCAGGATGTAGATGCACTTGGGCGCAGGGGCGCCCGTGTCGGGATCGAGCGCCTGAAACAGGATCGCGTGAGTCTCGTCGTCACCATGTGTTGATCCAGCAACTTGTGAGAGCGGAGCGGGAGCTGCGGCGACTGACGCGGCGACTTCGGAACCATCGTCGATGGTCGCTGTGCTCTGGCTAGCGATGAGCTTCGCCCCGCACGAGGTCATGTCGTCCTGCCTGGCGATGTTCTGGCCGCTCCACACGTCTGGGGCACCTGTGACGATGGGGAACGTGCCCTTGCAGCGAGGGCACACCACCTTGTCGCCGAAACGGGCGACGTTCTTGCCGTAGATGTTGTATGTGAGGTCAGCGCTGACCACCGTGCCGCCGTGGGTCGTGCGGTCGCCGTAGCGAATAATGGGACGCTTAGCCATGCTGCTGCTCTCCATCAGACTGGGGCGGCACGTAGGACGGATCGAGCAGGCCCTTGATCGGCGCTTCGTCGGCGTACTGCACGATCACCATGCCGTTGTGGATCGGCCCAGTGATGCGGTCGCCGTTGTCCAGCTCGCTGCCCACCAGTGCGATTGGGCGACCGGCATAGACCGAGGCGACGCCAGCGCCGGAAATGATCCGCGCCTAACTGCCATCGGCGTAGCGCACGATGTCGTCCACCAGCGCAATGCGCCCACCGGCTGTGTGTAGGCCGCTGGTTGCGATAGGCCTGCCGCCGCGCTCGGTGGTCGAGCTTTCGGTGGCGACCAGGCGCTGCCCATCGGCTTCTGTGTATTCCATGTTGCCCCCTTCCGTTGTCGACGAATGCCGCGCCAGGGCGGCGGCGATATTGACCAAGGCGTCGAGCGAGAAGCGCTCCGTAGCCCCGCGCCGCAAATCGCTGATACGCGGCTGGGTCTGCCCGCACAGGCGCGCAGCTTCCTGCTGCGTCCAGGCATTGGTGGCCAACAGCGACCGGATGCGTGTGATCAGCGCAGCGCGAACCTGCTGATTGGGCGCGTCGGAAAGGTTGCCGGGGTTGTTCGTTGCCATTGGCGCATTATGCCATTATTGGAATTGATGCACAGATTGCTCTTCTCGTCGTAAAACATTTGTTTTCCGTCATAACTGCAACAATCGTCTGGACCAACCTCCTGGTGGCCTCAAATTTGTGCGGAAAACACTGTCGTCACCGGCTACCATACGGGAACCTATTTTTGAGGGTTATCCGTCTATGTTGGTTGGCTACATGCGCGTGTCGTCGGATTCCGACCGCCAGAGCACAGACTTGCAGCGCGATGCGCTGCTCGCCGTCGGCGTCGATCCGCGTCACCTGTTCGAGGATCGCGCCTCCGGCGCAAAGGGTGACCGCACCGGCTTGGCTCGGGCGCTCGAATTCGTCCGCCCCGGCGACGTGCTGGTCGTGTGGAAGCTCGACCGGCTTGGTCGCTCGCTGTCGCACCTGCTCGGCATCGTGACTTCGCTCAAGGACAAGCGCGTGGCCTTTCGATCTCTGACTGAGAACCTGGACACCACGACACCCTCTGGCGAGTTTCTGTTTCAGGTGTTCGGTGCGCTCGCCCAATACGAGCGTGCCTTGATTCAGGAACGCGTCGTCGCTGGCCTGGCCGCTGCGCGCAAACGCGGCCGGATAGGCGGCCGACCGCAGGCGATCACCGGCGAGAAGCTGGATGCCATCATCGCCGCACTCGATGGTGGCATGTCCAAGGCTGCGGTATGCCGCAACTTTGGCGTCAAGCGAACCACGCTGATCGAGACCCTGGTACGGGTCGGGTGGATGGGTTCCCGTGGAGCGTCATCGCGATGACAGCCAAGAGTGAACGATTGACCGTCCTGTCGGACGCCGAGCAGGAAGCTCTGTACGGCCTGCCGGATTTCGACGACACCCAGCGGCTGGAATACCTGGCGTTGACCGAAACCGAACTGGCGCTCGCCAGCAGCCGCCCCAGCCTCGCCGCCCAGGTCTATTGCGTCTTGCAGATCGGTTACTTCAAGGCCAAGCACGCCTTCTTTCTCTTCGCCTGGAACGAGATCGAAGACGATTGCGTCTTCGTGTTGAGCCGCTATTTCGCTGGCGAGCCGTTCGAGCGCAAAGCGATCACCAAGCACGAGCATTACACCCAGCGCGAACGAATCGCCGACCTGTTCGGCTACCAGTCGTGGGCAGCCGATTTCCTGCCGCAGCTTGTCGCAACGGCCGCCCAGACCGTGCGGCGCGACGTGATGCCGGGGTTCATCGCTGCAGAGCTGATCGTCTGGCTCAACGAGCACAAGATCATCCGGCCCGGCTATACCACCCTGCAAGAGCTGGTCAGTGAAGCCCTGTCTGGCGAACGCCGACGGCTGGGGGGCCTGCTTGCGGAAGTCTTGGACGAACCGGCCAAGGCCACGCTGGAACAGCTCCTGGTGCGCGATGACACCTTGTCACAAATGGCGGCGCTCAAGCAGGACGCCAAGGATTTCGGCTGGCGTCAGATGGCCCGCGAACGGGAAAAACGCGCCACGCTGGAACCACTGCACGCAATAGCCAAGGCGCTGCTGCCCAAGCTCGGCGTCTCGCAGCAGAACCTGCTGTACTACGCGAGCCTGGCGAACTTCTACACCGTCCACGACCTGCGCAATCTGAAGGCCGATCAGACCCACCTCTATCTGTTGTGCTATGCCTGGGTGCGCTACCGGCAGCTCTCCGACAACCTGGTCGATGCGATGGCCTATCACATGAGGAAGTTGGAGGAAGAAAGCAGTGCGGGCGCAAAGCAGTCCTTCGTTGCCGAGCAGGTGCGCCGCCAGCAAGACACGCCGCAGGTCGGCCGCCTGCTGTCGCTTTACATCGACGAGAGCGTGCCCGATCCCACGCCGTTCGGCGATGTGCGTCAGCGCGCCTACAAGATCATGCCCCGCGATACGCTTCAAACCACGGCACAGCGCATGAGTGTTAAGCCGGTGAGCAAACTGGCTTTGCACTGGCAGGCGGTGGACAGCTTGGCCGAGCGCATCCGTCGGCATCTTCGACCGCTGTACGTCGCGCTCGACCTCGTCGGTACCAACCCGGACAGCCCGTGGCTGGTGGCGCTGGGCTGGACCAAGGGCGTGTTCGCCAAACAGCAGCGCCTATCGCAACGGCCGCTCGCCGAATGTCCAGCAGCCACGCTGCCGAAACGTTTGCTGCCGTACCTGCTGACCTTCGATGTCGACGGCAAGCCGACTGGCCTGCACGCTGATCGCTACGAATTCTGGCTGTACCGTCAGGTCAGGAAGCGCTTCCAGTCGGGTGAACTCTACCTCGACGACAGTTTGCAGCACCGTCATTTCTCCGATGAGCTGGTTTCGATGGATGAGAAGTCCGACGTTCTCGCGCAGATGGACATCCCCTTTCTGCGGCAGCCGGTCGATGCCATGCTCAATGCGCTAGCGGCCGATCTGCACGTGCAATGGCTGGCCTTCGATCGCGAGTTGAAACAGGGCAAGCTGACGCACTTGGATTACGACAAGGACTCGCAGAAGCTGACCTGGCGCAGGCCCAAGGGCGAAAACCAAAGGGTGCGCGAGAAAACGTTCTACGAGCAACTGCCATTCTGCGACGTGGCCGACGTGTTTCGTTTCGTCAGCGGCCAGTGCCAATTCCTATCTGCGCTGACACCCTTGCAGCCCCGCTATGCAAAGAAGGTCGCCGACGCCGACAGCCTGATGGCGGTCATCATCGCGCAGGCGATGAACCACGGCAACCAGGTCATGGCGCGCACCAGCGATATCCCGTACCACGTGCTGGAGAGCGCCTACCAGCAGTATCTGCGCCATGCAACGCTGCAGGTGGCCAACGACTGCATCAGCAACGCCATCGCCGCGCTGCCGATCTTCCCGTACTACTCGTTCGACCTCGATGTGCTGTACGGTGCAGTTGATGGGCAGAAATTCGGCGTCGAGCGACCGACCGTGAAGGCGCGCTACTCGCGCAAATACTTCGGGCGCGGCAAGGGCGTGGTCGCCTACACGCTGCTGTGCAATCATGTGCCACTCAATGGCTACCTGATCGGCGCGCACGACTACGAGGCCCACCACGTGTTCGACATCTGGTATCGCAACACGTCGGACATCGTGCCGACCGCGATCACCGGCGACATGCACAGCGTCAACAAGGCCAACTTCGCCATCCTGCACTGGTTCGGCCTGCGCTTTGAGCCGCGCTTTACCGACATGGAAGGCCAGTTGAAGGAACTGTATTGCGCCGACGATCCGGCGCTGTACGAGAAGTGCTTGATCCGTCCGGTCGGGAAAATCGACCGCGATCTCATCATCAGCGAAAAGCCGAACCTCGACCAGATCGTGGCCACGCTCGGCCTGAAGGAGATGACGCAGGGCACGCTGGTTCGCAAGCTGTGCACCTACACCGCGCCAAATCCGACGCGGCGCGCGGTGTTCGAGTTCGACAAGCTCATCCGCAGCATCTACACGCTGCGCTATCTGCGCGATCCTCAACTGGAGCGCAATGTGCACCGCTCGCAGAACCGCATCGAGTCCTACCACCAGCTACGCGGGGCCATCGCCAAGGTCGGCGGCAAGAAGGAACTGACCGGGCGCACCGACATCGAGATCGAAATCAGCAACCAGTGCGCCCGGCTGATCGCCAACGCGGTCATCTTCTACAACTCGGCCATCCTGTCGCGGCTGCTGACGAAGTACGAAGCGAGCGGGAACACCAAGGCGCTGGCGCTCGTCATCCAGATGTCACCGGCGGCCTGGCGGCACATCCTGCTGAATGGGCATTACACCTTCCAGAGCGACGGCAAGATGATCGACCTGGACGCGCTCGTGGCCGGGCTGGAGCTGTGATGACGGAAATTTCGGCGGTTCCGGCTTACAACCCCCAATACGCTGTTTCAGGGTTTTCAGTTCAACTCGATCTTCTGGCTGCGGATGATGTCGCCCAGCGCTTTCGTGTCGGACTCAATCCGGTTGCGCAAGCCCTCGGGCGATGAGCCCACCACTTGCCAGCCTT
>CANHNO010000132.1 GCA_947462065.1 Burkholderiales bacterium | reverse complement strand
AGAATGAGCCGGCAAAGGATCGTGAAAACATTCAGTAGGCATTTCATCCGTCGGGCGCACAGCGTACGACAACGCATAGCTCCTGACCTGATCTGCGGCAATGCGAAAGTTTCTCGCCCGGATAGATTTTGACATCCCCTTCCAATGAAATGATTCATTGGGTGAACTGTCTTTTTTCATACTTTTAGAATGTTCGGAGAGTATTATTTTTGCGATCAGCTGGTTAGAGCTGCGAATCGGGAAATGCGCCAACGGCGAGGAGAGCAAGACTTTCTGGCAGGCGCCACCGTCAAGTCGTTTGACTTTGTGGCTTCCCTGGGGAATTCTGATCTTGCCGAACAAGGCTCTGGGAACCACTGCCTTGAACATTTGATTTCCCTCATGATTCCGTCGCTGGGTCATGCGTGCGGTCGCAGGTATCGAAGGATTCAGATTGTCCAGATCATCCTCGAAAGGAATATAGGTTTTCCACGGCATGACCCCGTATCCACCGGAACCAATTTTTCCGAGATCGGCGAGCAATGACTGGCGATCCGGGGCGCCTAGAAACTCATCAGCGTCCAGCGGAAATACGAAATCTGCATTTTCATCCTGTTTGGTTGCCTTTTTCAACGCAGCCGTCATCGCTCTATCCTGCTGATTGCTGCAGCTGGTGCTTTTCCACACCTCGATGGCGAGCCCTTCTTTCGCAAGCGAAGTCAGGATTTCTACGGTTTTGTCCTTGCTCAGGTTATCGACGATATACAGCTTGTCGAGATAGACAAGGTTGTGCCGAACGAATGACTCAATGATGTCTTCTTCGTCGCGGACGCAGCTGATTCCGATGATTCTCATTTCTATACTCGGTCGAGAGTGTCCGAGGTGAGCGCTCAGGCGGCGAAACGCTGCAGCGCTTCGCCAGTGACGCGGCAGATGCGCCAATCGGGCATCACGGTCGCCCCCATCTTTTCGTAGAAGCGAATCGCGTTGGCGTTCCAGTCGAGAACGCTCCATTCGAAGCGCCCGTAGTCGCGCTCTACCGCGATGCGTCCGACCCTGCTGAGCAGCGCCTCGCCCACGCCGCGCCCTCGCTGGCGGGGTTGCACATACAAGTCTTCGAGGTAAAGCCCGGGCTGCGCCAGGAAAGTCGAGAAGTTGGTGAAGAACACGGCGAATCCCACCACCTCGCCCCCGCTCTCGGCCACCAAAGCCTCAACGACGGCGCGCTCACCAAACAGATGCGGGCGCAGCTTCTCGGGCGTGACTTGCAACAAGTGCGTCAGGTGCTCGAACTCGGCCAGTTCGCGGATCAGCGACACGATGGCGGTGACGTCGCGCAGCTCGGCGGCGCGGATAGAAAAGGATTCAGAGGCGTCTGCAGTCATGCGGGATCTTGGTCATCCTCGGCCAGTCCGTGCTGGCGGTCGAGGCGTTCCATGTGGTGGGCGTAGTAGGCGACGATGATGACGTAGACCAGCGGCGCACCCAACGCCGCAAACCAAAAACTGAAGGGCCCACCGAAGAAACTGAAGTTCAGCTCGCGCGCAAAGAAGGTCAGCACGAAAGTCACGACGAACCAGATCGCCAGCAAGATCGCGGTGATGTTGCGGTTCTGGCGCCAGTGGGCCCGGTGTCTGTCAGTCCAAGGCATCGGGTTGGCGTTTGGTGGGTTGGCTGGTTGTCAGGCTCATCACCGCAAAGGGTCGCGTGCGAGAATCGAAAGCCGCAATTTGAACAGGGTTGTCACCTCATGGACGTCGAACACATCAATGCAATAGGCAATCGATTGGCCGACCTGAGCCAGCGCACCGTCGATCTTCGGGGGTATCTTTGACTACGATCGCAAAGCACTGCGGTTGAACGAAGTCAACGCGGCACTCGAGAACCCGAGCGTCTGGAACGAGCCCAAGCGGGCACAGGAGTTGGGTCGCGAGAAGCGCACGCTGGAAGCGGTGGTGCAGACTATCGACCACCTGAACAGCAATCTGGCAGACAACACCGAGCTGTTCGAGATGTCGAAGGCCGACAGCGACTTCGACGGGCTGCTGGCCATCGAAGCCGAAGCCGCGAAGCTTGAAGAAACCGTGGCGCAGCTCGAGTTCCGCCGGATGTTCAACAACCCGGCCGACCCGAGCAACTGCTTCATCGACATCCAAGCCGGTGCGGGTGGCACCGAGGCCTGCGACTGGGCCGGCATGCTGCTGCGCCAGTACCTGAAGTACTGCGAGCGCAAGGGTTTCAAGGCCACGCTGGAAGACGAGACAGTCGGCGACATTGCTGGCATCAAGAGCGCCACCATCAAGGTCGAGGGCGAGTACGCTTTCGGCCTGCTGCGCACCGAAACCGGTGTGCACCGCTTGGTGCGCAAGAGCCCATTCGATTCGGCGGGTGGTCGCCACACCTCGTTCGCGAGCCTGTTCGTCTACCCCGAAGTCGACGACACGGTGGAGATCGAAATCAACCCGTCGGACGTGCGCACCGACACCTTCCGCGCCTCGGGTGCGGGTGGTCAGCACATCAACAAGACCGACTCGGCGGTACGCCTGACGCACATCCCCACGGGCATCGTCGTGCAATGCCAGGATGGTCGCAGTCAGCACAGCAACCGCGACGTGGCCTGGAAGCGGCTGCGCAGCCGCCTGTTTGATTTCGAGATGCGCAAGCGGATGGAAGAGCAGCAGAAGCTCGAAGACACCAAGACCGACGTCGGCTGGGGCCACCAGATCCGCAGCTATGTGCTCGACCAGAGCCGCATCAAGGACCTGCGCACCGGCTACGAGGTATCAGCCACTCAGAAGGTACTTGACGGCGACCTCGACCCATTCATTGAAGCCAGTTTGAAGCAAGGTGTGTGATGCGTGAAGGCACTGCCCCCCTGATCCGCCGCGAGGACTACAGCGCGCCGGCGTTCTGGATCAAGACCGTTGATCTGACCTTCGACCTCGACCCGGTGCGCACGCTGGTCACGAGCCGGATGCAGCTCGAGCGCAACCCGGCCGTGCCACCACAGCCACTCAAGCTGCATGGTGAGGACCTGTCGGTGCTGCGGGTACTGGTCAACGGCGAGAGCGTGTCGTTCCGCCATGAAGACGGGCTGCTGGTGCTCGACAGCCTGCAAAACGTGCCCGAGGGCGCCTTCGCGCTGGAGATCCGCAACACCTGTTCGCCAGAGCGCAACACGCAGCTGTCGGGCTTGTACACGTCGAACGGCGGCCTGTTCACCCAGTGCGAGGCCGAGGGGTTCCGACGCATCACCTACTTCCTCGACCGCCCTGACGTGATGGCCGTCTACACCGTGACCTTGCGCGCCAACAAGGCCGCCTACCCGGTGCTGCTGTCGAACGGCAACCTGGTCGCACAGACCGACCTCGACGGCGGCAAACACCAGGCTGTCTGGCACGACCCGTTCCCCAAGCCCAGCTATCTGTTTGCGCTGGTGGCCGCCGATCTGGTTGCCCGCGAACAGCACATCCGCACCCGCGCCGGGCGCGATCATCTGCTTCAGGTATACGTGCGACGGGGCGACCTCGACAAGACCGAGCACGCGATGAATTCGCTGATCGCCAGCGTGGTGTGGGACGAGGCCCGCTTCAAGCTGCCTCTGGACCTCGACCGCTTCATGATCGTTGCCGTCGGCGACTTCAACATGGGTGCGATGGAGAACAAGGGGTTGAACATCTTCAACACCAAGTTCGTGCTGGCTACGCCGGCCACCGCCACCGACGTCGACTACGCCGGCATCGAAAGCGTGGTCGGCCACGAGTATTTCCACAACTGGACCGGCAACCGCATCACCTGCCGCGACTGGTTCCAGCTCAGCCTGAAGGAAGGCCTGACCGTCTTCCGCGACCAGGAATTCAGCATCGACATGGCCGGCAGCGAAAGCGCCCGCGCCGTGAAGCGCATCGAGGACGTGCGACAGCTGCGCCAGTTGCAGTTTCCGGAAGACGCCGGCCCGATGGCGCACCCGGTGCGCCCGGACAGCTACCAGCAGATCAACAATTTCTACACCGCCACCGTCTACGAAAAAGGCGCCGAGGTCGTGCGCATGATGCAGACGCTGGTCGGCCGCGACGGCTTCGCGCGCGGCATGACGCTGTACTTCGAGCGCCACGACGGCCAGGCCGTGACCTGCGACGATTTCGCCCAGGCGATCGCCGATGCCAACCCTGGCAGCGCGCTGGCCGAGCACCTCGTGCCCTTCAAGCGCTGGTATGCCCAGCCGGGCACACCGCGCCTCAACGCCAGTGGCCACTACGACGCACAGACACGCAGCTACACACTGAGCATCGAGCAGACGCTGACCCCGGGTCAGGAACCGTTCGTCGTGCCGCTGGCGATGGGGCTGATCGCACGCGACGGCACCGCCCTGCCATTGCGCCTTGATGGCGAAGCCGAAGCCCCCGGCAAGCACCGTGTGCTGGTACTGAACGCTGCCCACAGCCGCTACACCTTCACCGACATCGACAGCGCACCCGTGCCGTCGCTGTTGCGCGGTTTCTCGGCACCTGTGATCCTCTCTGACGACCTCACCGATGCCGACCTTCTGGTGCTGCTGCAACACGACAGCGACCCTTTCAGCCGCTGGGAAGCCGGGCAGCGGCTCGCGCTCAATCGCCTGCTCGCGGCCACCCACAACGGCGATGCGCTCACGCTCGACGCCGCCTTCATCGCCGCGATGCGCGACATCCTGCGACACCCGGCACTCGACGCGGCCTTCAAGGACATGGTGCTGACGCCGCCGAGCGAAGCCTATGTGGCCGAGAAACTGACGGTCGTCGATCCGCAGCGCATCCACAGCGCCCGCGAAGGGATGCGTGCGCAGCTGGCTGCCGCGCTGCGCGACGACTGGGCATGGGCCTACGAACAGCACCAGGTCGCAGGTGCCTACACACCCGACCCGGTGTCGTCCGGCAAGCGATCGCTTGCGAACCTGTCGTTGTCCATGCTCTGCCTCGACGCGGTGGCGCAAGGTGACACGGTCTGGCCAGGCCGCGCTTACCAGCGCTTCAAGGACGCGGCTCACATGACCGATCGCCTGGGCGCGCTCGCGGCGCTGGTCAACGCCCATGCGGAATTGGCCACGCCCGCGCTGGAGCGCTTCCACGCGATGTTCAAGGGCGAGGCCCTGGTCATCGACAAATGGTTCGCCCTGCAAGCTGCAGCGCCCGAGGTCGATGGCCGGGTGTTCGCGCGTGCGCTGCAGTTGCTGAAGCACCCGGACTTTTCCATTCGCAACCCGAACCGCGCGCGCAGCCTGATCACATCGCTATGCATGATGAATCCGGCGGCCTTTCACCGCGCCGATGCCGCAGGCTATGCCTTCTGGGCCGATCGGGTGCTCGAGCTCGACGCGGCAAACCCGCAACTGGCCGCGCGCGTGGCCCGCATCATGGACCGCTGGAGTCGCCTGGCCGAGCCCTACCGCAGCGCGGCGCAGCAGGCCATCAGCCGCGTCGCGGCCAAGCCTGACCTGTCGAGCGACGTGCGTGAGATCGTTTCCCGCGCCCTGGCAGGCTGAAGGCCACACCCCGCCCAACCCGAGTGACCGACGATGAGCAAACGAATCAGTCTGACGCAGTACCTGGTTGAGCAGCAACGCGAGCACGGCAACATTCCTGCGCAATTGCGGCTGCTGATCGAGGTGGTTGCACGCGCCTGCAAGCGCATCAGCATCAGCGTCAACAAGGGCGCGCTCGGTGACGTGCTGGGCAGTGCCCACACCGAGAACGTGCAGGGCGAGGTGCAGAAAAAGCTCGACATCATCGCCAACGAGGTGCTCATCGAGGCCAATGAGTGGGGCGGTCACCTGGCAGCCATGGCCAGCGAGGAGATGGAAGATGTCTACGTCGTTCCGAACCGCTTCCCCCAGGGCGAGTACCTGCTGCTGTTCGATCCGCTCGACGGCTCCAGCAACATCGATGTGAATGTCAGCATCGGCACCATCTTCTCGGTGCTCAAGCGCGACGACTCCGGCCGCCCCGTCACCGAAGCCGATTTCCTGCAACCCGGTCGCCAGCAGGCGGCTGCCGGCTACTGCGTCTACGGGCCTCAGACCACACTGGTGCTCACAGTCGGCGACGGCGTGGCCATGTTCACGCTCGATCGCGAGCAGGGCTCCTGGGTACTCACGCAAGACGGCGTGCAGATTCCTGAGGACACCCAGGAATTCGCGATCAACATGAGCAACATGCGCCACTGGGCGCCGCCGATGCGCCGCTACATCGATGAGTGCCTGGCGGGTACCGACGGCGTGCGTGGCAAGAACTTCAACATGCGCTGGATCGCCAGCATGGTGGCCGACGTACACCGCATCCTGACCCGCGGCGGCGTGTTCATCTACCCTTGGGACCAACGCGAGCCGGGCAAAGCCGGCAAGCTGCGTCTGATGTACGAGGCCAACCCGATGGGTTTCCTGGTCGAGCAAGCCGGCGGCGCCGCCACCAACGGCCTGCAGCCCATCCTCGACATTGCGCCTGACGCGCTGCACCAGCGTGTGAGCGTGATGCTCGGCTCGAAGAACGAAGTCGAGCGGGTGACAAGCTACCACCAAGAGGCCGCTTGAACGCTTTTTCCTGAAATCGCCCCCGTTATACTCGCGGGCTGCGCCGGTGTAGCTCAGTTGGTAGAGCAGCTCATTCGTAATGAGAAGGTCGAGGGTTCGATTCCTTTCTCCGGCACCATTCAAGCGTCTCACGCGACACAATCAAAAGTCTTGCATTTGGCAGCGACCTAATCGCGCGGGAAATCGGTTGGGCCTCGATCCGCTCGGTCGGTCTTTGCGCCAAACCGTTTCACATGCGCCGCGCCTTGCTGACGGCGCGTCGGTTCATTCCGCAAGACGTCAGGATCTTGGCCTTTCCCGCCGAACACCCGCAGAACCTTTCGGCGCCGAACTGGGCGGAAACCCAGCACGGGTTTGATCGGGTGCTGGAGGAGCTGGGTTAGATCGGCCGCCCCGCGCTGCAGGGCGATTTCAATGAAGGTTGACGCGGAAAGGTTACATCTGATTGGCGTGGCGGGTAGCGGGATGCTTCCGCTT
>CANHNO010000131.1 GCA_947462065.1 Burkholderiales bacterium | reverse complement strand
TGAAGGCGCTCAGTGGAGGAACCTGGTGCACAGCCTCCGACGCGTCACGCTTCTTTTCGTTCCGGCGTGACGGTGTCACCGGACGCATGGTGGCTGCCGTCTGGCTCGCTGGGTGAGGCCTCGGTGGCGGGGACGTTCTCGGCGCTTTTCTCGGCCGCCAGCCGTGCTCGCTTGCGCCCCGGGCTGCGCAGGATGTACAGCACCACAGACAAGGGCAGCGCGCCGTAAAGCACAAAGGTGAAGATCGCCCCGAGCACGGTGCCATTCGCACTGGTGGCTTCCACCACCGTCATCATCACCACCACGTACATCCATGCAATCGCCACCAGGTACATCGCGAGGTCCGTCAGGTTCAGGTTGTAAACACATCTTGTCCGATTTTCGTCACGCAGCGATCACCAGCGCACGCGACAATCCAGACAGCAGTCATGCCAACGACTCACGTCGAAGACTGAACAAGGATACAAGTGAAATCCAAGCCTGAACCTGCGGCCGCTGCGCCGACGACCGACGCAGTGGCCCAGGCGCTCAGCGACACGGCAGTCGAGACCTTGAAGTCACTGTCTTCGCTGTCGTTGCCGATGCCATCGCTGGCGCAGCTGCAGAACGACTACGTTCAACAGGCCACCTCGCTCTGGAATCAGTCGATGCAGCAGTTTCAGGCGCTCGGCAGCGCCGCGCTCGACAAAACCACGGCGCCGCCAGCGCCTTCGCCGGTGCTCGGTGATCGTCGCTTTGCTGCACCGGACTGGGCAGAGAACCCCGCCAGCGCGTTCACTGCCCAGCTTTACCTGCTGAATTCCCGCACGCTGCTGGGCCTCGCCGATCAGCTGCAAGGCGATGAAAAGGTCAAGCAGCGCATCCGATTTGCGGTGCAGCAGTGGGTGGACGCAGCCTCACCCAGCAATTACCTGGCGCTGAACCCGGAGGCGCAGCGCAAGGCGCTGGAAACGCAAGGCGAAAGCATCAGCCAGGGCTTGCAGCACCTGTGGCACGACATCCAGCAGGGCCATGTGTCGCAAACCGACGAAAGCCTGTTCGAGGTCGGCCGCAATGTGGCGACCTCCGAAGGCTCGGTCGTGTTCGAGAACGAGTTGTTCCAGCTGCTCGAATACAAGCCGCTGACCGCCACGGTCCACGAGCGGCCAATGCTGTTCGTGCCACCGTGCATCAACAAGTACTACATCCTCGATCTTCAGCCCGACAACTCGCTGATCCGCTACACCGTGGCCCAGGGCCATCGGGTGTTCGTGATGAGCTGGCGCAATGCCGACGAAAGTCTGTCCACGGTCACGTGGGACCAGTACATCGAGGAGGCCGTGATCCGTGCCATCGAGGTGACGCGCGACATCACCCGCGCCGAGCAGATCAACACACTGGGCTTTTGCATTGGGGGCACCTTGCTCGCCACGGCGCTGGCCGTGTTGGCTGCACGCGGCGAGAAGCCGGCCGCCAGCGTGACGCTTTTGACCAGCCTGCTCGATTTCACCGACACCGGCATCCTCGATCTGTTCATTGACGAGGCCATGGTGCGGGTGCGCGAGCGCTCGATCGGCGCTGAGAGCCCCAATGGCGGCGGCCTCCTCAAGGGAAGCGAGTTGGCCTCTACCTTCAGCTTCCTGCGCCCGAACGACCTGGTGTGGAACTACGTCGTCGGCAATTACCTGAAAGGCGAAACGCCGCCTCCGTTCGACTTGCTTTACTGGAACAGCGACAGCACCAACTTGCCTGGGCCGATGTATTGCTGGTACCTGCGCCACACCTACCTGGAGAACCGGTTGATGAAGCCGCGCGATCTGACGGTCTGCAGCCAACCGCTGGACCTTTCGCTGATCGACACACCGGCCTACATCTACGCCTCGAGAGAAGATCACATCGTGCCCTGGGAGTCCGCCTATCGCTCCACGCAGGTGCTCAAGGGCAAGAAGCGATTCGTGCTCGGCGCCTCGGGCCACATCGCAGGCGTGATCAATCCGCCTGCCAAGAAGAAGCGCAGCCACTGGGTCGGTGGCAGCACAGCTGTTCCGGCCAGCGCCGAGGCCTGGTTCGCCAAGGCCAAGGAACATCCGGGCAGTTGGTGGACCGACTGGGCACTGTGGCTGGCCAGCCATGCGGGTCGGCAGGTTGCCGCTCCGAAAGCCGCCGGTAGCCGCAGGCACCCTGTCATCGAACCAGCGCCAGGGCGCTACGTGAAGCAGAAAGTATGACGGCGGTCCGAAGCATTTCAACGCGCCGTCTTTCCGTTCGCAGCAAGGTGTAAGGCTGCGTCATCTCCGTGCTGTACTTTCACCTCAATTCAGGAATTCATCATGAGCACAGACATCGTCATCGTTTCGGCCGCCCGCACCGCTGTGGGCAAGTTCGGCGGCAGCCTGGCGAAGGTGCCGGCATCGGCACTGGGATCGGTCGCCATTGCCGAGGTGCTCAAGCGCGCCGGGCTGACCGGGGAGCAGGTCAGCGAAGTCATCATGGGGCAAGTGCTGCAGGCTGGTTGCGGCCAGAACCCGGCACGGCAGGCGTCGATCGGGGCCGGCCTGCCCAACACCGTGCCGGCGATGACGATCAACAAGCTGTGCGGTTCCGGGTTGAAGTCTGTCGTGCTCGCGGCGCAGGCCATCCGCGACGGCGATGCGGACATCGTCGTGGCCGGTGGCCAGGAGAACATGAGCATCGCGCCGCATGTGCTGCCGGGCTCACGTGATGGCGTGCGGATGGGCGAATGGAAGCTGCTGGACACGATGTTGTGCGACGGTCTGACCGACGCCTTCAACGCGTACCACATGGGTGTCACTGCCGAGAACATCGCCAAGAAATACGGCATCAGCCGCGAAGCACAGGACGCACTGGCGCTGGCCTCGCAAATGAAGGCTGGGGCAGCACAGGAGGCGGGGCGGTTCAACGACGAGATCGTCAACGTCAGCATTCCGCAGCGCAAGGGCGACCCGGTGCTGTTCGGCATCGACGAATTCGTCAACCGCAAGTGCACGGCCGAAGGGCTGGCGGGTTTGCGTCCTGCTTTCGACAAGGCCGGCGGTGTAACGGCCGGTAACGCCTCTGGCATCAACGATGGCGCGGCGGCGGTGGTGGTGATGAGCGCCTCGCGCGCTGCGGCCCTCGGTCTGACGCCGTTGGCACGCATCGCCAGCTACGCCAGCTCCGGGCTCGACCCCGCCATCATGGGCATGGGCCCGGTGTCGGCTTCGCAGCGAGCGCTGGCGCGGGCTGGCTGGAACGCGGCAGACCTCGACCTGATGGAGATCAACGAGGCATTTGCTGCCCAGGCCTGTGCTGTGCACCAGGAAATGGGTTGGGACACCAGCAAGGTCAATGTGAACGGTGGCGCCATCGCTATCGGGCACCCGATTGGCGCCTCCGGCTGCCGCGTGCTGGTGACCTTGTTGCACGAAATGCAGAAGCGCGGTGCCAAGAAGGGCTTGACCAGCCTGTGCATCGGCGGCGGCATGGGGATTGCAATGACGCTGGAACGCTGAGTCCACCACGAGCTTCGGTGACAACCCGGTTGACCCAACAACCCGTCAGGGCCCAGCCTTGGCCCTGCACCCATTCAGAACAACACAGAGGAGTGAGAGAGATGAGCAAGAAGATTGCATACGTGACCGGCGGCATGGGTGGCATCGGTACTACCATGTGCCAGCGCCTGCACCGGGATGGTTTCACGGTGATTGCTGGTTGCGGCCCGAGCCGTGACTTCAAGAAATGGCTCGACGAGCAAAGCGCGCTGGGTTACCAGTTCCACGCATCGGTCGGCAATGTCGGCGACTGGGACTCGACCACCGCCGCGTTCCAGAAGGTCAAGGCAGAGCTCGGCCCGATCGACGTGCTGGTCAACAACGCCGGCATCACCCGTGATGGCATGTTCCGCAAGATGAGTCGTGCCGATTGGGACGCGGTGATCGAAACCAACCTGACCAGCCTGTTCAACGTGACCAAGCAAGTCATCGAGGACATGCTCGAAAAGGGCTGGGGCCGCATCATCAACATCAGCTCGGTCAACGGCGAGAAGGGCCAGTTCGGCCAGACCAACTATTCGGCCGCCAAGGCCGGCATGCACGGCTTCACGATGGCACTGGCGCAGGAAGTGGCCAACAAGGGGGTGACGGTCAACACCGTCAGCCCTGGCTACATCGCGACAGACATGGTCAAGGCCATCCGACAGGATGTGCTCGACAAGATCATCGCCGGCATCCCTGTCAAGCGCCTGGGCACACCGGACGACATCGCATCGATGGTGTCGTGGGTGGCGTCCGACGAATCAGGTTTTGCCACTGGCGCCGACTTCTCGGTCAATGGCGGCTTGCACATGGGGTGATGTGATTCGACCGCTCCGGTGGTCAGGACAGGAGCAAGTCTTTCGCGACGCCAGCCAAAGTGCTGGCGTCGCCGTTTTCGGGCTCTACACGAAGCGCATCGCCAAATCCGGTGAAATTGCGCTGCATCGACTGAAGGTAGACCGGGTCGTAGTGGGTGACCAGCAACTCGCGCACGACGCTTTCGATGCGGCCTGATTTTGCTGAAGCTTGCCACTGGTTGATGACCTCATTGCCGCGTAGCGGGCGCAGGGCGTCGAGCCGGGCGCAGAACGTGGGCACGTCGTTGACGAAGAAGTCGTAGTCGGCCATCAGCAGTGCCACGCGCGCGTCCTCTGGCAGTTCAAGTCGCACGCAGGGCGAAGCTCGCATGCACCTGATCAGCTGCTCGGGCACACGCAACTCGCCGACCTTGCGGCTCTCGCTTTCCACCCACACCGGCTGCGCCGGGTCGAAGTGGCGCATCGCGTCCCACAGGCGCGAGTCGAACTGCTTCTGCGTGGGCTGCGGGCTGCCGGGCACCAGGCCCAGTACCGAGCCGCGGTGATTGGCCAGGGCCTCCAGGTCGAGCACCTGTGCGCCTTGCGCCTGCAGCTCGGTAAGCAGGCGACTTTTGCCAGAGCCGGTCTTGCCGCACACCACGCGAAAGCGCAGCGAAAGCGGCTGCACCTCCAGCGCCGCCATCACCGCGCGCCGGTAGGCCTGGTAACCGCCCTCGATCACCTGCACGCGGAAGCCGATCTGGCTGAGCACCAGTGACAGCGCGCCGCTGCGCTGTCCGCCGCGCCAGCAGTAGACCAGAGGCTGCCAGTCCTTGGGCTTGTCGAGCACATGGCGCTCGATGTGCAGGGCCACGTTGCGAGCCACCAGGACCGCGCCGCGCTTGCGGGCGACGAAGGGCGAGACCTGCTTGTACTCGGTGCCGACCAGCGCACGCTCGGCATCATTCAGGCTGGGCCAGTTGACAGCACCCGGCAGCCGGTCGAGCGCGAACTCACCTTCGGATCGCGCATCGATGATGGTGTTGTAGTGGTCGAGTCGCGCCAGGCAGTCTGAGGCGCTGACCGGTGTCAGGGGCATCGTGCGAACCGCAGAGTCTCAGGCCGCGATCGCATCGAGCAACTCGGTCTCGATGGAGATTTGCGTGCGGTTGTGGCACAGCGCGGCACCATCGATCAGGAAGGTGTCTTCGGCGCGCTCGCCCAGCGTGGTGATCTTGGCGAGCTGCAGGTTGATCTGGTGCTGCGCCAGCACGCGGGCGATCGAATACAGCAGGCCGGAGCGGTCACTGGCCGACACGCTGAGCAGCCAGTTCTGTGCGCGCTCGTCGGGCCGCAGTGTGATGCGCGGAGTGACTGGAAACGACTTCACGCGCCGTGACAGGCGTCCGCGACTCGGCTCGGGCAACGTGCCCTGGGCGTCGAGTGCACGACTGAGTTGACTCTCGACCAGCGAGATCAGGTCGCGGTACTGTGCTGCCGGTGCGCCGTCGCGTGACGCCTCGAACTGCGGGTTGATGACCTGGAAAGTGTCCAGCGCGTAGCCGGAGTTCGTGGTGTGTACTTTCGCTTCGAGGATGTTGAACTGCGCGCTGTCGAAATAGCCGCAGATGCGCGCGAACAGGTCAGCGCGGTCGCGTGCATAAACCAGCACCTGCAGGCCTTCACCGACCGGTGAAACCCGGGCCGTCACCACTGGCGACTTGGACTGCAACTGCGCATGCAGGGAGCGGGCATGCCAGGCGATCTCGTTGACGTCGTGACGGGCGAAATAGCTGATCGACAGTGTGTTCCACAGCGGCTCTTCGACGTTCGGAGGCTGCAGGGCCAGGTTCAGCATGTGCCGCGCCTCCTGTTTGCGCGCTTCGATTTCGGCATCGAGATGAGGTTGTGCGCCACCCAATGCACGCAAGGTGGCGCGGTAAAGGTCTTCAAGCAGCTTGCCCTTCCAGGCGTTCCACACCTTCGGGCTGGTGCCACGGATGTCGGCGACCGTCAGAAGGTACAGCGCGGTAAGGCGGCGTTCCGTGCCAACGAGTTGCGCAAAGTCCTGGATCACCGCCGGGTCGCTCAGGTCTTCCTTCTGTGCGATACGCGACATCGTCAGGTGTTGCTTGACCAGGAATTCGATCAGTGCGGCGCCATCGTGCCCGATGCCGTGATCGTGGCAGAAGCGCCGGGCTTCGGTCGTGCCCAGCACGGAATGGTCGCCCCCGCGGCCTTTGGCGACGTCGTGAAACAGTGCCGCCACATACAGCGTGTGCGGGCTGTCCCATTGCATCGCCAGTTGGGAGCAGAAAGGATACTCGTGCGCGTGCTCCGGGATGAAGAAGCGGCGCACGTTGCGCAGCACCATCAGGATGTGCTGATCGACGGTGTAGACGTGAAACAGGTCGTGCTGCATTTGACCCACGATGCGACGAAACACCCACAGATAGCGCCCCAGCACGCTGGTCTCGTTCATCAGACGAAATGCGTGTGTCTGACCCGTGGGCAACTGCAGGATCTTCATGAATGTGGCGCGATTGACCGGATCGTGCCGGAACTCGGCGTTCATCAGGTCGCGGGCGTTGTAAAGCGCGCGCAGCGTACGAGATGACAAGCCGGTGATGCCGCTGGTCGACTGGAACGTCAGGAAGGTGGCCAGGATGGCCTGCGGCTGGCGCTGGTACAGATCGTCGCTGACGACTTCAAGCATGCCGTCGCGGTCGAGGAAG
>CANHNO010000130.1 GCA_947462065.1 Burkholderiales bacterium | reverse complement strand
CAGGCGCTCACGCAGGCGCTGCTCGTGGGTCTCGGCCACATCCAGTTCGGCGAGTGCGGCGGCTTCCAGCGGCCGGTTGCGATCGTCGGTGCCAAAGGGCAGGCGCAGACCGACGACCAGGCTGCCTTGGGAGGATTCAGCCCGGCTGGGCGCTTCCTGCCGCACGCCCACGGTCAATTCGGGCGGGTCGCGGCGCGAGTGGCGCATCAGTTCCACGCGCCTGCGCGCCAGCTCCGTGGACTGGCTGGCGAGTTGCAGCTCCGGGTGCACTGCCGCAGCGCCGAGTGCGCCATCGCTGAAAGTCGTGGCCGGCGGTTCGGGTGCTGCCGTCAATCCGGTCAGCAGCGCCCACCGAGCGCGTGCGACTTGCAGGCGTTGGCGCATCTCGGTCTGCAGGGCGGCTGCCGCCAGTTGTTCGGCCTGGGCGGCCAACGCGTCGGCTCGCGCCAGATCGCCGGCGCTCACGCGGCGCTCCACATCGTCGGCGAGTTGCTTCAGCGCCTGTGCCAGGCCGTCTGCCTGGGCAGCCTCGGCCTGCAGCGCAAGGATCTGCCAGGCCGCATCGCGGAGCTCGCCAGCCAGGCGAAGCAGAGCCACTTGGGTTGCAGCTTGTGCCTGCGCCACCGCAGCGTCTGCCGTGCCCGCACGGGCAGCCCTCTGGCTCGGCAGCCACAGAGGGACGACCACACCGATTTCGGTCTCGCGCGTGCCGGCGTTGCTTTGCAAGCGGTCGTCGCGGTGGCTCAATTCGAGCGATGGCGGTGCAGCCCAGAAGCTGCCCGCCACAGCACGGTCGGCGGCGGCGCGGCGGCGCTGGCCATCGCTTTCGCGGGCGGTCACTGCGCGTTGCCACGCCGCGTCCAGGGCCACGCGAAGCGTCACCGTGCCAGCAGGTTGAACGGGCGCCGCCGCAAGCACGGCCTGGGGACTGGGTGGGGATGCGGCAGGCTGGGCCCGTGCGGGCGCACCGGCCAGGCTGCCGGCGATCACGCAGGCTGACAGCAACGGGAGAGTTTTCACATCGATCCTGACGATTTGGCAGCCGGGGCCGGGCGCACGCAAGCTCGGGTCACGCTATCGGCGGACAGGTACGGCGAACCTGCGCGGGGTGCGTTGCGGCGGAAGGTCGGGCGCCCACGGGTGGACGCCCGCCGCGAAGGCGGGTCAGGTGGGGTAGCGAGGCGGCCTGAGCAGGCCTTCAGGGTCGGGGTCTGACACGGGTGCGATGCGCGGCCCGCCGGGGGCCGCCGATCCCAGGGGTGGGAAGTCGTGCGAGGAGGACACCAGGAGCGCCACCGTTGCGCAGCTGTGATCGCAGAGCATGTGCTGCACTGACTCCTTCGAATCGTCCAGATGGTAGGACCCATCCTCGTGGTGATGGTGGCCTTCCTCGAGCCAGTGCAGGGCGGTGTGCTCCATGTCGGCGCGTGCGTTCGCCGTCGATCCCACGCTTGCCATGGCCAGCGTTTGCCAGAACAGGGCAAACAGCACGACGAGGAGGACAGCGGAACGGCGCATGCCTCGGAGTGTATCGAGCGCCATTCAGGTCCTGCCCCACAGTGGAGATGGAGAAAGCGTGTCAATTTCTCCATCGTGGTGTCACACCTCCGCAGCTCTGGTGCAGCCCCGGTGCGAAGTCATTCATCACGGCACCGTTCAAACCCCAAGGCCGCACGCAAGAACCTTGATCTTGATCATGTGTGCCCTGGCCATTCGGACGATCATGGTCCAGGCACTCTTGGAGAGAAACATGATTCACAACGTTGGAACCATCGACCGTTCGATCCGCATCGCCGCTGGCGTGGCGCTGATTGCAGCAACCCTCCTGGGCTACATCGGCGTCTGGGGCTGGCTCGGCATCTTGCCGCTTGCCTCGGGCCTGTTTCAGGTCTGTCCCGCCTACTCGCTGTTCGGCCTCAACACCTGCTCTGCGTCGAGCTCCAAAACCAGCCGATGAGTGCGCGTAAAGCCTGCCATGTCTGACCAAACCGACAGCTTTTGCGAGTTGACCCGGTCGGCTTCCGTGCGCCTCTGGCGTAACGGTCTGGCAACATCCGATTCGTGAAGCACCCGACCCGATTTCTGTTTTTCACCGGCAAGGGCGGGGTCGGCAAGACCTCGTTGTCGACCGCAATTGCAGTGAGCCTGGCGGATGCCGGCAAGAAGGTGCTGCTGGTCAGCACCGACGCGGCGTCGAATCTGGACGAGATGCTCGGCATTGAACTTCGCAACACACCTGTGCCTGTGCCCGGCGCGCCCGGCCTGTCGGTGCTGAACATCGACCCCGACAACGCAGCCGAGTCCTATCGCCAACGGGTTCTGGCGCAGATGGGCGCGAGTGCCGGCGCCGAGGAACTCTCGACGGTGCGCGAACAGCTGTCAGGTGCCTGCACGACCGAGATCGCCTCCTTCGATGAGTTTTCGTCGCTCTTGTCGGGCAACACCGAAACCTACGACCACATCATCTTCGACACGGCGCCTACGGGGCACACCTTGCGCTTGCTCAGCCTGCCCAAGGCATGGACCGGATTCCTCCAAGGCAATGATCGTGGCGCTTCCTGCCTCGGGCCGCATTCAGGTTTGAAGATGCAGGAGGTGCGATTCAAGGCTGCGCTTGAAGCCTTGAGCGATCCGGCGAAGACCACGGTGATCCTCGTGACTCGACCGGACAGGGGCGCCATCGCCGAAGCGGCACACACATCGGACGAACTGCGCGAACTCGGGCTGAACAACCAGCGGCTCGCGATCAATGGTGTCTTCCGCGCCAGCGCGCGAACCGATGCGGTGGCGCGCAGCATCGAGGACCTGGGCCAGCAGGCGCTCGACGCGATGCCCGCGTCGCTTCGCGAACTGCCGCAGGATCGAATTCCACTGCGGCCCTTCGACACCGTCGGCTTGCCTGCATTGCGCGCACTGCTGGCCACCGGTGCCAGCCCGATCGAAGCGCCCACGTTGTCGATCCCGGTCGCTGGTGATCAACCTCAGGGTCTGGACGCGCTGGCCGACGAACTGGCTGCCACAGGGCACGGGCTGATCATGGTGATGGGCAAGGGGGGTGTCGGCAAGACGACGGTCGCTGCGGCCCTGGCTCTGGGGCTCGTCGAACGCGGCAAGACCGTGCACCTCAGCACCACCGACCCGGCAGCCCACCTTGCCGGAACGCTCCACGGCGATGTGCCTGGCCTGCACGTGAGCCGGATCGACCCGAAAGTCGAAACGCAGCGCTACATCGACAAGATCATGTCGGCCAGGTCACCCGGGCTCGACGCGGCCGGGCAGGCGCTGCTGCTGGAGGATCTCCAGTCGCCCTGTACGGAAGAAGTGGCGGTGTTCCATGCGTTCTCGCGCATCGTCAGCGAGGCGCGCAGCGCCTTCGTCGTGCTGGACACGGCACCTACAGGCCATTCGATGTTGCTGATGGATGCGACTGGCGCCTATCACCGGCAGATGACGCAGGAGTTCGCAGGGCAGGGCATTTCCCGCATCGTCACCCCGCTGATGAGGCTGCAGGACGCCTCGTACACCAGGATCATTCTGGTGACGCTGCCCGAGGTGACGCCAGTGTCACAGGCTGCGGCACTTCAGGCGGACCTGCGACGAGCCGGGATCGAGCCGTACGCCTGGGTGCTCAACAAGAGCGTGCTGGCGGCCGGCACGAGTGATCCATTGCTGCTCGCGCGGCTGGCCGGAGAACGCCTTCAGATGGAACGCCTGGCCGCCGGGCTGGCCAGGCGCATGTTCACCATTCCTTGGCTGACCACGCCACCGATCGGTTTGGCTGCGCTGTCCGCGCTGATCAGAAAGCCATCAGCAGTCGCAGTCACGCCATCGTGAGTGACATTCGATCAGGCGCTCTCCAGCACTCGTCTTGCCCTCAAGGCGGAAAGCTTCGGCGGGCTCCTCAGCCGCGCAGGCCGATCTCGCTCCAATTGGACGACAGCGACGCTGTCGCACTGGGCCGACCATTCATGCGCTCCAGCCAGGCGTGCAGGTTCGTGAGGTCAGGGGAGACCTTGAAGCCAGCCGATGCGCAGAAGTCGACGCAGCAGTAAAGCACCAGATCGCCGATCGTGAGACGGTTACCGCAGAGGAAGGTCTGGCCCTTGAGCAGCGAGTCGGCGAGCTTCAGGCCGTCCGCGCCCTTGGCATTCAGGCCTTCCGCAGCGTCCGGCAGGCAGCGCACACGGTCCTTGAACAGCTCCAGCCCTGCGCCGAAGCGGAAGCCGTTGTACAGGTACTCGGTGGCGTTGAGTTCCATGCGCCGCAGGGCCATGCGTGCCTCGGCTCGCTCCAGTGCATTGGTACCGATCAGCGCGGGCGCAGGGTGCTGTTCCTCCAGGTATTCGCAGATGACGACCGTCTCGGCGATGACGCGTCCATCATCGAGCTGAAGGCTGGGCGTTTGACCGACGGGGTTCTTCTCCAGGTAAGGGCTCTTGCGGCTTTCGCCGGCGATGATGTCAACGTTCTCAAAGGGCAGCGTGATGTTCTTCTCGAGCAGGAACATGCGCACCATGCGCGGATTTGGGCCAAAGGAATTGAGCAGTTTCATGGGGTCTCCTGTGTGGTGGGATGGCGATCAAAACATACCAGGACGATTCAGGCCGAACCGCAGCCCGCCTGATCACGGCCGTGGTTGCATGCGCGCTGTCGCCGCAGCGCGTCAGAACAACTCCTTGTAGGGGCGCAGATCGATTTCCTGCGCCCACGCTGAACTGGGTTGCTGGTGCAGATGCCAGTAGGTCTCGGCAATCGCGTCGACATCGAGCAGGCCGTCTTCGCCCCTCTGTTCGACCATGCCAGGGATCGCCTGGCGCAGCCGGTCACCGTTGACGCCACCATCGATCAGCACATGGGCCACGTGCAGGCCCTGCGGCCCGAACTCGCGCGCCATGCTCTGCGAAATCATGCGAAGCCCCGCCTTCGCGGCTGCGAAGTGGGCGAATCCCGGTTTGCCACGGAGACTTCCGGAGGCGCCGGTGAAGATGACCGTGCCACGCCCCAAGGGGACCATCCGACGTGCTGCCTCCCGCCCGACGAGGAAGCCACCGAAGCAGCCGACCCGCCAGAAGCTTTCGAACTGTTCCGCCGAGAGCGATCGAAAGTCGATGATCTGGTTGTTGCCGGCATTGAAGACGACCGCGTTCACCGGCTCGCGACCCACGCCAGGTGCGATGGCCAGGTCGAACAGCTTTTCGACATCGGTCTCCGAGGTGGTGTCGACAACGACATGCTCTGCACTGCCACCCTCCGCCCGGATGCGACTGGCCACCCGCTCGATCTTGGATTCGGTACGACCCGCGACGAGGACGTGAAACCCGCCGGTGGCGAAACGCCTGCACACCGCAGCACCAATGCCTCGCTCGGCGCCGACGCCCACCACCACTGCCGTTGGAGTGCCCATATTGCTTTCCATTCCTGCTGCCCGCAGGGTGAGCATACCCGCGCACCCAATCAGCGGCAGATGGTGTCAGCGGTGCCCAGCGGTGCCCGTTTCCCCGGACTCGATCACTCTCGCCGCAGTGGAGCGGGCAGGACGCAGCGCCTGATCTATGCCCACGCCGATCGCTGCGCCGACGAACTGCGCGGCCATGAAAGCAGGAGCGCTCGCCGGCGCAATGCCCGCAAAGCTGTCGCTGAACATGCGGCCGAAAGCCGCAGCTGGATTGGCGAACGATGTCGAAGCTGTGAACCAGTAGGCCGCACCGATGTAGGCGGCGACCATGGGCGCCGCCCGGCCCGCCGGGGCACGCAGGATGACGAGCAGCAGACCGGCGGTGGCCACTGCCTCGGCGATCCACTGGCCCGTGCCAGTGCGCACCTTGGTCGAGAACTGCAGGATCGCCATGTCGAACATGGCGTGGGCCAGCCAGGCCCCCAGCATCGCTCCGATGAGTTGGGCGACGATGTAGGGCAGCAAGGTGGCCTTGTCCAGTTGGCCACGCCAGGCCATCACGGCACTCACCGCAGGATTGAAATGCGCTCCGCTGACCGGTCCAAACACCTCGATCAGGATGTAGAGGCCGCCGACCGTGGCCAGCGTATTGGCCAGGAGGGCAATGGCGATATTGCCGTCGGACAGTCTCTCGGCCATGATGCCCGAGCCGATCACGACGGCGAGCAGCAGCGCGGTGCCCAGCAACTCCGCGAAGAGTTTGTGCCACTCGATCCTGATCATTCTCAGCTCCCGCCGATGCTGTCCAGAACCGCCTGGATCGAACTGCGGTCGGCAGTCTTGAGCACGTCGGGCACCTCCAGAAACTCGAGCAGCTGAAGCATTCGGAAGCCGATCGCCTGCCGGGTGAGCTCGAAAGCGCGGCGCTTGCCCTCGTCGCCGCCCTCCGCTCTGGAAGGATCGGGGTAGCCCCAGTGCGTCTTCAGTGGCGCGCCGCCCGAGCCCCCGAAGAACACGGGACATGTCTCGGCTGCTGCGCTGTCGCACACCGTGATGACGATCGACAGCGGCGGGGCGTCATCAGGGCTGAATTCGTCCCAACTCTTGCTCCTGAACCCGCCCGTGTCGACGCCGACGTTCTGCAACGCCTCCAACGCGAATGGATTGATGCGTCCGCTGGGCTCGCTGCCCGCGCTGTAGCCGCGGACCGCCTGGCCTCTGCGCGATGCGAGCTCATTGAGCATGCCCTCGGCCAGCACGCTGCGTGCGGAATTGTGGGTGCACAGGATCAGGACGTTGATGGTTGCTTCGTCTGCCCGGCGACGGCCGATACGCTCGATCTGTCTTTGCAGCGACATCGGCGCAAGCGAGCTCATGGGCAATGCCAGCATCAACTCGATGCGCCGCTTCAGCGTGATGGCGACATCCATGAAAGCCCTGGCCTTTTCTTCATCGCTGCCCTCAACGGCGGCAGGGTCCGGCACACCCCAATGCGCTGTCATGGGCTGGCCCGGCCACACGGGGCAGACCTCACCGGCGGCGTTGTCGCAGACCGTGAATGCGAAGTCCAGCGTTGGTGCACCCGCTTGGGCGAATTCGTCCCAGCTCTTGCTTCGATACCCGTCCGTCGGGATATGCCAGCCGGCCAGGGTCT
>CANHNO010000129.1 GCA_947462065.1 Burkholderiales bacterium | reverse complement strand
CCCGTGTGGTCTGAGAACGGGCTGCTCGGGCGAGCGACAGGCAGGCGATGGATGCGCCGCTGATCGTCGCGGCCGGGCTGATGGGCCTTGCTGGAGTGCCGCATTGCGCGGCGATGTGCGGTGCCCCATGCGCCGCAGTGACGCAACGCTGCGGCAGCACCCACCGACATAAGCTGATGGCCGGCTTCGCGATCGGCCGGCTGTCGAGTTATGCGGTCGGCGGCGCGGCGGTGGCGGCCGGCGTGGGTGCGGTGACGCTGCTGGGCAGTGCCGCGCCGGTGCTGCGCCCGCTCTGGACCTTGCTGCACGTCGCGGTGCTGGGTCTCGGCCTGTGGCTCTTGCTGACCGGACGCCAGCCGGCCTGGTGGTCCCGACTCGGCTCAGCGCCTGTCGTGGCACTGCCTGCGCCTGGCAGGCAGCGCCTGGCGGCACCGTTGCGCGCGAGCGCTGCGGGCGGGTTGCTGCTGGCCCTGCCCTGTGGCCTGCTGCAGTCGGCCTTGCTGATCGCCGCGTTGGCCAGCACACCGGCCCAGGGCGCGCTGGCGATGGCCAGCTTCGCCGCCGCCTCGTCGGTGGGCTTGTGGCTGCCGGGTGCCATCGGTGCGCGCTGGGCGAGCAACTGCTCGGTGAGCGTGCTGATGCTGCGGCTGGCGGGTGCCACGCTCGCGGTGGCGTCGGCGTGGGCGCTGTCGCACGACTTGTGGCTGCGCTGGTCGGCCTGGTGCCAAAGCGCATGAGGTGCGGGGGTGTCGCAGAATCGCCGGGTGACAGCGACCACCCACATTGCCATCGTCGACGACGAGCCCGACATCACCCAGTTGCTGGCAGGCTACCTGTCGAATCAGGGTTTTCGCATCAGCGCGCTCTCCTCCGGGCACGCGCTGACCGCACTGATGCCTACCGATCCACCCGATCTGGTGCTGCTTGACCTGGGTCTCCCCGGGGAAGACGGCTTCGCGATCGCCCGCACTCTGCGCGAGCACTGGCGGTGCGGGCTGATCATCGTCACGGGTCGCGGCGATGCGGTCGACAAGGTGGTGGGCCTGGAAATCGGCGCCGACGACTATGTGACCAAGCCGTTCGATCTGCGCGAGTTGCTGGCCCGCATCAAGGCGGTGCTGCGACGGCTGGCACCCGCGGCGTCTGCGGCAGACGTGGCCGCACCGTCGCGCGAACGGCTTTGTTTCGAGCAGTGGGAGATCGATGTGGCGGCACGGCAGGTCTGCGGCGCCGAGGGTCGCCAGGTCGCGTTGACCGCCGGCGAATTTGACCTGCTCTGCGTGCTGGCGCGCCACGCCGGGCGCGTGCTGTCGCGCGACTTCCTGCTCGAGCAGACGCGGGGTCGCGACGCAGCACCCTTTGACCGGACGATCGATGTGCAGATCGGCCGCCTTCGCCGCAAGCTCGACGACGACCCGGACGACCCGCGGCTGATCAAGGCGGTGCGCGGGGCCGGTTATGTGCTCGTGTCGGCGGTGACGCTGCGCTGAGTCTGGACGCCTGCGCATGACGCTGCAACTGCCGCCCGAGCCCGGGCCTGCCGAGGACGCGATCTACCGGGCGATGTTCGGCGCCTACCCTGATGCGCTGCTGCTGGTCGACGCCGAGGGCCGCATCGTGCTGGCCAATCCGGAGGCTGAGCACCTGCTGGGATACCCCGTTGGCGAGTTGGCCGGTCTGATGGTGGACGCGTTGGTGCCTGATGCGATCCGCCCGCGCCATGCCGCCTATCGCGAGGCCTACAGCCATGGGCCGAAGGCGCGCCCGATGGGCTCGCAGATGGAACTGGCGGCCCGGAGGCGTGATGGCCGCGAGGTGATGGTGGAGATCGCGTTGAGCCCGCTGCAGATCGAGGGCGAGCCCTTTGTGGTCGCTGCCGTGCGTGGCATCGAGGCCTACCCGCGGGTGCGGCAGGCCTTGCAGCGAGCGAGTTACAGCGAGTTCGTGGCGCAGATGGGGCGCTTGGCGGTGGACACGCGCGATCCCCAGCTGCTGCTGCAGCAGGTACCGGCCGTTGCCGTCGATGCGTTGCAGGTCGATTCGGCGGTGGTTTTTCTTCTCGACACGACACGTCTCGAGTTCCATGTGGCCGGCGGCGTTGGCCTCCTCGCCAGTGAGGGCGTGGGCAGCCGATGCCCGAATCGACCCGACACGCCACCGGGTTTCGTGCTCGCCCAGGGCCACGCGGTGACGGTGGCCGACTTCCGGGTGGAGCAACGCTTCGCGGTGCCGCCGGACTACCTGACGCATGGCCTGGTCAGTGCGCTGGCGGTGCCCCTGGTGGACCGCGGGCAGATCATCGGCGTGCTCACCGCGCGAGCGCGTGCAGGTGAGCGCTTTGGAGCCGACGAGTCGCATTTCCTTGCCTCGCTGTCGAACCTGCTCGCCGCCAGCTTGCAGCGCTCGCAAAGCGAGGAGGCGCTTAACCACGCGCAACGCATGGAAAGCGTGGGCCAGTTGACCGGTGGCATTGCGCATGACTTCAACAACCTGCTGACGGTGATCCAGGGCAATCTGCAGGTGCTCGAGGACCATCCCGCACTGGCGTCCGACGCCGTGGCGCAGCAGATGGTCGCTGCGGCCGCACGGGCCAGCCGGCGCGGCGCCGAACTGACCGGCAAGCTGCTCGCGTTCTCGCGCCGGCAGCAGCTCAGCCCGACCGAGGTCGACGTGGCCGAGCTGATCGAATCGCTCGCCGACATGCTTCGCCGCACGCTGGACCAGCGCATTCGCATCGAGGTGGCCGCCGTCTCTCGCGGCCTGCGATGTCTGGCCGATGCCGGCCAGCTGGAGTCCGCGCTGTTGAACATTGCGATCAACTCGCGTGACGCGATGCCACAGGGCGGCACGCTGTCGTTCTCGTGCGGAACATGCGCCACGTTGCCGCCCGATGTGGCGGCGGACCTGGGCGATCGGGCGCAGGGTCAGGCCTACATCGAGATCGTGATCGCCGACACGGGCCACGGCATGACCGACAGCGTGCGCGATCGGGTGTTTGAACCCTTCTTCACCACCAAGGAGCTCGGCCGAGGCACGGGACTGGGCATGAGCACGGTCTATGGGTTCGTCAAGCAATCGAAGGGCTCGATCCGGCTGACCACAGCACCCGGTGCCGGGACGCAGGTCGCGCTGTACCTGCCGCGGCGGCGCGGTGCAGCAGACATGGAAGGATCGCTGGCCGAGGAGGTCCCGGGGGGTCTGCCCCTGGGGCTTGAAGCGCTGCTGGTCGAGGACGATGCGGACGTGCGCGCCGTGGTTCGCCAGTTCCTGCTGTCGCTGGGTTGCCGGGTCACCGAGTTCGCCGCTGCTGAACCGGCGCTGGCCAGTCTGCACGGCGGCGCACGCTGTGAGCTGCTGCTGACCGACATCGCGCTGGGTGCCGGCATGCGCGGCACGGAGTTGGCCCGTCAGGTTCACACGCGCTGGCCGGGAGTCGCGGTGTTGCTGATGTCTGGCTACTCGTCCGAGCTGCTGCAGGCGCCAGAGGATGGCCCGGCAGCCTGGGAGCTTTTGCGCAAACCCTACGAGCGCACCGAACTCGCGCGTGCCATTGGACGCGCGCTCAAGGCCAGACCCCAGAACCTCGGCGCGCGCTGAGCCCTGCGTGGTGTGAAGTTCAGTGCAGGGTGGTGGCCAGGCTGCGGTCGACAAAGGCGCTGAGTGCGGCAACGTCCGGGATCTCGATATCGCGGCGGCCCCGTTGCGAAAAGGCGATCACCTTGTCGCGCGCCAGGCGAGACAGCGCACGGCTGACCGTCTCCAGCGTCAGGCCAAGGAAGTTGCCGATCTCGGCACGCGTCATGCGCAACGTGATGCAGTCGGTGCGCAGGCCGCGCTGCTCCAGGCCCGTGGCCCAGTTGCGCAGGAAGTCCGCCACGCGGGCGTCTGCCGACAGCGTGCACACGGCGAGCATCGAGTCGCGATCGCGGGCCAGCGCCCGGCTCATCGCGCTGTGCACGGCGACCATCAACTCGGGTGTCCGGCTGCAGCGCTCGAGCAGCGACTGGTAGCGGATCACCCACACCTCGCCGGTGTCCATCGCGATCGCATCGCAGCCGAAGGCGCTATCGGCAATGCCGTCAAAGCCGAGCCAGTCGCCCTTGAAATGCAGGCCGACCACTTGCTCTCGGCCATCAGCGGAAACGCTGACCGTCTTGAACAGGCCGGCATGCACGATGTACAGGGACTCGAAGGCATCACCGGCGCGGTACACCGGCTCACCGGCATGCACCACACGCCGGACCACGGATATCTCGCTGTCGATCAGCGCAAGCAGGCGCGAGATCCGCTGACCAGACGGGTGGAGCGCTGGTGCTACCGCCGCGCGGCAGACTGCGGGGGGAGTGCGACTCGTGAGGGGTGTGGCGACGGTTTGCACGGTGATTTCCTGAAGAGTGGCGGGGACTGTGGTCAGCTTAGGCAGTGGCGTGCAACCGTTCGCGAATGCCCAAAGCAGTTTGGTAAGGTCCGGTAAACCGTTGGTAAACAGGCAACCGCCTTGCGCGGTGCCGCAAGCCCGGCGTCATCCCACTTCAACATGACCTCACCCGATACGCTGACGGAAAGCCCCCCGGGCCCTGCCACGCCGGACCGCTTCGTCGCGCTGTGCGCGGCGAGCCTCGACAGCGGCCGGTTCGAGTCACTGCTGCTGTCCAAGCACTGTGGGCCTGATCCCGACCTGAGCCGTGTCACGGCACGACCCCTTGTGTTGCGCGGCGAGCCTTGCCTGTCGTTCGTCTACCGACACACCACCCGCGACGAGACGAAGAACCTGCCGCAGGCTCTTGGGCTGGATCGCGTGCGCGAACTGCTGGGAGCCGTGTTTCGCCATGCGCAACTGCACACGCGGGACGAGATCATCGAGCTGATGATGAGCCGGCGGGGTGTGTGTACCTTGCGCCGAAGGCCAGCCGAGATTGCTGCGGCACCCGCGGGGCGGCTGAGACAGACGAGCGAGCCGACAACCAGCGCCCAACCTCACGATCGGGACAAGCAACGATTCGTCGACGTCACCCGGCCATTTCTGAGCGCGTTGGGCGTCACGACCGCGCAGCACACGGTTGTGCCGGCGATGTCGCGCAAATGGAAGCAGATCAACAAGTTCGTCGAGGTCTTCGCCAGCGCCTTGCGGGCCTCGCACCTGCTGGATGTCGACCCGACGGCGACAGCGGCCCGGCGGCCGGTGCGGGTGGTCGACTTCGGCGCTGGCAAGGGCTACCTGACGTTTGCGGTGCACGATCACCTGCTGCATCAACCGGGGGTCGACGCCCAGGTTGCCGGCGTTGAGCTGCGGCCCGACATGGTGAGGCTGGGCAATGCGGTGGTGGCGCAACTGGGTCTCGCCGGCCTGGGCTTCGAGGAAGGTGATGTGCGCAGCCGCGCGGTGCAACCGATCGACGTCATGATTGCGCTGCACGCGTGTGACACCGCAACCGATCATGCGATCCACCTGGGCCTGCGTGGCGGTGCATCGATCATCCTGTGTTCACCGTGCTGCCACAAGGAGCTGCGGCCGCAGCTGCTGAGCCCGCATCCGCTGCGGCCGATCCTGCAGCATGGCGTCCACCTGGGACAGCAGGCCGAGATGCTGACCGATGGCTTGCGCGCGATGCTTCTCGACGCCTGCGGTTACGACACGCAGGTGTTCGAGTTCGTCGCGCTCGAACACACACAGAAGAACAAGATGATCCTGGCCGTGAAGCGCACACAGCTGCAGTCAGCGGATGCGGTGTGGGGGCAGATCGACGACATCAAGGCCTTCTATGGCATCCGCGACCAGTGTCTCGAAACGCTGCTGCGTGCCGAGGGTGTCTTGCCTGCCAAGGGCAATCCCTCTCATCTGCAGGGCGCGCAGTAGCACCACAATCGGCCGATGGATACGCCGCCGACCGACCTTGCCACGTTGCCGCTCTTTCCGCTGCAATGCGTGCTGTTCCCGGGGGGATACCTGCCACTGCAGATCTTCGAGGTGCGCTACCTGGACATGATCGGACGCGCCCACAAGGCGGGAACCGCATTCGGCGTGGTCTGCTTGACGGAGGGCCGCGAAGTCCGCGCCGCACCGTCGCACAGCACCCGGGACAGCCGACATGGCGACAGCCTCCCCCATGAAGCCTTTCACGAGATCGGCACGCTGGCCCGCATCACCCGGTTGGAGCGGCCGAACCCCGGACTGATGACGATCCGCTGCACGGGCACCCAGCGCTTTCGCATCCGCTCGCGCGAGCAACTGAAGCACGGCCTCTGGGTCGCCGATGTCGAACTGCTGAACGATGACGTCGAGGTCGCCGTGCCGACCGATCTGAAGACGGTCTCAGCGATGCTGCGCGAGGTCGTCAAGAGCATGTCGGACAGGGCCGGCGATCCGGCGGAGATGCCCTTCCAGCCGCCCTACCGCTGGGACGACTGCGGATGGGTCGCCAACCGGTGGTGCGAGCTGTTGCCGCTCGGAGCGCAGCAAAAGCAAAGGTTCATGTCGCTCGACAACCCGCTGCTCCGGCTGGAACTCGTGGCTGACGTGCTCGACCAGACCGGCTTGGCCAAGTCGCTGTCGGGTCGGAGCTGACCGGCCTGCAGCTTCAGCGCGCGCTGTCTGCCGGCTCGGTGTGCCGCGCGAGCAGATCGGCGCGGGTGTAGGGTTGTGCGCGCCCCGAGATCGCGAGCGCGAGTTGCGTGACCCAGCCGTGGGTCGGTGACGGTGGGGCATTCGGCGACGCGCTGCCCAGCCAAACGAACACCACCACCGGCAACCACAGCGAGTGCCGCGCGGGCGGCGCTCGCTCGGCGCGAGTGGCCACCAGTGTCACCGCGCCACCGACCAGCAAGCCGAGCACCACCTCCGACCAGGAGTGTGCCCCGACCGCCACCCGGGACAGCCCCACCACCAGCGCGAGCGCCACACCGGCGACCAGACCCAGCCGCCCCCAACGCGCGGCCTGCTCACCGGCCACTGCACTGGTGATGGCCATGCCCGTCAGCGGATAGATCGCCGCGGCAAACATCGAGTGGCCGGACACGCCGGTGAAGTCCAGCGCTGCCCAGCCCAGCCCGTAACCCATGAAGGCGATCTTCGAGGCGGTGGTGATCAGGGTGGCGATCATGATG
>CANHNO010000128.1 GCA_947462065.1 Burkholderiales bacterium | reverse complement strand
GAGGACTTCTGCCAGATCGAGCGGCGTGCCATCCCCGGCAGCGGCTCCTGCGGCGGCATGTATACCGCTAACACCATGAGCTCATCGTTCGAAGCGCTGGGCATGAGCCTGCCGTTCTCGTCGACGATGGCCAACGTGGAGGATCCGATCGTCGAGCACACCAAGGAGGCTGCGCGCGTGCTGGTCGAGGCCGTCAAGGCTGATCTGAAGCCGCGCGACATCGTCACCCGGCGCAGCATCGAAAATGCGGTGGCGGTGATCATGGCCACCGGTGGCTCCACCAACGCGGTGCTGCACTTCCTGGCCATCGCCCACGCGGCGGAGGTCGAATGGACCATCGACGACTTCGAGCGCGTGCGCCGCAAGGTACCGGTGCTGTGCGATCTGAAACCCAGCGGTCGTTACCTTGCGATCGATCTGCACCGCGCCGGTGGCATTCCGCAGGTGATGAAGACGCTGCTGGCCGCCGGCCTGCTGCATGGCGACTGCATGACCATCACCGGCAAGACGGTCGCCGAGAACCTGGCCGACATTCCCGACGTGCCGCGGGCCGACCAGGACGTGATCCGCCCGATAGGCAACCCGATGTACGCCGAGGGCCATCTCGCCATCCTGAAAGGCAATCTTTCGCCGGAAGGCTGCGTCGCCAAGATCACAGGCCTCAAGAACCCGGTCATCACCGGGCCGGCACGGGTGTTTGACGACGAGCAATCAGCGCTGGCGGCAATCATGGCGAAGAAGATCGAGGCCGGTGACGTGATGGTGCTGCGCTACCTGGGTCCGAAGGGCGCGCCCGGCATGCCTGAGATGCTGGCGCCGACTGGTGCCTTGATAGGTCAGGGCCTGGGGGAATCGGTCGGATTGATTACCGACGGCCGCTTCTCGGGCGGCACCTGGGGCATGGTGGTCGGGCATGTGGCTCCCGAAGCCTATGCCGGGGGCCTGATTGCGTTGGTGCACGAGGGTGACTCGATCACCATCGACGCGCACACCCTCAGCCTGCAACTCAACGTGAGCGATGAGGAAATTGCTCGTCGCCGCGCAGCGTGGGCACCGCCCGCACCGCGCTACACCCGTGGCGTTCTCGCCAAGTTTGCGCGCAATGCGTCGAGCGCGAGTTCCGGCGCGGTACTCGACAAGTTCGAGTGAGTCGACTGAATTTGCGCCGCGGTTGCTGAGTCAATCAGCGCTTGCGCCGGCTCCGCGGATCCATGCCGAGCGCCTCGAGGTTATCTTGGCGGCGCTTTCTCTTGCGCTCTTCCATTTTCTCGATCTCGCGCCGCTTGTTCCAACCTGAACTGTCGGCGTAAGACCACCAGATCACTGCCAGCGCAAACGGCCACAGCACCGCCCAGTACGACCACTGCCCGACAGGTCCGAACTCGGCGAGTTTCAAGATGAACAGCAACAAGCCCAACACGACCAAATACATGGCAATCTCCTCAATTTGGCAGGGCAATAGGGACAGCTTCCCGCCAATTGGCCGTCCTAGAATCTAGCGTCCGAATGTAGCTCAGCCCGCTCTGTCAACGAGGCCAATCGCACGCACGTTAGAGCACAACTTGACCAACGAGAACCCTATGAAGATTGCCCTGCTCCTGTCCACCGCCCTCCTGATGAGCTCATCGGCGTTCGCGAACCCTAAACTGGCTGAGGAAAAGGGTTGCCTAGCCTGCCATGCTGTCGATGCCAAGCGCATTGGTCCGAGCTTCAAAGATGTGGCGGCGAAGTACGCTGACGACAAGAAAGCGGTGGCGACACTGGCAACGAAAGTGCGTAAGGGCGGCGGCGGCGTCTGGGGCTCCATCCCGATGCCGGCCAACCCTCAAGTGACCGACGCTGAAGCCAAGAAGCTGGTGGAGTTGATGTTGGCGACCAAGTGAATCGCGTTTGCCTGACGACGTGTTGAACGTCGTCTTCGCAGAGAAAAGCCCCGCATGCGGGGCTTTTCCGTGTCCGACGGGGCTCTAGTTTCAGTAAGCCTGCCCCAACTGATCCAGGATCGCCGGGTTCTCAAGCGTACTGGTGTCCTGCGTCACCGCCTCTCCCTTGGCGACCGAGCGCAGAAGCCGGCGCATGATCTTGCCGGAGCGGGTCTTCGGCAGGTTGTCTCCAAAGCGAATGTCCTTGGGCTTGGCGATCGGGCCGATTTCCTTGCCGACCCAGTCTCGCAACTGTTTCGCAATGGCCCTGGCCTCGTCGCCCGTCGGGCGCGACCGTTTCAGGACGACGAATGCGCAGATCGCCTCACCCGTGGTGTCGTCCGGCCTGCCGACCACAGCCGCTTCCGCGACCAGCTCTGTGCAACTGACCAGCGCGGACTCGATCTCCATCGTGCCCATGCGGTGCCCCGACACGTTCAGCACATCGTCGATGCGCCCAGTGATGGTGAAGTAGCCAGTTCGCGCATCGCGGATGGCGCCATCGCCGGCTAGGTAGTACTTGCTCTGAAAGTCCTCCGGGTAGTAGCTCTTCGCGAACCGCTGCGGATCGCCCCAAATCGTGCGGATCATGCTGGGCCACGGCTTCTTCACCACCAGGATTCCGCCCTGCCCGTTAGGCACGTCCTTGCCGGCCTCGTCGACGATGGCGGCCATGATGCCAGGGAACGGCAAGGTGCACGAACCAGGCACCAGCGTCGTGGCACCTGGCAACGGTGTGATCATGTGACCACCAGTTTCGGTCTGCCAGAAAGTATCAACGATCGGGCAGCGCCCGCCGCCGATGTGCTGGTGGTACCACTCCCAGGCGGCCGGATTGATCGGCTCACCGACCGAGCCGAGGATGCGGAGGCTGCTCAGGTCGTAGCGGTCGGGGTGGACCGCCGGATTGCTTTCCGCAGCCTTGATCAGCGAACGGATAGCGGTGGGCGCGGTGTAAAAGATCGTGACCTTGTGGTCCTGGATCATTCGCCAGAAGCGACCCGCATCGGGATGGGTGGGCACACCCTCAAACACGATCTGGGTGGCACCGAGGGCCAACGGGCCGTAGGCGATATAGGTGTGGCCAGTAACCCAACCAATGTCCGCGGTGCACCAGAAGATGTCGGAGGGCTTCAGGTCGAAGGTCCACTTCGTCGTCAGCATCGCATGAAGCAGGTAGCCGCCTGTCGAGTGCTGCACGCCCTTGGGCTTGCCAGTCGAGCCCGAGGTATACAGCAGAAACAGCGGGTGCTCGGCACCGACCCATTCCGGCTCGCAGGTGGCGGACTGCGCCTCGGTCACCTCGTGCAGCCACAGATCGCGCGAGTGCCATGCGATGCTGCCGCCAGTGCGGCGGTAGACGATCACATCCTTCACGGTATCGCATTGGCCCGAGGATAGGGCTTCGTCGACGATGGCCTTCAGCGGAAGGGATTTACCACCTCGAAGCTGTTCGTCGGCGGTGATGACCAGCACCGCGCCGGTATCCCTGATGCGATCCTGGAGGCTTTGCGCCGAGAAGCCACCAAACACGACCGAGTGCGTGGCGCCAATACGCGCGCAGGCCTGCATGGCAACGATGCCCTCGACGCTCATCGACATGTAGATGACGACGCGGTCGCCCTTCTTGATGCCACGTGCCTTGAGCGCATTCGCCAGCCGCGAGGTGCGCGCCAACAGTTCACGGTAAGTCACCCGCGTGATCTCGCCGCCGTCGGCCTCGAAGATGATCGCTACCTTGTCACCCAGTCCGGCCTCTACCTGCCGATCGAGGCAGTTGTAGGACGCGTTCAGCGTGCCATCTTCGAACCACTTGAAAAAAGGTGCTGCGCTGTCGTCAAGCGAGCGGGTGAACGGGGTCTTCCACGTGACCGTCTCGCGAGCCAGCCGGGCCCAGTAGCCGGCGTAATTGGCCTCGGCCTCGGCGCACAGCGCTTGGTACTGAGCCATGCCTGACACGTGCGCATCGCGTGCAAGTTCGGCCGGTGGAAGGTACTGCTTCACGGACATGGAATCACTCATGGTTGTCTCCTGCTCTGTGTTGTTCGCGTCGCAGCGGAGCTGCGCCCGCAGTTCTCGCGTCCTTGAGGACGTCCTCTTTTGCTGTCTGAACATTAGCGACTGGCTCTTACGACGCCCTTACTCTGCGACCGTCGGCCTGTCAAACATCGAATACCCCAGCACTGCCTACAATCGACTGTGGGTCAGTTGTACCCCGCCCCATACCGACGGCGAGGCATCCGAATGTCACTTACCGAGCCCATCATGACCCTTCCGACCCCGCCGAAATCGAACCATCGGATGCGACCACTGCCCGCAGCGATCTTCGCCACCCGATGGCTGCAATTGCCGCTCTATCTCGGATTGATCTTGGCACAGGCGGTGTACGTCTTCCATTTCTGGGTTGAACTGGTTCACCTGATTGAAGCAGTGTTCGGCAGCGAAAAAGCGCTCGCCGCACTGGTTCAGAGCATTGGCTACCAACTCGCGCCGATCAAGGATGCGGCCGGTACGGTGATCGGCTACGAAGCACCCAGGCTCAATGAAACCGTGATCATGCTGGTCGTGCTGGCGCTGATTGACGTCGTGATGATTTCCAACTTGCTGATCATGGTCATCGTCGGTGGCTACGAAACCTTTGTGTCGCGCATGGGCCTAGAAGAGCATCCTGACCAGCCCGAGTGGCTGAGCCACGTGAACGCATCGGTACTGAAGGTGAAGCTAGCCACCGCGATCATTGGCATCAGTTCGATCCACCTGCTGAAGACCTTCATCAGCGCCGGAAACTACACCGAGAAAGTGCTGATGTGGCAAACACTGATCCACGTCACATTCCTGCTGTCCGCCATCGCCATCGCCGCGACCGATCGCCTGATGTCGAGCGCAACGCCCTCGAAACCGCAGTGAGCGCGATTAGCCAGAGAGTCCATCACCCATGACCAGCATCCGCCAAGACGACCTCGTCGAATCGATCGCCGCAGCGCTTCAGTACATCAGCTATTACCACCCAGCTGATTACATCGCCCATCTGGCACGTGCCTATGAGGCCGAGCAGAGCCCGGCCGCGAAGGACGCGATCGCGCAGATCCTGACCAATTCGAAGATGTGCGCCGAAGGCCGCCGCCCGATCTGCCAGGACACCGGCATCGTCAACGTGTTCCTTAAGATTGGCATGGACGTGCGATTCGAGGGATTCAGCGGCAGCATCGAGGATGCGGTCAACGCGGGCGTGCGCCGCGGCTACCTCAATCCGGATAACGTGCTGCGCGCCAGCATCGTGGCCGACCCGCACTTCGAGCGCAAGAACACCAAGGACAACACACCCGCCGTCGTTCACATGACCGTGGTTCCTGGCAACACGTTGGATGTGCAGGTCGCGGCCAAAGGTGGCGGCAGCGAGAACAAGAGCAAATTCGTCATGCTGAACCCGAGCGACAGTCTGGTCGACTGGGTGATGAAGACGGTGCCGACCATGGGGGCAGGCTGGTGCCCGCCGGGCATGCTGGGCATCGGCATCGGTGGCACGGCCGAGAAGGCCATGCTGATGGCCAAAGAGATCCTGATGGATCCGATCGACATGTACGAGCTGAAGGCGCGTGGCCCGAACAACAAGACCGAGGAGCTGCGCATCCAGCTGTGCGACCAGATCAATGCGCTAGGCATCGGCGCTCAGGGCCTGGGCGGCCTGACCACGGTGCTCGACGTGAAGATCGCGATGTATCCGACGCACGCGGCCAGCAAGCCTGTCGCGATGATCCCGAATTGCGCCGCCACACGCCATGCGCACTTCGTACTCGATGGCTCTGGCCCGACCTACATCGATCCGCCCAGCCTTGATTTGTGGCCTGACGTCCACTGGCAGCCAGACTACAACAAGAGCAAGAAGGTCGACCTGAACACGCTGAGCAGGGCTGAGGTCGCGAGCTGGAAGCCGGGCGACACGCTGTTGCTGTCCGGCAGGATGCTGACCGGCCGCGACGCCGCGCACAAGCGCATCCAGGACATGCTCGCCAAGGGCGAGAAGCTGCCAGTCGATTTCACTAACCGCGTCATCTACTACGTCGGCCCGGTCGATCCGGTGCGCGACGAGGTCGTTGGCCCTGCAGGCCCGACGACCGCGACGCGGATGGACAAGTTCACCGAGATGATGCTGGCGGAAACCGGCCTGATCGGAATGATAGGCAAGGCTGAGCGCGGCCCGGCCGGCATCTCCGCCATCAAGAAGCACAAGAGCGCTTACCTGATGGCCGTTGGCGGCGCGGCCTACTTGGTCAGTAAGGCGATCAAGCAAGCCACGGTGGTCGGCTTTGCCGATCTCGGCATGGAAGCGATCTACGAATTCGACATCACCGACATGCCGGTGACGGTGGCCGTCGATGCCAACGGTACCTCGGTCCACGATACCGGGCCGAAGGAATGGCAGGCCAAGATCGGGAAGATTCCAGTTGCAGTGGGATGAAATCCTCACCCGAGCAACCGTTGTTTTCATGGGGTAGCAAGGCGCCCCATAGAATCATCTGGTGATGAACCTGCGCGTTTTGTTCCTCTTGTTGACACTGGTCTTGGCTTGGTCCGCCCCGACGGTGGACCACCGTGGGAGCTTGTCGGTGTCGCTCAACGCGCAGCATCACAATGCTCAATCTGCCTCGAACTTAGAGCAGCAGGCTGCAGGTTCAGAGCGCGATGCATCGTTCGTCGGGCAAACGACGCTGGCTGTCGAGGAGGCTGTGATTGACTTGGTCGGCCTGGTGCCAGCCGATGGCGACGCCTCATCACCTGCGCTGCTGACGACTTGGCCTGGCCCGTACGGCACTCTGGCCTGGATCGCACCGTACCTCGACGGACCGCAGCGTCCGCCGCGCTTCACTCGCCTCTACGCGTGAACTCCGCTGCGGCCTGAGCCGCAGATCCTTTATCGCCACGCCCCAATGCCACACCACGTGCTCCGCACGCAGGGTGAGGCGCTGCCGGCATCGTCACTTTCGCTTTTCAGTCAGAAGGAATCGACATGAACTCCGCTCTCAATCCCTCTTCGCTTTCGTCAGCCGGCCCGTTGGTTGTGGCAGAACGCAACCGAGTGCTGCGCAACACCTACTGGCTGCTGGCGCTGTCGATGGTACCCACCGTGCTGGGCGCCTGGATCGGCGTGACCACCGGCATCTCGCGCGCCATGTCGCCAGGCATCAGCCTGGTCGTTTTCCTCGCCGGGTCCTTCGG
>CANHNO010000127.1 GCA_947462065.1 Burkholderiales bacterium | reverse complement strand
GTGATGATCGAATGGCTGAAGTCGCACACCAATGTGGTCTATCAGCCCCCCGTCGGCCACAAGGCCTACAGCGGCATCAACCCTTACGCGCTGGGCTTCGCGATGTTCACCGACATCAAGCGCATCTGTGAGGCGCCCACCGAGGAAGACCGGCAGTGGTTCCCGGCGATCGCCGGCGCCGACTGGCTGGAAACACTCGACCACGCGATGCGCAACTTCAAGGACGAGAGCTTCATCGGCCAGTTCCTGTCGCCGAAGCTGATGCGCGATTTCCGCCTGTTTGCCATCCACGACGACGAGAAGGAAAAGGAGCTGGAGGTTGCCGCCATCCACGACGATGCCGGCTATCGCCGCCTGCGCGAGTCGCTGTCGCGTCAGTACGACCTGGGCGAGCGCGAACCCAACATCCAGGTCTGGAGCGTCAACCTGCGGGGTGATCGCTCGCTGACGTTACGCCATACCCAGCACAACGACCGACCGTTGAACGACAGCGCACAGGAAGTACTCAAGCACGTGGCTCGGCTCTGGGGCTTCGGCGTGCACCTCGAAAGCGTCAAGGGCAGCGGCGAGATCAGCAAGCGCTGGACGGTCAGCGCGCCGGACAACTGACAGTCCGCTCCGGTGCTGAAGCACGTCAGCTGCGGGGAGTGATCCATCCCCGAGCGAAGCCAGTCCTGTCTTCGGGCATGATCCAGCCCCGATCCGGCCTTGAGCCGGCCTCATCAACGAAGCAGGCTGCCCCCCATGTCGAACCGACTCACACAGATCGCCACCCGCACCGGGGACGATGGCACCACCGGCCTGGGCGACGGCAACCGGGTCTCGAAGGACAGCCTGCGCGTGCATGCGATGGGCGATGTCGATGAGCTGAATTCCCAGCTGGGGGTGCTGTTGGCCGAGCCGCTGCCGGGCGATGTGCGCAAGCTGCTGGTGGTGATCCAGCACGAGTTGTTCAATCTGGGTGGGGAGCTGTCGATCCCGGGCTACGAATTGCTCAAGACCACGGCCGTCATCCAGCTCGATGAAGCCCTGGCGCACTACAACGACCAGTTGCCGCGCCTGAAGGAATTCATCCTTCCAGCCGGCACCCGCAGCGCGGCGCTGGCACATGTGGCACGCACGATTGCGCGGCGCGCCGAGCGTACGGTGGTGGCGCTGGCCGCTGGCGAAGCGGTCCGCGCCGAACCCCGGCACTACCTGAACCGGCTGAGCGACCTGCTGTTCGTGCTGGCCCGGGTGCTCAACCGCGCCAACCTCGATGGTCTGGGCGGCGACGACGTTTACTGGAACAGCGAACGGCTGCGGCAGCAGGACGCGGCCGAGTAGCGCGCGTCACTGCGCCTTGCTACCGCCTCAGCGGCGGCGGGCCTTGATCGCGCTGCCAAGCGTGTCCAGAACCGTCAGCGTGTCATCCCAGCCGATGCACGCATCGGTGATGCTCTGCCCATAGGCCAGCTTCGCCGGGTCGTCCTTGCCAGGGCTGAACTTTTGTGCGCCCGGGTTCAGGTGGCTCTCGACCATCACGCCAAAGATGCGGCGGCTGCCGCCAGCCAGCTGGGCGGCGATGTCGCGCGCCACATCGATCTGCTTCTCGTGCTGCTTGCTGCTGTTGGCGTGCGAGCAATCGACCATCAAGCTGCCCGGCAGCTTGGCAGCTTCCAGGTCTTTGCAGGCGGCTTCGACGTGGGTGGCGTCGTAGTTGGGGGCCTTGCCGCCACGAAGGATCAGGTGGCAATCGGGGTTGCCAGCGGTTTCGACGATCGCGACCTGACCGTTCTTGTGGACGCTCAGGAAATGGTGCGGGCGGGCTGCTGCCTGGATCGCGTCGGTGGCGATGCGGATGTTGCCGTCGGTGCCGTTCTTGAAGCCGATCGGTGCCGACAGCCCCGACGACAATTCCCGGTGCACTTGGCTTTCAGTGGTGCGAGCCCCGATCGCGCCCCAGGCGATCAGGTCGCCCAGGTACTGTGGTGAGATCACGTCGAGGAATTCGCTGCCGGCGGGAACGCCCAGCCGGTTGATTTCCAGCAGCAGCTGCCGGCCCATGCGCAGGCCTTCGTCGATGCGGTAGCTCTCGTCGAGGTACGGGTCGTTGATCAGCCCCTTCCAACCGACGGTGGTGCGCGGCTTCTCGAAGTAGACCCGCATCACCACTTCCAATGTGTCGGCGTAGCGCGCACGCTGTTCCTTCAGCTTGTGCGCGTAGTCGAGAGCCGCGGCCGGGTCGTGGATGGAACAAGGCCCGACGACGACGAGCAGCCGGTCGTCCTGGCCGGCCATGATGCGGCGGATGCGCTGACGGGTGTCCGCCACCAGGGTCTCGATCGCCGTGCCGCGGATCGGGAAGAAGCGGATCAGGTGCTCGGGCGGCGGCAGCGGCGTGACGCCGCGGATGCGCTCGTTGTCGGTCTCGCTGGTCTTTTCGATGAGGCCGTAGCGGCCTTCGGGGGCGGCATTCTGGTGAGGCATGTGAGGTTCCAGGGTGCAGGTCGATTGGAGAGAGTTCAGGCACTGCCTCAGGCGGTTCCGCCGACGGTCAGCCCGTCGAGGCGCAGCGTCGGTTGGCCCACGCCGACCGGCACGCTCTGGCCTTCCTTGCCGCAGGTGCCCACGCCGGTGTCGAGCTTCATGTCATTGCCGATCATGCTGACTCGCGTCAGGGCATCAGGGCCGTTGCCGATGATCGTGGCGCCCTTGACCGGGTACTGGATCTTGCCGTTCTCGACCCAGAATGCCTCGCTCGCCGAGAACACGAACTTGCCGCTGGTGATGTCGACCTGCCCACCGCCGAAGTTCGACGCGTACAGGCCGCGCTTGAGTCCGGCGATGATTTCCTCTTTCGTCTTGTCGCCCGACAGCATGTAGGTGTTGGTCATGCGAGGCATCGGCACCGCCGCATAGCTTTCGCGGCGGCCATTGCCGGTGGGCTTGACGCCCATCAGCCGCGCGTTCATCGCGTCCTGGATGTAGCCCTTCAGGATGCCATCCTCGATCAGCACATTGCGCTGGCTGGCATTGCCCTCGTCATCCACGTTCAACGAACCGCGGCGATCGGGCAGCGTGCCGTCGTCGAGCACCGTCACACCCTTGGCCGCGACACGCTGGCCAATCAAGCCGCTGAAGGCGCTCGATCCCTTGCGGTTGAAGTCGCCTTCCAGGCCGTGGCCGATCGCTTCATGCAGCAGCACGCCGGGCCAGCCGGAACCGAGCACCACACTCATCTCGCCGGCCTTTGCGGGACGCGAGGACAGGTTGGTCAGTGCGGCGTTCACCGCGTCGTTGACGTAGCTCTCTAGAAGGCCGTCGTCGAAGTAGCCGTAACCGAAGCGGCCGCCACCGCCACTGCTGCCGGTCTCGCGGCGCACCGCGCCCTTGATGGTCTGCTCTGCAATCACCGTGACGCTCATGCGCACCAGAGGGCGCACGTCGGCCGCCCGTGTGCCGTCGGCGCGCGCGACCAGCACCACGTCGTACTCGCCGGACAGGCTGGCCATCACCTGCTTGATGCGCGGGTCCTTCGCCCGGGCCATCCGCTCGACGCGCTCTAGCAGCGCCACTTTCTGCGTGCTGTCCAGCGAGGCGATCGGGTCCAGCGGGCCGTACAGCAGGCGGCTTCCGGCCACCTTGCTCGGGGTATTGACCTTCACACGCCGGCTCTGACCGGCTGCGGCGATCGTGCGCACCGTTTGCGCGGCGTCCATCAGTGCGGCTTCGGAGATGTCGTCGGAATAGGCAAAGGCCGTTTTTTCGCCAGCCACTGCGCGCACACCCACGCCCTGGTCGATGCCAAAGCTGCCGCTCTTGACGATGCCTTCCTCCAGGCTCCAACCCTCGCTGCGGGTGTACTGGAAGTACAGGTCGGCGTCGTCGATGCGGTGGGTGGCGATCGCCTGCAGGGCTCGCGACAGCGAGGCCTCGGTCAGGCCAAAGGGCTCGATCAGCAACTGCTGGGCAACAGCCAGACGTTCGATGGTGGGTTCGCGCGAAATCATGGAAGCACTTTCAAAGCCTTCATTTCATTGTAGAAGTGAGCCGCTTCAGCGGTGATTCAAGGGTCTGTCGGGGGCGCGTCTTTGAGCGCGAGTGCCCGAGCGTAGAGCGCATTGCGTGCCGCGCCGGTCAGCGACGCGGCCAGCGACACCGCCTGTTTCAGCGGCAGCTCGGCCAGCAAGGTCTGCAGCACGATGTCATGGCGTGCCGTGGTGTCGGTTGACGCGGCGGCCGCCACGGCATGCACAACCAGTACGAATTCGCCTCGCAGCCGGTTCACGTCGGCCGCCAGCCACGCGGGCAGCGCCGAGGCGGGCACTGTTGCCACCGTCTCGAATTGCTTCGTCAGCTCGCGGCACAGGGTGACAGCGCGTCCACCACAGCGCTCGGCCAACCCCTGCGCCAGCGATTCGATGCGATGCGGCGCCTCGAACAGAACTTGGGTCCCGTTGTCCGCAGCGAGTGCCTGCACCGCGAGGGCGCGTTCGTTGCCCTTGGGGGGCAAGAAACCGATGAAGCGAAAGCCGTTGCCGACGGTGTCGCCGGCCACGCTGACGGCAGTGATCACGCTGCTGGCGCCAGGCACCGCCACCACCGCGCGTCCGGAAGCCACCACGGCTGCAACCAGCGCCGCACCCGGATCGCTGATCGCCGGGGTGCCGGCATCGCTGACATAGGCGACACGCTCACCGCGCGCCAGCCGGGCGATCACATCGCCCGCGGACGACTGCTCGTTGTGCTGGTGCACGGCAAACAGCGGCTTGTCCAGGCCCAGGTGGCGCATCAGCGGTGTGGTGTGGCGAGTGTCTTCGCAGGCCACGGCATCCACCAGCGACAGCACATGAATCGCACGCAAGGTCAGGTCGGCCAGGTTGCCGATCGGTGTGGCCACCACATACAGTGCACCCGCAGGATACTGTTGGCTGCCCGCGGCTGCGGCAGCCGCCTGGAGCAGCAGGGAGGCGTTGGTGATGGTCACGACGAAGGCGGTGGGAGATGTCGGCGAGGCCCGCGCACTGGCGCATCTGCTGGCCCACGGGCTCACGCTCGTGCAGCGCAATTATCGGGTCGCTGCCGGGCCACGAGCGCGCGGCGGCGAAATCGATATGGTGATGCGGGACCGCGATGGCACGCTGGTGTTTGTCGAAGTGAGGTCCCGCAAGACCGCAGGATTTGGCGGCGCCGCAGCGACGGTGGGCATCACGAAGCAGCGCAGCCTCGTGTTTGCCGCGCGGTGCTTCCTGCGGGGGCAGGCCACGCCGCCGCCCTGCCGATTCGATGTCGTCGCGATCAACGGGGACCATGTCGAGTGGTTGCGGGCGGCCTTCGACGCTGAATAGCCCGTGAAACCCGCCGTGCACCGCAACCGTACGGAACCTGCGCACCACATCGGCGTCTATCATCGATCGCCATGATTGAACAACGCATCCAGCAGCAGTTTTTCGACAGCGCCGACTTGATGTACGCGGCCGCTGATGTGCTCAGCAAGCCGATTGCCGACGCAGTCGATGCACTGATGGGTTGCATCACCGCCGGCGGCAAGCTGATGGTCTGCGGCAACGGGGGCTCAGCCAGCGATGCGCAGCACTTCGCTGCCGAATTTGTGGGCCGCTTCGAGCGTGAGCGCCCCGGACTGGCGGCCTTGGCACTGACCACCGACACCGCCATCCTCACGGCCATCGGCAACGACTACGATTTCAATGCCATCTTCTCGAAGCAGGTCCAGGCATTGGGCACCCCGGGTGATGTGCTGATCGCCATCAGCACCAGTGGGAATTCAGCAAATGTGCTGGCGGCCGTGGAGGCTGCTCACGCCAAAGACATGACGGTGGTCGCGCTGACGGGACGCGCCGGCGGCAAGCTCGGCGCGTTACTGATGGACACGGACGTGCACATCTGTGTGCCTCACGATCGCACTGCCCGCATCCAGGAAATTCATGGCTTGGCCCTGCATTGCCTGTGCGACGCAGTGGACCAACAGTTACTCGGAGAACAAGAGTGAATCGAATCTCGAAGCTTGCTGCCGCCACATTGGCCGCAGTCACGGTGTCGACCAGCCTGACCGGCTGCTTCCCGTTGCTGCTGGGCGGCGCGATGGTCGGCGGTACGGCGGTCTACACCGACCGGCGCACCTCCGGTACTCAGCTGGAGGACGAAGCCATCGAATTGAAGGCCTCGAACCGTCTGAGCAAGGAACTCGGTGAACGTGCTCGCGTCAGCGTCGTCAGCTACAACCGTCTGGTGCTGCTGACCGGAGTCGTCAGCGGCGACGCCGACCGGGCAGTCGTCGGCCGGCTGGTCTCGGACGTCGACAATGTGCGCTCCATCGTCAATGAGGTGACGGTGGTCAGTGCACAGCCCACCAACACGATCGCCAGCGATGCGCTCGTGACCAGCAAGGTCAAGGCTTCGTTGGTCGATTCGAGGGACATCTTTGCCCAGTCGGTGAAGGTCGTCACCGAGCGGGGCACGGTCTATCTGATGGGCCGCGTCACCGAGCGCGAGGCCAATCGCGCCACCGAGATCGCTCGCGGAGTCAGCGGCGTCGACAAGGTCGTGCGGGTCTTCGAAGTGATCACCGAAGCCGAATTGGCCAACATGCAGACGCCGTCGCCACCACCACCGCGGCCCGAGCGCTGATGCAGCGGCCCCAGCAGTCCGGGGCTTTTCAGCGCAGGCGGGTGATCAGGCTCGAGGTGTCCCAGCGGCGCCCGCCAGCGGCCTGCACATCGGCGTAGAACTGATCGACCAGCGCCGTGACCGGCAGCCGGGCGCCATTGCGCTGGGCCTCGTCCAGCACCAGGCCGAGGTCCTTGCGCATCCAGTCGACGGCGAAGCCGAAGTCGAATTGACCGTCGATCATCGTCGGGCCGCGCTGGTCCATCTGCCAGCTCTGTGCGGCGCCCTTGCCAATCACACCGAGCACTGCCTTCATGTCGAGCCCGGCTTTCTGGCCGAAGGCGATCGCTTCGGCCAGGCCCTGCACGAGCCCGGCGATCGCGATCTGGTTCACCATCTTGGCCAGTTGGCCAGCGCCACTCTCGCCCAGCAGCGTCACCGCTTTCGAATAGGCCATTGCAACCGGCTGAGCGCGCGCGAACGCTGCCGCATCGCCACCGCACATCACGGTGAGCGCGCCGTTGATGGCGCCGACGTTGCCGCCCGACACGGGTGCATCGATGAATTGCAGGCCCAGCGGCAACGCAGCGGCACTCAGCTCCCGCGCCACGGCGGCCGATGCGGTGGTGTGGTC